>DUDB01000058.1 GCA_012959525.1 Planctomycetota bacterium
GATAGGAACTCCAAAGGGCGTTTCTCCGGAGGACGTGGGAGGCCTCAGTTCCCTCTCCCGGCCCCAGGCCCTCACCTCCTTGTCCTCTACCACCTCCACAAGGCCCGGAAGTTCTTGAGCCTCTTCCTCGTCGGCGACCTCGATATTCCCTACGGTCAAACTCTTGACGTGCTGGACAAGGGCGTCGATGGCCTCGGGGGGGAGGGTCTCATAGGCACTCATCTCCGTACCGCCGATGCCCTTGGCGATGGTCCGAGCAAGGTCTGCATCGGTGGGTAGGCCCTCCACCACGGAACGGAACTTGAAGATACCCGCGGTGAAATCCCTGGGCTTGATGGTCAGCATCTTGGCAGAGACTCCGTCGCCGATTCCGGTCTCGCCGTGACAACTCAGGCAGAAGCGACCATAGAGAACCGAGCCGTCATACTGGGGGGAGGCCTCCTCAGAGTGACCTTCGGGGTCTGTGGACGTCACGCCTTCGGCGGGGGCCTCGCTACAAGAGGAGCCGATCAGGATTGTCAGTGCTGTGAGGGTTGCGAAATGGACAGTGATCATCGGTTCAGTTGGGCCGGGCGTTTGCCTAGATGGCATCTTGATTGGACGTCACTAATCTCGTCCCAAACCCCCGTGGGCACGATGGGCACAACACCGAACATCCAGGGGGGTCTGTGCTCACCGTTTCGTCGGATAGTTCGGGGGTTTCAGGCCCCCATCGTTGATGGGTCAGAGCTCATTCTTGGATTGGTGCTCTGGGGGCTCAGTCAATGGGCCATTTGCGTAGGTTCGTGAGGAAAGATGCGGCCCGATGTGGGCCCTTGTGCTTAGAAGTTGCCCTCGTTTCAGAGCGCCCGGAAGCGGCCCACGCACCCTCACTCCTTGGCAGGCGTGAGGTTCAGCTTCCTTGCCGTTGATGGGCGACTCCTGGCGCATCACGCCCCGTCACTTTCTCCGATTTGTCCTGAAACCGAGTCAGCTGCGGGCCGTCCTCTCCCTGCACCGGCCCGCAGTCCGGGCTCCTTCGGACCCCTCCGGCTGCCGGCCCTTATCGCTTGGGAGGTAAACAAAAGATGATGAACTCAGATGTTCTGTTGGGTTGCGTTGCGCGCCTGGGGATTGGCCTTGCGGCGCTTTCTGTGGGTCTCGTTAGTGTGGAGACCGCATCGGGGGCCTGGACGAATCCTCTGGCAGGTGGGTTTGACTGTGACCACGTGTTCGTGGAGGCCGACTGCATCAAGGCGGTGGGCAGCAGCATCCGGAAAGACAAGAAAGGCGGGGGCGTCTCCGTCGGCGGTGTCCACGTGACCAACGTCAACGAGGCCTGCCCCAAGTTCAAGTCCGTCTGTCTGCACACCTATTCCGAGTCCAACGACCTGCCCGGGTTCCAGAGGAACTACTTGGAGGTCCTCGACTACTACGAGCGCATGGGCATGAACGTACCGAGCCCTCCCACCAAACCGGATGATGGTGCTCGGGACCACTGCGGTGAGGTGGGGACACCTTCGACAAAGATCAGTATTGCCAGCTTCACCAATGCAGCGGGGCCGGGAAAGGTCGCGACCCACTGGGAGCTGCGAACGAAGACGGCGAACGACACCCAGGATCGATTTAGTGGGACCTTCTAACGTGGAGAACATCATGAACCATGGAAACAGACGGTGGTTGGGCCTTGGAGCGTTGGCAGTCTTGTTGGGTGTAGCATTGAACTCGGGTGAGGCCCGAGGGGCCTTGCGCTCCCATTGGATGAAGCAGCAAACACACCTGCTCGAGGAACGCGGTCCACTGGTCGTGGCTCACCAGAATACGGGGATCGAAATGCAGGTCAGCGCGCCCGGTGGAAGCGTGAACCAGGATCGGCTGGTGCGCATTCTCGATCGGCGCGAGGAGTACGCCTATCACAACGAGCTTGAGTTCTCTTGGCCCGTGGGCGCCCAGCTCGTCGTGAATGGAGGTACGCCGCAGTCCCTGGTGTGGGTGGATGCTCCTTTGGGGGAGCCCGACTATTTCATGGGTTGGATCCTCGCCAGTGACCTTCTGCTCTGGGACAACAGCGGCGACGTGACGGTCTGGGACGGTCACGGCCACACCCTGAGGTTCGCCCTTCGGAGCGTTTTTTGATGGCCCCGCGCCAAGGATCTGATACCGTCGATAACCAGTGCATCGCAAGTTTCTCATCAACTTCAACCAATAGGTAAACAGCGAAATGCTCAACCCCGACAAGATTACTTCTGTGGGCCACGGACTCATTGCGCTCGTCATTTTGGTCGCAGCCGGTTGTGAATCGCCGTACAGCGCAGATGTGGCGCCAGACGCGACCTCCGTCTTCCATGCCGGAAAGGCGTTCCGCTCTGATGGGTGGCTCCGGATTCCTTGGTTCGAGTTGACCACGGGGACCGATCGCATGGTGGAAGGGACGGTGGATTGGTTTGACGACCTCAACCATGACGGGATGCGCCAGGACGGTGAGCCCTCCGAGTCCTCTCACGAGGGTGAACCCGGTGTCCCGACGGCGCGCTGGCGCTCGGGCGAATTGCGCGTGCCTGCTGCTTTCACCATGCCCACCTTGCATGTCAGGGTGATCCTGGAATCAGGAGCGCAATGGGAGCGCACCTGGCCGGTCCAGTAGCCGCGAGTACCGACAGGAAGTGATTCCAGATGCAGCCCACATTTTACGTCGGGCCGTTTCTGTTCAGCACGTCGGGCGCGTGGTGTGGGCTGTGTTTGTTTGTTGTGGCATGGGTGGCTCGCAGTGAGTGCCACCGGCATTCGCTTAGTGCGCGGCATCTTGGGTATTTCACCTTGGGTGCCGCGCCCTTGATGGCTGCGGGAGGTGCTCTGGCTCACGCCGTGGATGTAGGAGGTTGGAAGGTTCTGAGCTACTGGTTCTACGCTCCGGCTGCGTACCCCGGCGCGTCTTTTCTAGGCGGGGCTCTGGCGTGTTGGATTGCCGCGGGCTTGTACGCGCGGGTTGTCTTTGGGCGCACATCGCGAGCGCTGGCATTTCTGGATGCCCTGGCCCCTGCGATTCTGCTTATTTACGGCTTGGGACGTATCGGTTGTCACTTGGCAGGGCACAGCACCTGCTGCGGTCGGCCCAGCGATGCCTGGTATGCGGTGGTCTATCCGTACACCGTGGGCGTTGACGTACGGGTCGTCCCCATGGCCTTGGTAGAAGCGGCTCTCGTCTTGGGCCTCTTCACGTGGCTCTGGAGTCGCCGTCGTCGCATGTCGCGTAGCGGGTCCGTCTTCGCTTGGCATTGGATTCTCTTGAGTCTCGAGCGGCTGTGCGTCGAACCATGGCGTCTCAATCCACGTCATGCCTTCGGCATGACTCAAGCCCAAGGGCTCTCCATGGCACTGCTCATCTCGGGGATCGTGTTCCTCAGGTGGATTACAGTGCATGGCCCGCGACCAGAGAGAATTGGGGGCACCGATCACTCGTCCGGTTCGTAGCATGGAGTCGTGGGTCACTCCGCCATCAAAGTCAGCCGCGTCGCGCTAGCTATCGCGGCGGCCGGCCTGACTTCCACGCTGCAGGCTCAGACATGGGGCCCGTGGCAGGTGATCGGTGCTTTCGACCATCCCGAAGGGGCCAAGAACCTAGAGCGGGCTCACAATCCCGAGCGCGCGCTGGGTGCCATGAAATCGGGTCGTAGTGGGCCGCGGTTTTATGCGGTGAACCTTGGGACGCACGGCTCGTCCCTAGATTGGATGCCGCTACCCGGAGGTAGCGGACAGTTGGATGTGGGAGAGATCGATTTTCTTCGGATCCTGACTCCTCCAAAAAAGGCCCCCAAGTGGGCGGAGACGGCTGCTGCCTACTTGTATCGGACGGTCGATTCCCGGGTGGATCGCGTGGTCTCTGTACATGTGGGCTCTGACGATGGGATGCGCTTGTGGCTCAATGGGGAGCCTCTGCGCAATGACCCCTATGACCGGGAGCTAAATCCCCGTGAAGGTACCATCGAGTTCGTGCTCAAGAAGGGAACCAATCACTTGCTCGTCAAGGTGGTGAATTCCGGGGGCAGTTGGAAATTCCGCCTCAGTCCACTGCGGGACCAGCCCACACAAGCCATCAACTCTGCTGTGAAGAGGGGGGTCGAGTACTTGCTTGGCAACCAACTCATCGACGGCTCTTGGGGCGAGTGGCCTCACTTGCGGCCGGGGAGTGTGGCCATGCGTACGTATACGCTGCTCAGGAGCGGGGTGCACCCTGGTCATCCGGTCATTCAACGCGCACGAGCCTTCATCCTGCACCACGACAACGATGCCACCTACGTTGTGTCAGCCAAGATCCTGGCCCTGGCCGCCATGGGTCAGGACGGTGATCGCCGCCGGATCAAGCGCCTCGTCGATAGTCTTCTAGACAACCGGGCAGAGAACGGCCTCTTCGAATACTCCATCGGCGGCTACAACTCTCAACTGGAAGAGGACCTTTCCAATAGCCTCCTGGCCGCCTTGGCCTTGCGCGCGGCGGATCAGGTGGGCGTCAAGGTCGACAAGCGTGGCTGGGAAGATCTGGTGCGGGGCGCCCTGCTATGCCAAGACCCGTCCGATGGCGTGCCGCGCACGGGTTTGGACGTTGAGCCTCGGGGATTCTGCTATCGCCCTAGTACTTCGGTGACCAGCTCCATGACCACAGCCGGCGTGTCCATTCTCGAGATCTACCTACAGCATGCCGGTCGGCGTGGAGCGAGCAGGTTCACCGGACCTGCTCAAGCTGGGGTCCGAGCGGGGAAGGAGTGGCTGCGGCGACACTTCTCATGGGATTCCAACGTGGGGCAATCAAACGGGGCTCACCACTACTTCAGCGTCTACGGTATGGAGCGTGTCGGGAGTCTGCTGGGGACGACGGTCGTTGCCGATCAGGACTGGTATGGGGAGGGGGCCCGCAAGCTCATCGCCTGGCAGCAGCCCGATGGCTCCTGGCCTTCGGACGTGCCCCTCGGTACGGAGCTGGCCTTGCTCTTTTTGGGAAGGGCCACGGCCTACTCACCTCAGGGAAAGGTTGTGTCTGATACCCGGGGTTGGGCCAGCGATAGTGACACGGATGCCTTCAACTTGAGAGCCTCCGGTGACACACCCCTGACCATCTGGGTGGATGGTATCTCACCAAGCAAGCTCGCCGATCTGGAGTGGGAGGGGGAAAAAGGCAGTGGTTTGCACGTAGCCAAGGTCCAGTACTACGCGCAGCGCGACACCCCGGGCAGCAAGATCCACCTCATTACCAGCCTGGATCATGATGCCGAGCGAGCTTCAGGGCTGACGCGCTTCGCCGTGCAGCACCGGTTTCCGGCCAATGGAACCTGGATCATCCACTCCCGCATGTTGTGCCAACGTCAACCAGCCGAGGAAGGCTTCGTCCCGGAAGAGGTCGAACTCCTGTCGGCAAGCCTCGAAGTAACCTTGAAAGATGTTGTGACAGCTGAGCAGTTGCTCTACTCCGTTCAGGCCCAGGAGAATCTGATCCGCGGTTCGGGAGTTACAGCCGAAGCGAGGACCCAGATTGAAGGAGAGGAGGCCGCCAATGCCGTCGACGGACTCTATACCACCCGTTGGCATTGCGCCGTGACGGACGGTAAGCCCTGGCTCAGGCTCTCCTTTCCCAGAGCGCTGCGTGGCCGTCGCATCCTACTGAGCCACGGTTGGCCACGTCCGCGCTACAGCCAGTTTCAGCGCCCACTAAGTGTGGAGGTGCACATCAATGGAAGCCTCGACCGCACGATAGAGATGGACCCGGATGCCATGTCCAAGACCGAAATCGACCTCGGGCGCTCTCGCAGCATTCGGCAATTGGAACTGCACATCACTAAAGCCCACTACGGTCGCGTTGGTGCTTCGCCCCTGGGATTCTCCGAGGTGGAGATTCTGCGCTGACCCGGTCAGCGATTGTCCGAGGCCTGTTCCACCGTAGAGATCCCACCCAGTGTGAAGTAGGCCCGAGTCCAGAACCCGCTTCGGGCACAGCCCATGACGCCGTAGAGAATTGCAAGGGCCAGGTAGACCGGAAGGTTAATCCAGGAGCTGGGCTCCTGCAGAACGACGGGGTTCGATCCTTGATCGGAGAGTCCCGCAAAGGACGCGGCGGATCCGGGTAGGGCGAAGAGCAGCGCCACGTGCAGGATGATGGTCGTCAAGAGGAGTGCCATGTCGACAGCCGCTGCACGGATGACGCGCCTTGGACCTGCCTTCACCAAACGCCAAGCGTGTTGAATCGCCGAGCCCACCCCGCGTCTGTTACGCACCAAGGACTGCAACGAGAGTTGGAACAGGATTGAGAGCAGGAAGCTGTACGCCATCAGCAGGACGATGAGTCCGCCGGCAGTCAGCGTACCCAGGAAGCGTAGGCCTGAGAGGTCGGTGCTACCCATGAATAGGTGGATTGGCCCAACGAACAACACAGTGGCGGTGAACATCATCAGGGGAAACAGCAACCACATTCCCAAGCCCGCACGCGAAAACCCTCGCCCCGCCTTCCACGCCGCCCGTAGGGTGGGCATGGGACGATTCCCCCGCGCTTCGTCCCAGTGATCCTGTGAAGATAGGGCCCCCAGACCGGCAGCCAAACGGAACAGTACGAGTGCGAAGGGCACGAAGAGAACGCCGGATACGGATCCCATTTCCAACACCTGATCGAATAGGGAATCCACCACCGGTACGGCCTGTAGCGGCCCGCCCATCTTCTCCAAGATGGCACGCCCGAGCCCTGGAAGGGCTAGGTCCATCACCGGGGCGAAGACGATGACCCCAAAGGTGCCCCCCAAGACCACGGATTGGTAGGCCAGTCCCGAGAGCAAGAACCATCTGGGTCGACTGACCCGCTGGATGCAGTTGAGCATTGCCTGCAAGGCACTGCGTAGACCGTCAAGGGTTTGGGGCTCGGTCGCATTGCTCATGGTTCAGGTGGCCTTGGCCTCCAAGAGCCTAGCAGGTCATGCCGGATTCAGCGGATGGCTACTTGGGTTCCATGATGGCGACACCGAAGCGTGAACTCACTAGCGGGATTGCCCCGTACACGGCCTTGCGCTCATAGGAGTCATCGACCCAATTCCAGATCTGCTGACCGTAGTCCCATCCAAAGCGCGCCGCCCCGTACTCGCTAGTGTCTTTGTGCACGATGGCCACCACATCGGGGGGAGATTGCTTCAGTTCCGCGAGGATCGCCGCCTCACCCCAGATCAACAGCTCGGGCGGCATGAAGTTCACGTGTCGCGTGGGAGAGCGTCGGCGCAGGAGGTAGTTGAGCATGACCCCCTCGGGCAGGACGAGCAGTGTGTCTTCTGGACCCAGGCGCTGCTGTAGGTCTGCCAGGGCGCCGGCCATTTCCTCACCCCGCCATCGCGCACGAATCACGTCCCCTCCCGTCCCGACTTCATGCTCCGCGGTTGCTGGCCAACTCTTGAATAGGCGTCGGTGGTACCAGGCGTGGGATTCACCCAGGTGGATCAGCATGATCATCGCCAAGCCTCCCAGGCTCGTTGCCCGGAGAAACTCGCCCGGCCTCCCCCGCGCGATCAACCAGCGCGGGATGCATCCAACCGCCACGGCAGTCAGAACCACCGCTGCGGGTAGGGCCAACACGAAGCCGTAGTGCCTCAGTTGGGGGTTCAGGATCATCTTGCCCATCAATAGGAAGGCGAAGATGCACAGAGCCAGGGCATCAGCCGCCCTTGTCGGCTCGTCCGGGTGTCCGCGTGCTCTCTGGAGTGCACGAACCTGAAAGGCAAGGACAACCAAGAGCAGGATCGGGAAGGGGCTCGCAAGGTGACGCCATTGGCCCTCAGTTTGGCCCATGATGATGAGGCCCAGGCAGACGCCGCCTGCACGGGCCGCAAGTGTCCGCAATGCAGACCCCGACCCTCGCATACAGATGGCAACGAGTACTCCGTACACGGTCAGGTATCCCACCGCCCAGCGGACCATATTGGTGAGGTTTCCCCATGGGTCGTCACTCCCAAGAATGGCCCTGTAGAAAGGCAGTTCGCGTATGGATGCGTTGCCGAGATGAGCCCATCCACCCAACAGGGCAATGGGGGCGTCCTGCGCGCCAAGTGTGTAGGACAAGATCCCAAAGGCCAACGCAATCGGGATGGCGATGCCGACTCCAAAGAGTATCCGCCGACCACCAACCGGTGCTGCGAACAGGCGGGCGATGGTGGCTGCGCTGGCTGCGAGGGCGACTTCAGCCTTCGTCAAGAGGACCAGGCCCAGGAGTACTCCCGCCCACAAGGTCGAGAGTCTTGATTGGCCGCGGCTCAACAGCCGCAAGGCCCCGAGGGACAGGATCAAGCCATGGGTCAACTCGTGGGAATAGGGCGTGACGAAGTTGTAGTTGCCGATGGATGCGTAGCGTCCGAAGGCGAAAATGCACAGGAACAAGGCACCGCCAGCGGCCGCCGCCGCGTTTCCTGCCCAGCGGCGAATACTGTCGGTGAACAACTCCAAGGTCAGAATGAGCAGCGCGAGGTTGACCGTGATCAGGGTCGTCAGCGAAGTACCCACAAGCTTGAACCACAGGGCATTCCACCAAGCGGAGAGCGGGCCGTTGAACCAGGCCACGTCACGGTGCAGAGCATCGCCCAGGGTCAGCCGCCAAGGCACGTACAGCTCTCGACCGAAGTCCACCTGTACGTCGGGCCAGCGACGCCAACTCCAGGCCGCCAGGATCGCGGCCAGGCCCCAGAGGCACCAACGCACCCTGCGCCAGGCTAGCTCCTCTCCTGTGTCGACCATCACCTCGTCTTCATCCACTGCACAATCCGCATGCGAAGAGATTCCAGGGGGGCCGGGCCCGAGGCTTGGATCAACTCATGCAGGGGCCCATCGTCGAACTGGGGGCCCCACCGTCGTTCGCATCGGGCCCGGATGGAGAGAAACTGTTCGTATCCGACGGGTGCGCCTACGGCGCGACCCGGGTAGAGGAGGATGTCGTCAATGGCCTGGGATGCGGCTTCCCGGCCCATGGACGTGGAGTCTCTCAGGTACTTCGAAGCCTCATCACGTGTCCAACCTTTGGCGTGGATACCGGTGTCCGTCACGGAGAGGGCGTAGGCGTTGAGTCGAAGGACGAGATCGGAAAGGTCATCGCCGCGCGCGGACTGGTAGAGGGTCCAACCATCGAACCAGGCTAAAAAGGATGAGCCGGAACTGGATTCTCGCTCCGAAGAGGTTGGGGCGTTGGTTGCGAGGTACTCACTCAGGGTACTTGAGGAGCCATCTTGATCGATGTTGGCCAGGATTTGCTCGAGAATGGCCTGCACCGCCTCTTCATGCCGAGCATGAGATTCCAGAGGGGGGACGGAGAGGCTCGTTGCTGTCAGCAGCAGGTGCCGGTAGTAGCCCTGGTCGCGGTTGCTTCCGGCAAGGGAGCCCTCGGGGGCGTGCTTGGCGATTTGAGCGAGCCTCTCATCCAACATGTCGAGTCGATCCCCGAGGGCCACCTGCAGCACCTCGGCCCCTCTTGCGCGCCACTGGGCACTCTCGATCTCAGAGAGGTCGGTCTCCTCCATAAGACGCTTGGAGAGTAGAGCCAGCCATTGTGGTAGCTGGGATTCCCGGGCGGTGCGTAATTGGTCCAAGGCCCTCGCGACACCATGGGCCGCAGGCGGCAAGCCCTCTTCCTGCCGTGCAGCAAGCTCGCGATCCAGAGCCACGAGGTAGTTGCCTTGAGCCTGCACCCGCTCAAACCACGCCGTCAGGAGGGTTCCGTCTCCGAGCGGGGATTGCTCTTCCAGTTCAACCGGCGCGGCATCTCCCAGGAGCCAGTCCTCTGAAGATGCCTCTCCTCGTTCCGGCCAGAGGACATCGCGGCCACGCCAGTCCAGGGAAGCGCGCTCCACCAAGAGTTGAAACCGCGCTGATTCGAAGAGCAGTGCCCGATCGGGGCTTAGAGAGCTTGACCCGAACCGAGTGTGTAGATGCCGCAGCTCCCACTTGCGTTGATCGAGGTCGAGCTGAAGCCACTTGGCGTCGGCGGTGACCCAGGACAGACCGTGGCCCTTGACGCTACCCATGAGGGCTGCGAGCCGTACGCGGTCTGCTTCTGCCAATCGGGTCTCGGCCAAGAAAGCATCGAGTGCGGCATCTTCATGCGGTGGCACCGATCCGGAGTAGTTCTTGCCTCCGGGCAGACTGCAGGCACCCAGGAGGCCCAGCATGACGAGGGCCCAACGGGGGCGGGGTACGGCTCTTGCGATGATTTGGAGCATGGGTTGGAAATTCGCTGCTGTCGCGCCCTCACCAGTCAGGCTATCCTAGGTCCTTATGGGACAGTCTCCTAATTCGAACACCACAACCCTGGGTGTGCGTGTAGAAGCCGCCGCCCAGTTAGACCCTGAGCGTTCCGACCCGGATCGCCCTCATCACTTCTACGCCTATCGGATACGCATAACCAACGAGGGCGAAGACACGGTGCAGCTACTTCGCCGCCGCTGGGAAATCCGCGACGCGAATAACAACACGGAGACAGTGAGTGGCGATGGTGTCGTCGGATATCAGCCCACTTTCGAGTCTGGCATGAGCTTCGAGTACACCAGCTACTGCCCCCTCAAGACCGAGTGGGGGACGATGGAGGGCTGCTTCACCTTCGAACGCAAGGGTGGCGAGCACTTTGACGTAGCCGTTGGACGGTTCTTCTTGGTGCCCAGCGCAGACAACGCTGAAGTCTTCTAGAGGCTATCGGAACAGGGACACTTCCGTTCCTCTGCTAGTATTTTGGGCATGAGCCGCCCTTCCGATCGAGAACCGCGCCTGTTGGGTGAGCACTCCTGGCTGCTGGACGACCTTGCCGCTCGTCACCCACCTCAGTGGGCCAACAGTAACAAGCGAGCCATCGCTTCCGTTGCCACGCCACCCGGCGCAAGTCATGAGGGTCGTCTCCTCGTTTCCCGCTGGGCAGGAGGGGAGTTGCCCGACGCCCTTTCAGATTGCGATGTGGATTCCAGGGAGGGGTTCTTCATCTATGCGCCGGTCGCCGAGGAAGACGAAAGGGTTCACTGGCACATGAACTTCGCTGACCCCTATCTGTTCGGTTACGGGGAGGGTCCATTAATGGCGCAGGATGAGCTGCAGATCACTGAACACCCCTGCTTGGCTTCTCTGGGTCGTGCCATAGAGTCGCGCGAGCATGATCAAGAGGGACTGACCCGCTACACCCGTGAGGGTGGAATGGCGACACCGGTTTTAGTTCAGGGAGCACCCCGCCGGTGCGTTGTGGACACCACTCACTTGTATGGGGACAACTTTGCGTGTGCTCCTGAGCATGTGGTTCTTGACGCGACCACCCGGGTTGATCCTCCCACTCTCTCCAACATCATCGCTTTAGCCGCACTCTCTCCGGAGAGTGGGGCCTACACGTCCGGCCAAGTCCAGGGCCTGCTGCAGACCGCGTACACGGGTTTCCGAGCTCTCGTTCTGCGATCTGAACATGTGACGTTGCACACCGGCTACTGGGGGTGCGGCGCGTTTGGAGGGAATAAGGGACTGGTGGCTGCCGTGCAGCTGCTTGCTGCGGGAGCGGCCGAAGTTGAGAGGGTGTGCTTCTGGTGGGGCCGAACAGAACTTGACCGCAGCGCTCTCGAGCATGCCATCGCGGTGCAGCAGCACCTCAACGGTGCAAGCGTTGATGAAGCAGTCGCCAAGCTTGTGGCCGCGGGCTATCGCTGGGGTCTAGCCAATGAGAACCACGTGCCCTACGAGCCGCCAGAAAACTGCATGCTCGGTAAATAGTGCCGCTCGATTCTCGCGACCCTCTTCTGCCCGAGGACGTTGGAAATTCGTGTAGGGGATACCCCTCGTAGTCAGTGTGGGCGTTGAATTATGCCCTAACGGAGGCGTTTCTTGACGGTTCGCGCTCTCTTGGGTGAATTGCATTCGGGAGGGAACCTTTTTGGGTGCGCAAGCGACCCTGCGAGAATGCTCATCGAGTTCTGAACGTGGCCGTCGACATAGCTCTCTGACCGATCAACGACTTGTGGCGGCTACTTCAGCTCGTGCCTAGACTCCAAGTACAGTCCCACCTTCTCGTAAGTCTTAGGAGCAAATGATGACTCACGGCCGATTCTTCGCCCTCTTCGCGCTAGTGGTCACTCTTGGTTTCAGTTCAACAAGTGCCGCGCCGACCCGAGGTGCTACCCATGGGGGCAACTCTGAATTGACTTCTGGACTTGCGCGTTGGATGACCCGTTTGGTGCAGGATGCCATGCAGTCTGCAGTCCTTCAGGGCGATGCGACTCTGCCCGACCATTGGTTTGGACCTGGACCTCTGCACAAGGTGTGGGTGCGGGCAGATGAGCACGCCGTGCTATCAGAAATCGAAGCTAGCGGAGCACTGCTGCGGACCTTGGACTATGGCGCTTTCGCCGTTGCCGTTGTGGATGAGGAGCGGGTGGAAGGAGGGCGTGAGGCGCTCGAAGCGAGTGGGTACCGGTTCCGGGACGAGCTCGACCTGATGGTCCTTAATGGGTTCTTGCTCAATGGGCAGCGGCCTCAGGACGTTTTTTCCAGGCTCGATCCTGCGGAGCGTTTTGGAGACGAGAGCGGGCGAGGTTTGGACCCTCAGGCAGGCCTCTACATCGTTCAGTTTGCCGGCCCCGTGCGGGATGAGTGGGTTCAGGAGCTCGACACCTTCCAGGTCGGTTTCCGTCAGTACTTGCCCATGAACGCGTACGTGATCGACTTGCCCGCCGATCAGGTATATGCCTTCGAGACCTACGCCCTGTCATCGCCGGACGTCCAGTTTGTGTCCGCCTATGAACCGGCTTTCAAGCTTCATCCTGTCCTGCGGCGTGCCTTGGCCATGCAAGTCACCGAACCCATGCGCGTCACCGTTCAGCTTGTGGATGGGGATGGCATTCGGGCCGCGCTTGCGGAGCTGGGCACCATGCTCACGGACGTGCAGTCTGCTCGCGTCGTCGGGCCCTACGTCAACGTCCGCGCCTACCTGCACCCCCTCTTCTTTCAGACTCTTGCCGTTCACCCGCGGGTATTTCAAATCGAGCCCATGGGCGACCTCGAGGGGTTTGATGAGGCCCAGGGACAGATTGTCGCCGGGAACGTCTCGGGTAATTCACCCACCGGACCCGGGTACCTTTCGTGGTTGAGTTCTCAGGGATTTGGAAGCAGCCAGTTCGGGACGTTCTCAGTCAATGTCGTGGACGATGCAACTTCTCTGAGCGGTCATGCCGACCTCCCCAGTTCCCGCGTTCCTTATGAGCTCAATCCGTCCGGGCAGACCGGCAGCCAAGGTGGGCACGGGTTCTTGAACGCTCACATCGTCGGTGGCTTCAATAATGGCACAGGCTCGGCGTTTGAAGACGGATCGGGGTACAACTACGGACTGGGCATCGCGCCTTGGGCGCGGGTGGGGTCGACTGCAATCTTCGGTCCGGGTGGAGTGAACCCCACCTCCTATGAGGACCAGGCCTACGGCTTGGGTGCGCGCATCAGCAGCAACTCCTGGGGCTTCACGAGTGGTGGGCAGCCCATCCCGGATTATGACTCAAACGCGCAGGAGTTCGACATCATCACGCGGGATGCTCGTAGTGGAACCGCGGGCAATCAGGAGTACTTCGTCGTCTTCGCGGCGGGCAACAGTGGTTCGGGATCCAACACCGTCTCCACGCCCGGTACGGCCAAGAACATCCTCACATTGGCGGCAGGGGAGAACGTCCGGCAGACGGGCAGCGATGGCTGTGGCATCGGCAACAGTGGGGCCAACAGCCTCAACGACATCATCAGCTTCTCGAGTCGCGGTCCAGTCAACAGTTCTGGAGGTGATGGTCGCTGGAAGCCCGAGCTAACGGCCCCCGGCACCCATATTCAGGCTGGTGTACCCCAGAGCAACTACAACGGCTCCAGCGTCTGCAACCAGTACTGGCCTTCAGGGCAGACCCTCTACGGTTGGTCATCGGGTACGAGCCACTCCTGTCCAGCAGCTGCGGGTGGGGCGGCCCTGGTCTACCAGTGGTTCCTCAATCAGGGGCTGAGCGCTCCCAGTCCTGCCATGCTCAAGGCCACCTTGGTGACGACTGCCGAGTTCATGACGGGCGTCGGCGCCAATGACACTCTTCCCAGTAACTCCCAGGGGTCGGGTCTGATGGATCTGGGCCGCGCATTCGATGGCGTGGCTAGTATTCGCGAGGACCAAGGTCAATTGCTGACGGCGAGTGGGCAGAGCTATCAGGTCACGGGCAACGTGGACAATCCTTCGGCGCCATTCCGTGTGGCACTCGTCTGGACTGATCCTGCGGGACCCACTTCTGGCGCTCCTTACGTCAACGATCTGAACTTGATGGTCACGGTGGGTGGCAGCACCTACCTCGGCAACGTCTTCTCCGGGCAGAACTCCACTACTGGAGGATCGGCGGACATCCGCAACAACACCGAGCTCGTGTTCTTGCCCGCGGGTGCCTCCGGTTCGTTCACGGTTACCGTCACCGGAGCGTCCATCGGCGGTGATGGCCTGCCTGGCAATGGTGATTCCACGGACCAGGACTTCGCCCTCCTGATCTACAACGGCTCCTCGGGCCCGCCCGTGTCCACGGCGGCTTTCACGGGTTCGCCCCAGAGCGGCGACCACCCACTCACGGTGGCGTTCACGGACCTCTCCACAGGCAGTCCCACAAGCTGGGCCTGGGACTTCGGAGATGGCTCGACGTCGAGCACCCAGAACCCGAGCCACGTCTACACCGCCGCCGGTTCGTACACGGTCAGCCTCGACATCGTCACACCTACGGGATCGGACAACGAGACCAAGGTGGGCTACATCACAGTTTCTGATCCACCGCCACCGGGCATCCAGGATGGCAGCTTTGAGGGCCAGACGCAGGGTTCGGCTCCCGCCTCACCCTGGGCTGTGGACTTCGGCACCGGACACGTAATTGCTCCTGGGACCGCGACCACCAGCGATGGTGGACTGCCCTCGGACGGTACCAACTGGGCCGACCTGTCAGCCGCAGGAACAAACAACGCCACGCCTCCCTCCAATCCCGGCGGCGTCACCAATCCGCCCGCAGGCGGTGCCGGTATCTCGCAGTCATTCAGCTATGGGACGAGCGTGACCCTCCTGTCGTTTGACGCGGCGTTCCTGCGCAACGAGACGGCTAATTCGACCTTCAACGACTGGATGAGTGTGGACGTCTCAGACGGATCCACCTGGTACAACCTGTACTTCGCGGACACGACCACGCCGACCGTGGGCACCTCAGCGATCCACGGGTATGCGATGACGGCGGTGTCGAACGTGAGTATCGACCTGCTCGCGATCTTCCCCTCGTCCACCACGTCCACGACCTTCACCCTCACGGCTCAAGTGGGCAACGCAGTGGACAGTATTCAGTCCTCGGTAGGGTATGTGGACAACTTCGCCATGGCGAGCACGGGGCCCGTAGGGCCTACGGCAGAGTTTTCCGGTACACCGACGTCGGGAACGGCGCCTCTGACCGTCGCTTTCAGCGACCTATCGACGGGCGACGTGACAGGTTGGTCTTGGGACTTTGGTGATGGAGGCAGCTCCTCCGCCCAGAACCCGAGCCACACCTACTCCGTGGCGGGCACCTACACAGTGGCGCTAACGGTGACGGGTGCCGGCGGTACGGACACGGCCACCAAGGTGGGCTACATCACCGTGAACGAGCCGCCGCCCACGGCGGACTTCTCGGGAACCCCGACCTCCGGGGATGCCCCGCTTGTCGTTGCGTTCAGTGATGCCTCAACGGG
>DUDB01000059.1:0-308 GCA_012959525.1 Planctomycetota bacterium
CTGGGTCGTGAAGTGATAGGCCATGGCGATGGACTCCCGGTCCACACCGGCGGCTTCGGCAGCGTCCTCCATTGAATGCACCAAGATCTGCAGCCTAAAAAGGGGGTCGTTTGGCGGCAAGAGCACCGGAGAACTGAGCAGGGCATATTCATCATCGGTGGTGATGGAAGAACCGGCGCCGTCCGTTATCCCATCCGTCAACACGACCATGTAGGTGGTCTGCGGAGCTAGAGGCTTCGTGGGACGGATCTCCATCGTGGAGCCCGTGCTATCCCAACCGGCGAAGGCTGTCATGAAGTCTGCTGCGG
>DUDB01000059.1:425-81518 GCA_012959525.1 Planctomycetota bacterium
GATGGCACTTGCCAGGTCGATCGCGCCACTGAAGGCCACGGGGAAGGGGGCCCCCACGGACCAACCGTCCTGGCCGTTCATCGCTACAAGCGGATCGGAACCATCCGAAGGATCCACGACGGGAATGCTCAGTGTCAAATCGGTAGTGTCCCCGAATAGCCAGTCGTTGGGCACCGGAATATCGTTATTTGTCGGCTTGTAGATCGGGAACGGCCCCCCCAAAAAATCAAGCGAGACCGCATTGGAGACATAGGGTGCCCAGTTGTTCAGTTGGTCGCTGTACAAGAACTGGAACTTGCGTACCTCCCCGACGGAGACGGAGCCGCCCAAGAAAGGGACCGTCATGTCTAGCGTAAGCTGTGCGGTGCCTGTCGTCCCCGCAGAGGCAGTCCCCAGGATAATTGGTCGCCCTACACACCACTCACCTTGAAGGCCCAGGTGTTTCAGGCGATGCCCCTCGGGAGCAGACATCATGAAGAGACCGCGCTTGATGGTTGGCAAGCCCGTCACGGTGAGGGTCAATTCAGTGGGAACGCCGTTCTCTCGGCACCCCGAAACAGTAAGGACGGCTGGCTGGCCCGAAGAACTGGGGACTCCCGGGCAAATGGAGACGCCAATCGAGTCACACCCGTCAGGAATGCCATTTCCATTACAGTCCGTGCTCGTCCCATTGATGACATCACATACGTCCAAAATGCCGTTGCCATTGCAATCAAGGCCGGGATCATCAATCAGATCGCACTCATCGGGTCGCCCATTGCCGTCGCAGTCCGTGCTCGTCCCATTGATGACATCACAAACGTCCAGAATACCGTTGCCGTTACAGTCAGATGCTGTTCCTTGTGCAAGCTCCCAAACGTCCGGCACACCATTCCCGTCACAATCATCTGATACCAGTTCGACCACACCCGGACGCTGAGGCAAGTAAGGTTCATCGAGCCACAGCCCCGAAGTGTCGTCCAACACCGCCCAGTCGGCCCCAAGGAAGTCATCCGGTTGACCACTTGCCCAGAGTTCGAAAGACACAGAATCCCCGCTGACCCAACTGAAGACACCCTCCTGAGCCTGATCGGTGTACCCGATCCATACGGACTCCCCCTGTGCAAGATTGCTCAGAAGCCAATCGTTTTCGGATTGATTACGAACCGCCGTCAAGTAACCGCCCCAACCCTCTGCCTGGAGCTCCGCATCCGGCCAGCTCAAGGGCGAAGTCATTGCATACCAATTACCGTTTTGAGGATTCTCCAACCAGGTGACTTGAGCCTCACAATCGTCGGCCGCCAAAAGAACCGAGAGCACGAGCAGCGGTACTTGATTCAGGAGACGGAAGGACAATTTCATGCTGGCCTTGGAGGCTAAATAGGGAAGAGGTGCATATTCACAATTCGAACTGCAGAGTGCTTGGAATCAAAGTGAGACCCTAGCCTCAGCGCGGTCTCCACCCCCATGCTCGCATAACCATCCCCGACCGCAACACTAAATTGGGGCGTGCCTGTGCGGAGGCCGCACAACCTTCAACCAAACTCCCACCATTATGAGAATGCCCTCTCACGCCTGGCACTGACACGCCACCACTGCGGTCATGAGTGGTCACTCTCTCCCAAGTTGCTCGCCACGTTGCCCCATGGCAAGCTAGCACCATGGCCAACATCGGACCCTTTGAAGTCAATGTCGGCGCCCGCGGCGGGCGCTGGCGGACTTGGCTGCTTGTCATCGTTGTGACACTGGCACTGACGGGTGTTCTCAACCTCGAACCCGCATGGGCCAGCTCACTCAAGAAGGCCATCAAGAAGAGCCCGGAGCAGGCGATCTCCCTCGCGGACCACGCGCAGTTCGATTGGGACAGGGTGCACATCTTTGGTCCCTACTCGGACCGGGACATCGTCGATGGAGAGCTGGAAGCTGGCACCTGGGCGGGGCTGGATACCGAGATCGAGCTGTCCGACAGCGTGGTGCTGTTAGTGTTTCGTGATGGGCAGGAGGTCGTCGAGAGCCATGACTTCCGCCGCAGCCACGGCGACCTCACGACCTGCCTGGCACCGGAGGGACTGACACCGCAACAGGCACGGTTCGCGGTCAAGAATGGCGGGTTGGTCCTGGCAGCAGAGTGAACTTGGCAGCGTGCCGCCCAGACACTCGACGTATCAGACGCACCAGCAAGTAGACTGCCCTCCATGGCCAAGACCCCCGCGCCCCTGCCTGATGGCTACCCCGACGACCTGCCAGCGGTAGAACTGCGGGAGTGGACGCGGGAGAACTACGCCATGGCCTTCGGCCTGAAGCTGGGCGAAGGACAGACGGAATTCGTGGCGGAGAATACAGCCTCCCTCGCCCAGGCCCACTTCCACGAGGAAGCCCGCCCGCTGGGACTATTTGCCGGGGATCTGGCGGTGGGCTTCGTCATGTTGAGTGTCGAGGACGTCCACAAAGGCGTGGTCTGGATCTGGCGCTTCATGATCGGCGCCCAGCACCAGCGCAAGGGGTTCGGACAACAGGCGGTCGGCGCCATCCTCAAACACGCGCAGGGGATGGAGGGAGTCGATACCGTCAAGCTCTGCCACGTCGACAAACCCGGACACCCCGGTCCGTTCTACGAGTCCCTGGGATTCAGCTACACGGGCGAGAACGAAGAAGGTGAGCTAGTCATGAGCCAGTCCCTGGACTCCTAGTAGCGCGGCCCCCTACCCGTCGAGCAACGGATCGGCCTGCCGTTCCAAGAACGCGTCCAGCTGACGACGGAGGTCCTCCAACTCGCTCGAGGCCTCGGGCTTGCCGGCCAGGTTGGTCAACTCCCACGGATCGTCGGCGAGATTGAAGAGCTCCTCGGGCGGTCGGCGCTCCAGGTTGGCCACGCGCTGCGCCAGATCGGAATCGGTCTGCGCCTCGGCCTTGATCGCTCCCCACGAAGCCGAGGTCATCATGACCGCGTTCTTGAACACCGCATCGGGGCGGTAGTTGCGAATGTACTTCCAGTCGCCCACCCGGATCGAACGGCTGGGGACCATCGGCTCCTGACGGTGATGGGTGTGCGAGCCGAACACCGCCGCATGGTGCTCGTCGGTCTCCCCGCGCAGGACCCGAGCCAGGGAGCGGCCGTCCATGGCCTCCGGCACGGGCGCCCCGGCAAGCTCCAGCAGGGTCGGCAACAGATCCGCCAGGCTCGTCAGGGCCGGGGTCGCACCGCCCGCTGCAATCGTCCCCGGCCAGCGGGCCACGAGCGAGACCCGGATGCCCGCCTCGTAGAGAGTGGTCTTGGCGAAGGGGAACGGAATGCCGTGGTCGGTGGTGTGCACCACGAGGAGCTCCTCGGCCGGCACCCGCTCGTCCAACACCTCGAGCATCAGCCCCACCGTCACGTCCAGCCGTCGCAGGGAATCGTGGAAACGCGCGAACTCCTGCCGCACGGCAGGCAGGTCGGGCAGGAATCCGGGCAGGGTCACCCGGGCCGGATCGTGGGGCGGCTCGGGACCCTCCGACCTGCCCGTGGGCGCGCCATCGGTGGGGAAAGGGTAGTGGGCATCGCGCAGGTTCACCACGAGACAGAAGGGGCGCGGGTCGTCGACGGACAGGAACGCCTCCAGCTGCTCCACGTACCAGTCCACCGAACGCGCGCCCGGGTGGGCGGGCAGGTTGCGCGCGAAGAAGTCAAACTTGAAGCGCTCGAGCGGCTTGCCTCCGAGCTTGCCGATCAGGCCCGTGCGGTAGCCGGCGGGGCCCAGGAGATCCCCCCAGATGGAAACGCCCTCGCGGATCGGACCGAACCCGTCGCAGCCGTTGCCGGCCGGGAAGCGCCCCGTGTAGAGCGCCGCGCGAGATGGCGTGCAGACCGCGGTAACCGCATAGGCCCCGTCGAAACGCAGGCCCTCGCTGGCCAGACGATCCAGATGGGGCGTCGTGACCGAGGACTGGCCGTAGGCCCCCATGAACAGGCCCTGGTCATCGGCCACGAAGAGCACCACGCTCGGTGGGCCCACAGGATCAACCGGACCCCGAACGCAAGCCGTGCAGACAAGAGCAAGGCCAAGGGGAAGGAGGTAGGAAGTACCCACGCACTGCACCCTACTCCAAGCGGGCCACGGAATCCGGGGCATTCTCGAACTGCAGCGCCCGATCCTGAGCACTGGACAACTCAGCGCGGCTCGTCGGTGGACCCGTAGAAAACCGTGTGGATCCGTTCCGCCACAAGAGCGTGCCCGCGCACGTTCAGGTGCAGCTCGGTGCTCCAATAGAGCCGCTCGGGATGAGACGCAAAGGTCGGGCGCAGATCCAGGGTGGCCACCCCCGCGGCCTCCAGGGCTGCGAGCGTGTCGTCGGCCAACTCCCGGCAGATGTCGAGCCCTCTCGGCTCCGACTTGATCTTGACCATGGCCTGCTCGAGAGGAGCGCGAAAGTGTTCAGGCTGCCCCACAGAGGGAGGAGGCAGATAGACAAACAGAAAACGCGCTCCACGCTCCCGGCACTGCCGATCGAGCTCCAGCCCGCAAGCGATGGTCAGACGCACGGCGTCCCGGCCCGCCTCCGGGTACTTCAAGAAGGTCAGCGCTTGGTGGATCTCCTGGCCGAGCATCGCCGTGCCGTGGTTGCCGTCGTTGCGCAGGGGCGTGATGAACTCCGGTGAAACGGGTGGCCCACCCCGGATCCGGTAGATGTAACGCCAGGGCCCAAGGGAGTCCCGAAAGTCGTTGCCGCCATAGAACACGAGGACCACGTCCTGGGGTTTGAGGTGGCCGTAGGCCGTGAGGGTTCCCAAATAGTTGGCGCCCCCATAGCCGCTGATGGCGAGATTCCAGACTTCCACACTCTTCCCCGGTTGATCCCCTCGCAGGCGCGCCTCCAACTGGTTGGCCACGGTCTCGGAGTTGGAGCAGACACCCTCCGCATGAGAATCCCCCATGACGAGTACGCACTGGTCAACGGGCGTCTCGCTCGGGCTCTCGTCCTCCCGGATCCCCAGGGAGTTCGTGCGGCGCAAAAACTCACCTTCAGGGTGCTCGGCGAATTTGCGCGGCCAGCGCTTGTCGGGAATCAGGGTGTAGTGGACCCCCGGCATCTTGTTCACCTTCTTCCTCTTGAGTTGGGGAAAGAGGATGAGGAGGTCCTTGTGGGTCAGGTCCTCATTCAAGCGGCGCGCAAAGTCGCGCCCGAGCTCTGCGGGACTCTCGAATGAAACAGCCTCCTCGCCCGATTGACCGCGGGCCTCCAGCGCGGCCCGGAACTCCGATCCATCGTCCACGAATTCGATGGTGGACGCCTCCTCTCTCACATTCTCCAGGTACCACCAGGCACCGGCTCCCGCCACGAGGGCGGAGAGGGCTGCCACGCCAAGGCGTTGTGCGAGGTTGGGGGCGGACATGGAACGAGGGATCTGGCAGGCGAGGGAGCGTGGCGTGCCACCTGCGCTAGGTTCACCCTACCTCAGGCCGGCATGGGAATCCGTGGCATTCTCGGGCGGGCAATCGTCCCGGCACCCCTGGTGACACGGTAGAGTGAATTCATGTGGTCCCAACCCCACTTGCCCGCCAACGTCGCTCTACTCGCCGCCCTGGCCCTTTGCTTCGGGTGTGGTGGGAATGAAGCCAGAGGCACCTCCGACCCGCTGCCCAAGCGCGGTGGGCCCGGTGAGGGGCGCTGGCACACCTACCGCACCCATCGCTTCGACGAGGGCCTGACGGAAGAACAGCGGGAGGAGATCGAGGCCCTGGAGGGCCTCGGGTACGCCGACGGCAAGCACGCCACCGATGTGCCGCGGGGGGTCACACGCCCCATCCCCGAGAGCACCGCGCCCGGCCTGAACCTCGTCAACTCGGCCCACGCCGCCCAGGCCCAGCTCATGGACATGCAGGGCAAGGTCCTGCACACCTGGGCACTGCCCTTCGATGCGGCCTTCCCCAACTTCCCCGGCAAGCACAACCACCGCTCCTTCTGGCGACGAACCCATCTGTTCGACAATGGTGACCTGCTCGCCATCTTCGAGGGTCTGGGGATCATCAAGATCGACAAGGACTCCAGGTTGATGTGGGCCAGCACCGAACGCGCGCACCACGACATGGCTCCCCTGCCGGACGGACGTGTCTGGGTCCTGACGCGCGAAGCGCACGTGATTGCGCGACTGCACAAGCGCCGCCCAGTGCTTGAGGACTTTCTCGTCCTGCTCGATGCACGAGGCAAGCAGGTGCAGCGCATCTCCGTGGTGGAAGCCCTGGAGAACTCCCCGTACAGCGACATGTGGGACCGCAAGATCTGGCGCGAGGGCATCCTGCTGCACACCAACTCCGTCGAACTGCTGGACGGCTCCCTGGCCGACGCGAACCCGGCCTTTAAGGCCGGGAACCTCCTGGTCTCCATGCGCATGCCTCACATGGTCGCGGTACTCGATCCAGGGCAGGAGAAGATCGTCTGGGCCCACACGGGGTCCTACCGCTTCCAACATGACCCCTCGGTTCTGGAAAACGGCCGCATCCTGGTCTTTGACAACAATCCGCCGCTGGAAGCATCCGCCATCGTGGAAATCAACCCGACCAGCGGTGAAGAAACGCTGGTCTATCGCGGCCCCGAGTCCGATCCCTTCTATTCCGAGACCTGCGGATTGGCCCAGCGCCTGCCCAACGGCAACACCCTGATCACCGAGTCCGACTACGGCCGCGCCCTGGAGGTCACCCCAGAGGGGGAGACCGTCTGGGAGTTCTACAGCCCCTTCAGCGCCGGTGAGAACGACGAGTACATCGCCACCCTGATGGAGGTGGTGCGCCTGCCGGGAGACTCCCCGCCGAACTGGCTGAAGAATCCGGGCGAGATGCCAGGGAAGGGCTCCGAAGGCCGATAAGGGAACGTACGCCAGCGCCCCCCTCTCCCTCTCCACCCGCCTCCCCGTGCCCTCTACCTCACCCGACCAAGCCCCCGACCCAACCTGGACGCGCCTGACCCTCGCGGCCATCGTTCTGGGCGCGCTGTGCGTATCGGTGTGCGTCCTGGGCCAGACCCAGTGGATCGACGACTCGTTCATCTCCTTCCGCTATGCGCGCCACCTGTTCGAGGGCCACGGCCTGGTCTTCAACCCCGGCGACCCCGTGGAGGGCTACACCAACTTCCTCTGGTGCATCGTCGCGTGGCTGGGCCTCAAGCTGAACGTCGAACCGATCGTCTTCACCCAGGGCGTGAGCCTTGTGGCCCAGGCCCTGACCCTGGTACTCGTCTACCGCTTGGGCCGCGCGTCTCTGGGCAGCGCAGCCAAGGCCCTGGTCGCCCCGGCCCTTCTGGCACTGCAGATCGCCTTCGTCGCGTACCCGATGACGGGCATGGAGAGCACGGCCTTCTCATTCTTCGCCACGCTCTCGTTCTATCTTCTGCACCAGCAGGCCCAAGATAGGACCGGCGGTCGAGTGCTCTTGGTGTTCAGCTTGTTGGCACTCTCCCTCACGCGCTTCGATGGGTTCATCCTGGCGGGCATCCTCGCGGGCTTTCCCCTGTTCGTGAAGCGCGGCTGGCGCGGGCTGCTCGTGCCCCTCGTCGCGGTGGCCGTCGGACTGCTGGCGTACAACGCCTGGCGCCTGTCCACCTACCCCACGGCGCTCCCCAACTCGTTCCATGCCAAGATCCACTTCTCCCCATTCCGCATCCGTAAGGGGCTGAGCTACGTATGGGAGTTCTTCGAGAACCGCGCCCTACTCCTGGCCTTGTGCATGATGCCCTTGGCCCTGAGTCGGATTTCCAACCTAGGGCGCTATCTCTTCTGGGCCGTTGGCATCCAGCTGGCCTACGTCGGGTTCGTGGGTGGCGATTGGATGCCCAACCATCGGTTCCTCTACCACGTCCTCCCACTGGTGATTTTGCTGGCCCAGGAAGGCACCTGGAACCTGTGGGGCCACCTGGAGCCCCACCTGGCCTTTAAGCGCAGGGCCAGCGTCCTCCTATTGGCCATCCTGCTGGGTTCTGCGGCCCTGACCCTCTACGAGGACGTGCGCGCGGGAATCCTGCCGGACCAACAGTTCTTCGATCACCACGAGGCGCAGGTCATCGGCGAGGCTTTGAATGACCTGCTGCCCGAGGGCTCGGTGATCGCTCTGGAGTGGGGTGGCATCATCCCCTACTACACACGGCACGAAGTGCTCGACACCTACGGCATCACCGACCGTGAGATCAGCGGCGGGGACTTCCCTAGCTCCATCTGGGGCCGGCAGGTGAGCCCCGAGTACGTGGCCAGCCGTGGTCCCGACCTGGTGGCGCCCTGCGCGAGGATCTTCCCCACCGAGAGAGCCGCCCTGCGCAGCACCCGGGGCAAAGCACCCTGCAACTATCGCTACTACATGCAGATGAACAATCCATCCATGGGATACGTGTTGAAGATCCTGCGCTTGGGTGAAGGACAGTACTGGCCCGCCATCGTGAAGGCCGACGGTCCACTGGCCAAGTAGCTGCTCCGCCGAGTAGGGTGGGGAGGCCATGACGACCCAACTGCTGGACTGTGTCGAAGTAGAGCCAGAGGCCGAAGCCAACGCCGCCATCATCTGGTTGCACGGGCTAGGAGCCAATGGCCACGACTTCCCCCCCATCGTGCCAGAGCTCGGCCTGCCAGAGGGTCATGGGATACGCTTCGTGTTTCCCCATGCCGCGCAGATACCCGTGACCGTCAACGGTGGCATGGTGATGCCCGCCTGGTACGACATCCTCGGCATGGACTTCGAGAGACGCGTGGACGAGGAAGGGGTGCGGGCGTCAGCTGAGCGCATCGGACTCCTGATGGATCGCGAGCGCGGGCGGGGCATTCCGTCGAACCGCATTCTGCTGGCCGGGTTCTCCCAGGGTGGCGCCATCGCCCTGCACGTGGGGCTGCGTGCAGAGGAAGCGCTGGCGGGCATCGTGGCTCTCTCCACCTACATCGCGTGCGATGCCAACCTGGAGGAGGAGCGCAGCCCAGCCAACCACGGGATTCCAATCTTCCAGGCCCACGGCAGCATGGATCCCATGGTGCCCATGGCCCTCGGTCAGGCGGCTCGGGAGCGTCTGGAGGGGTTGGGATACGGCGTCGAGTGGCACGAGTATCCGATGCAGCACGAGGTCTGCCTGGAGGAGATCCAGGCGCTGGGTGCCTGGCTACGGGAGCGCCTGGCCTAGGGGCCTCCGCTGGCCCGTCGCCTGGCCATCCGCTGGGCCCGGATTCCTGCCCACTTTTGCCCATGGACATTGGACGCCGTCCACTGGGAGGCCTATAACGCCCTTCGTCGATTTCAGGAAAACCTGAACTCCGTGGCGCACCCCTCCGTCCCGCCCCCATCGCATGCCACCCGAAGCCCAGTCCGCAGAAGCCGCCGAGCACCCCGAGGTCGAGGCCGCCCTCCCCGTTCCCGTTCTAGACGCGGAGCTGCGGGCGGAGCTGCCCACCTTCGAGGTCTTCTTCAAGACCTTCGGATTCCGCCGCATCCTGGGCCGTGTCTGGGGCTTGTTGGTTCTCAGCGACCGACCTCTGAGTAGCAAGGAGATCGCCGCGGAGCTGGCCATCTCACAAGGGGCCACGAGCACGGCCGTCAACGAGCTGGCGGAGTGGGGCGCCATTACCTCGGCCTTTGACAGCGCCAGGCACTGTCACCTGCACCGCGCCGTCGGCAACACCATGAGCATCGTGGCGACGGTTCTGCGCCGCCGCGAGCAGGTTGTCTTCGAACAGTTCAAGGCGGGAGCCGAGCGCATTCTGTCCCACGTGGAGAAGCGCTACGGCAAGGCCGACCCGCGGGTCCTCACGCTGCGCTCCATCATCTCCTCCTGCGAGATCGGCGAGGCGATGATGCAGCTAATCCTGAACGCCGTGGGAACCGCCCTTGGGGATGAGGCCAGCCTCCTGTCCAAGGCCGTCAACCGCGCCCTTAGAGTGGGCATGTCCGTGCCAGCAAAGATCCTCTCCAAGAAGGATGTCGGTCCGCGCGAGATCGAAGCCGGCGAGGAGAGCACCCATGGTTGACCTCCCGCGCGTTGTCATCACCGGTGTGGGGCTCACCAGCCCCAACGGTGACTCCCTCGACGAGTACCGCCAGAATCTCCTTGCAGGCGTGTCGGGGGTGGAGGCCTACGAGATCCGCCACTTCGGCCCCACTGTGGCCGGTGTCTGCCACTTCGACACCGCCCGGCACCAGAGCCGCAAGTCCCTGCGCCGTGGCACGCGCGCCGGCTCCATAGCGGTGTACTGCGCTCAAGAGTCCTTGCAGGATGCCGGCCTCTCCATGGAGAACGTCGATCCCTCCCGGGTGGGCGTGTACGTGGGGACGACCGAACACGGAAACGTGGAAACGGAGCAGCAGATCCACGAGGTCGCCCAATACGGCTTCGACCTCTCCTTCTGGTCGCACCATCACAACCCGCGCACGGTGGCCAACAACCCCGCCGGGGAGGTCACCCTCAACCTCGGGATCACCGGTCCCCACTACTGTGTGGGCGGAGCCTGCGCCGGGGGCAACCTGGGTGTCATTCAGGGCATGCAGATGCTGCAGTTGGGCGAGGTGGACCAGGCTCTGGCCGGGGGCGTCTCCGAGAGCATCCACACCTTCGGCATCTTCGCCAGCTTCAAGGCCCAGGGTGCCCTGGGCTCTCACGCCGACCCGACCCGCGTCTCGCGCCCCTTCGACAAGGACCGCAATGGCATCGTGGTCAGCGAGGGCGGCTGCCTGTTCACCATGGAACGCCTGGAGGACGCCCAGCGCCGAGGTGCGCGGATCTACGCGGAGGTCGTCGGACACCACGTGAACTCCGACGCCGCGGACTTTGTGCTGCCACTGCCCGAACGCCAGAACGAGTGCATGCGAGCGGCGGTGGCCAAGGCGGGACTGGAACCTGGAGAGATTGACCTGGTCAACACCCACGCCACCTCCACCCCCCAGGGCGACGTGCAGGAGTGTGGCGCCGTGCGGGCTGTCTTCGGCGACTCACCGAGCACGCTGATCAACAACACGAAGAGCTACATCGGCCACACCATGGGCGCCGCCGGAGCGCTGGAGTTGGCGGGCAACCTGCCCTCACTCAAGGACGGCATCGTGCACCCCTCCATCAACGTGGACAACCTCGACCCTGACTGCGAGCTGCGCGGTCTGGTTCTGGGCGAGCCACGCGAAACACAAGGCATTCACACCATCCTGAACCTGTCGTTCGGGATGCTCGGTATCAACTCCGCCGTGCTCGTGAAGAGCATGGCCTGATCTCCTATTCCCCGCGCAAGAGCGCACCCCCACCATGACCCACGAAGAAATCGTCCAGGCCGTCAAGGACATCATCCATACCATCGCCCCCGATGAAGAGATCGGCGGCCTGAATCTGACCGACCCTCTGCGGGATCAGATTGAGCTGGACTCGATGGACTTCCTCGACATCGTAATGGAGCTTCGCAAACGCTACGGCGTGCAGGTTCCCGAAGAGGACTACAAAGAACTCGCGACCCTTCAGGGGTGCGCGGACTACCTGGCGCCTCACCTGGCCGACCACCAGCTAGCCACCAGCGCCTGAGGCCCTCCGGCCCCACTTCCCGGGGCCTTGCCACCCCCCTGAGATGACCGCCTCCACGCCCTACGACACGATCCTGATCGGGGCGGGCATGAGCGGCCTCGCGGCGGGCATCCGCCTCGCCCAGTTCGACCAGCGCGTCCTGGTCCTGGATCGCCACTACCTCTGGGGAGGCCTGAACTCCTACTACAAGCGCGAGGGCCGGCGCTTTGACGTGGGGCTGCACGCCCTAACGAACTTCGTCCCCAAGGGCACCCGTGGCCGCCCCCTGACGCGCATCCTGCGGCAGCTGCGCATCCCCTACGACTCACTCCGACTCGGAGAGCAGCACGGCTCGCGCAGTGTGGTGGGCGATACCGACCTGCGCTTCGCTAACGACTTTGAACTGCTGCGCAGTGAGGTGGCCCGTCAGTTCCCGTCTAGGGCTGCAGCCTTCGACGGCATGGCGCGCGAGCTGGAGGCGCTGCCCTTTGACGTGCCGGAGGGCCAGGAGAGTGCCCGGGCCTACCTGACCCGACACCTCGGTGAAGCACGCCTTGTGGACCTGCTGCTCCTGCCGATTCTCTTCTACGGCTCGCCCACACCCAATGACGTTGACTTCCCCTCCTTTGTCGTGCTCTGGAAGAGCCTCTATGAGGAGGGCTTCGCTCGGCCCGCAGGCGGCATCCGGCCTCTGCTCGACGCGCTACGTTCGCGCTACCTTGAGCTGGGTGGCGAGCTGCGCATGAAAGCGGGCGTGGCCGAGATCCTGCACGAAGACGGCCGGGTCCAAGGTGTGCGCCTGGACGACGGGACCGAGCTCCGATCCGAGCGCGTGATCTCATCCGCCGGCAGAGTCGAGACCCTGTCACTCTGCGAAGAGACCGTGGCCGCTACATGCGGCCCAGAACACGCCGGGCGCATGACCTTCGTGGAGAGCACCACGCTACTCGACCAGCCGGCGCCGGACCTCGGCTGGACCGATACGATCGTCTTCTTCAGTCAGGGCGAGCGCGCCGTCTACGAGGAGCCCGCTGAGGCGGTCTCCCATGCCAGCGGTGTCATCTGCTGCCCTGAGAACTACGCGCGTCAGGAGCCCGAGTCCGAGGGCGTCCTGCGCCTGACCCTCATGGCCAACGCCGAGCACTGGAAGGCCATGTCAGACGGTGAGTACCTGGCGGCCAAGGAGCAGGCCTGGTCCAAGGGGCTCGAGACGGCATCCCTGTACGGCCCCGATGTCCGCGAGCAGGTGGTGGCCAAGGACACCTTCACTCCGCGCACCATCGAGCGCTTCACGGGCCACCTGAACGGCGCCGTCTACGGCTGCCCGCACAAGGACAAGAGCGGCACCACACCCCTCGAGGGGCTCTTCCTGTGCGGCACGGACCAGGGCTACCTGGGCATCGTGGGCGCCATGCTCTCTGGCGTCGCCATGGCCAACCGCCACGCACTGCTGCCCGCCTAGCCCCATGAGCCGCTCCACCCACTACTACACCGGCAGCCGCGACGGCAAGCGCCCCCCTTCGGGCGATCCCCTGCGCAAAGCCAAGGACCGCTACGACGTGGTCGTCGTGGGTTCCGGGCTGGCGGGGCTGACGGCCGCCAACATCCTGGGCCGGGCCGGGCACTCGGTCTGCGTTCTCGAGCAGCACTACAACCTCGGTGGCATGGCGACGTGGTTCAAGCGCCGCGGCGGGCACGTATTCGACATCTCCTTGCACGGGTTCCCCATCGGCATGCAGAAGACCTGCCGCAAGTATTGGGGCAAGTCGATCTCCGATCGCATCGTGCAACTCGAGGGCGTGCGCTTCGACAACCCGCAGTTCCAATTCGACACCACGTTCACGCGCGAGGACTTCACCCACAAGCTCGTTGACGTCTTCGGCTGCAACCCGGCGACGGTTGAGTCCTTCTACGAGACGCTGCGCGCCATGAACTACTACGACGACGACGGCCGCACGACGGCCGAACTCTTCGAAGAGTTCTTCCCCGGCCGCAATGACGTGCACCGCCTCCTGATGGAGCCCATCAGCTACGCCAACGGTTCCACCCTCCAAGACCCGGCCATCACGTACGGAATCGTCTTCTCGAACTTCATGTCCAAGGGGGTCTACACCTTCACCGGTGGCACGGACCTGTTGATCCGCGCGATGCGCGATATCCTGGCCCGCAACGGGGTGGACGTGTTCGGCCGCAGCCAGGTAGATGAGATCACCGTGGAGCACGGCCGCGTGCGGGGCGTGCGCGTGGGGACGCGCGAGATCCGAGCGGAGACCGTGATCTCGAACGCGGGACTCAAGGCGACCATCGAGCGACTCGTCGCCCCGGATCACTTCGATAGCGCCTGGCTCGACGCAGCCAAGCAAACGCGACTGAACTGCTCCTCAACCCAGGTCTACATGGGACTGGGCCCGGGGGAAGACCTGCCCTGGATCGCCGACCTGCTCTTCACCAGCACGCGCCCCGAATTCGACTCAGCCAGCCTGGCGGACCTGCACGGGCAGAGCCGCACCTTCAGCTTCTACTATCCCAAGGTGCGCCCGGGCACGGGCCGCCACACGGTGGTCAGCTCGATGAATGCCAACTGGTCGGACTGGGCAGACCTCTCCGAGTCCGACTACGCCGCGGCCAAGGCCCGCCTTGAAGAAGACACCCTCAGGGCCCTCGAAGTGCACGTGCCCGACATCCGCTCCAAGCTGACCCACGTGGAGTCTTCGACCCCGCGCAGCTTCGCCTTCTACACCCAGCACACGCAGGGTGCCTCGTTCGGCACCAAGTTCGAGGGCCTGCGCTACTCCATGGAGCTACCCCAGCAGATCGAGGGGCTCTTCCACTCAGGCTCAGTGGGTATCATCATGTCCGGCTGGCTGGGCGCCGCCAACTACGGGGCCATCACGGCCAACAAGGTCGATGCGCGTATCGATTTCCTGGCCGCCGAGACGGTCCCCACTTCCTGAACCCCCATGAGATTCGAAAGCCAACACGCGGTCATCACCGGCGGCACCCGCGGCCTGGGCCGCGCCATGAGCCTGGCCTTCCTGGCCGAGGGCGCCCACGTGCACGCCACCTACTTCGGCAACGACAGCGCTGCTGAGGCTCTGCGCGAGGCAGCGGGCGAGGGAGCCGAGCGCCTGCATCTAGCTAAGTTCGACGTAGCCGACCACGAGGCCTGTGCCAAGTTCTGGAAGGAACTCGAGGACACCGAGGTTTCGATCCTGATCGCCAACTCAGGGATCCGTCGCGATGGGATCGTCGCCAGCATGTCCCCCGAAGACTGGCAGGCCGTTCTCGACACGAACCTCACGGGCGGCTTCAACATGTCCAAGTTCGCCGTGCTCAACATGATGCGCCAGCGCTATGGCCGCATTGTGTTCATCACCTCGCCCGCAGGCCGCTTCGGCTTCGAGGGCCAGGGCAACTACGGCGCCTCCAAGGCGGGGCAGGTGGGCCTGATGCGCTCGCTCTGCAAGGAGGTGGCCAAGCGCAAGATCACGGTCAACTGCGTCTCGCCCGGGTTCATCGCCACCGAGCTCCTCGACGACCTGCCCGAGGAGCTGGTAGCGGCCCACAAGAAGAGCGTACCCATGAAGCGCTTCGGTGAGCCCGAAGAGGTGGCCGACGCGGTGCTCTACCTGGCTTCAAGAGGCGCGTCGTACATCACCGGTAGCGTCCTGGAGGTCAGCGGTGGCCTCTAGTACCGAGCGCGCGGCCATCGAAGCCCTGCTGCCCCACCGGGACCCCTTCCTGTTGGTGGACCGCATCGCAGACCGCGGAGAGGACTGGATCGAGACCGAGTGGCACGTGGCCGAGGACCTCGACGTCTTTCGTGGGCACTACCCGGGCAACCCGGTCCTGCCAGGGGTCCTCATCAGCGAACACTGCTTCCAGAGCGCGGCGCTCCTGGTGGGCAACCTGACGGGAGACGATGCCGCCCCCGGTGTGCCGGTCCTGACCCGCATCGAGGATGCACGCTTTCGCCGCATGGTGCGGCCGGGCCACACCCTGCGCACCCGCGTGCAGCAGACCGATCGGCTGGCCAACGCCTGCTGGTTCACGGCCCAGGTAACCAGCGAGGAGGGCAAGATCGCCCGCCTCGCCTTCGTCCTGGCCCTGGCCGAGGAGCCCGTCCAATGAGCGACTCCATGAAACTGGCCGGCAAGACCGTGCTGGTCACGGGTGTGGCCAACAAGAAGAGCGTAGCCCTGCACATTGGCCGGGCACTCCAAGAGGCCGACGCCGTACCCGTCTATGTGGTGCGCACCGAAGAGCGCCGCGAGTCCGTGACCGAGGTCCTGACCAAGGCTTCGCTGCTGGGCGATGTGTACGTCTGCGACGTGCGCCACCAGAACCAGATCGAGGCCCTCGCCGCGGCGCTGGCCAAGGATCACCCGCGCCTCGATGGCTTCGTGCATTCGATCGCCTTCGCCGACTACTCGGACGGCTGGAAGCCCTTCCATGAATCCCCCAAGGAGGCCTTCCTCGAGGCCGTGGACGTCTCGGCCTTCTCGCTCGTCAACCTCTCCAACGCCCTCAAGGATCTGTTCACCCCGGACGCCTCGGTGGTAACGATCTCCATCTCGACGACAGCCATGGCCGCCGAGAACTACGGCTTCATGGCCCCGGCGAAGGCCGCCCTCGACTCGGCTGTCGTCTTCCTGGCCAAGTCCTTCTCCGCCTTCTCCAACGTGCGCTTCAACGCCGTGCGCGCCGGCCTGCTCAAGACATCCTCCTCCGCTGGCATCCCCGGCTACGCCGACTCCTACCTGCACGCCGAGAAGGCCACCCTGCGTGGTCGAGGCCTGGAGACCCGCGAGGTGGCCGACACTGCCCTGTTCCTGCTCTCTCCGCTCTCAAGCGGAATCAACGCTCAGGGCCTAGTCGTCGATGCCGGCATGGGCGTGAACCACTTCGATGAGGGGATCGTGAAGGGCTGAGGCGCGTTGGCCCCTCAGTGGGCATGGTCAGGCGGACTGTAGGGCTGGAGTTCGGCGCACAAGACCGTGAGGGTCTCGGTGTACTCGCCGTCCTTCAACTCGAACCCATCCGGCACGGCCTGGATTTCCTCCATGAAGGTCGGATCCTCGTAGTAGTAGTCCCGGAAGGGGCCGCGGCTGGTGGCCAGGGTGCGCACGGCGTACCCGTTCTCCTCCAACCGCCGAATGCTCTTGGCGGTGTCCGCCATGGACGACTGGACGAAGACCAGGGTGCCGCCGGGGTTCAGACGCTTGTGGGCATCGAGAGTCAGCGAATCGATGAAGTAGCGGCGGTTCTGCTTTCCGCTAGCCATGTAGGGCGGGTTGGTGACGAGCACGTCGAAGCGGCCCTCGGTGTTGAGCCAATCGGCCGCCCGGTATTCGATGTTGGGCTCTGGCCAGGGAGACCCCAAGTTGCGCTCCACGTTTGAGCGTGTCGTCTCCAGGCGATCCACGGTGATCTCCGTGGCCACCATGGAGCGGGCCTCCTGCCGGAGCAGCAGGATCGTGTGGTTGCCCACACCGGCGCCCAATTCCAGGACGCTCTTGCCGCGCACGAGGTTATTCTCAGCCAGTGCCAGGGCTAGAAGTTGGCCATGGGGCGTAGGCGACCAGTCGTCGTCGCCGCTCGACAGATCCATCTGCAGTAATTCGCGTGGATAGTGCGTTCCCATGATGACCAACAGTCTAGCAGGGCCCTCCCCTGCCGACCGTTGTAAACGGTAGAGCTGGCCCCACTACAGCCCCTCAGGCCATCGGGCCCTCAGGCCATCACCGACCGAGGCACCTTGCCGTGCACGTCGGTCAAGCGGAATTCACGACCTTGATAGGGGTACACCAGACGCTCATGGTCTACCCCCATGAGGTGCAGGACGAGGGCCTGGAAGTCGTGTACGTGGACACCGTCCTGGGCGAGGTTGTAGCCCAGGTCGTCGGTCTCACCGAAGGAGAAGCCCGGCCGCATGCCACCGCCGGCCATCCACAGGGTGAAGCAGCGCGGGTGATGGTCGCGACCGAAGTTGTTCGCGGTCAGCTTTCCCTGGGAGTAGCTCGTGCGACCAAACTCGCCGCCCCAGATCACAAGGGTGTCCTCCAGCAGGCCGCGACGCTTGAGGTCCGTTACCAGGGCGGCCGAAGCCTGATCGGTCTCCTTGCACTGGGTGCGAATGGCCCCGGGCAGATTCCCGTGCTGGTCCCAGCCCTGATGGAACAGCTGCACACAGCGCACGTCGCGCTCCAGCAAGCGGCGCGCTAGGAGACAGTTGGCAGCGTAGGTGCCAGGGTCACGAGCCTCCTGGCCATACAGTTCGAAGACCTCATCGGGTTCACCGGAGAGGTCGGTGGCGTCGGGCACGGAGGCCTGCATGGCGAAGGCCAGCTCGTGCTGGGCCATGCGTGAGGCGATCTCAGGGTCGCCCTCGCGTTCACTCTGCAGTCGGTGCAGCTGCCCGAGTGTGTCGAGCATTCTCCTGCGGGTCGCCCGGTCCACGCCCGGGGGGTTGCCCAGGAAGAGGACGGGATCGCCGGAGGAGCGGAACTGGACGCCCTGGTGCCGGGAAGGCAGGAAACCCGAGCCCCACAGCCGTGCGTACAGGGGCTGACCACCCTTGTTCTTGGTGATCAGGATGCAGGAGACGGGCAGGTCCGGGTTGCTGCTGCCCAGCCCGTAGGAGATCCAGGCGGGCAGGGAAGGTCGGCCGGACAGCTCCGAGCCGGTCTGCAGGAAGGTCACGGCCGGATCGTGATTGATGGCGCTGGTGTGCATGCCCTTCAGAAACGTCAGGTCATCGGCGACGCGAGCCGTGTGCGGCAGAAGGGAGCTGACCCAGGCGCCGCTCTGTCCGTGTTGGGCGAACTCGAAGGGCGAGCCGGCCAGGGGCAGGCTCGACTGGTTGCCGCTCATTGCCGTCAGGCGCTGGCCCATGCGTACACTCGCGGGGAGCTCCTCCCCATTGCGCCGCACCAGTTCAGGCTTGGGGTCGAAGAGGTCCAGATGACTGGGACCTCCGCTCTGGAAGAGGAACACGAGTCGGCGCGCTCGGGGGGTGTGGTGCAGGACGAACGGGGAGTCGCCCGCAGTCGGCCTTGGCACACCTCCCAGGGCCAGGGAGCTCCCGCTCAGTCCGGCCACCGCAAGCATCTCCCGTCGTGTCAGGCCCCTGGGATTCATCGCACCGTCACCGCCTCGTCCAAACACATGAGCGTGTGGGTCAAGAGAGTCCAAGCAGCAACCTCGGCCGGAACAAGGTCGGGCAGGGGCGCATGCGCCCCCACGCCCAGCAAAGCCAGGGCGGCTTCGGAGCCCGCGGAATAGCGGGCTCGCACATCCGTCAGCAACTGCTCCATCCCCGCTATCTCCACTTCCCGCGGCATGCGATTCACGACAATCCGGAACAGACGCACAACTCGTGAAGAACGGTCGCCGCCCTCGCTCAGGACTTTCTCCGCGAGAACGCGCGCCGCCTCCACAAACTGAGGGTCATTGAGTAGGACCAGGGATTGCAACGGAGTATTCGTAGGCCGCCGGCGCGCCACGCACACGTCCCCTTTGGCTGCATCGAGGATCATCATGTAGGGCGGCGGCGAGGTACGCTTCCAGAAGGTGTACAGGCTACGACGATAGAGGCCATCGCCCGTGTCCGGTTGATAGGCAGAGCCGGACTTCTCCTGCCACAGGCCGGCTGGCTGGTAGGGCTTCACACTGGGGCCGCCGAGCTTCTCCACCAGCAGGCCCGCCCGGAACAGGGCGCTGTCCCGCAGGGTCTCGGCACCCATGCGTCGGGCCGGGAATCGGGACAGCAACGCCCCATCAGGGTCCGCCTCTCGCACGCGATCCGTGGTGCGCGAGGACTGCCGATAGGTAGCGGAGAGCACCATGCGCCGCAGGAGGGCCTTCACGTCCCAGCCGGAGTCGATGAACTCCAGGGCCAGGGCGTCCAGCAGGTCGGGGTGGCTGGGAAGGGCACCCTGGGTTCCAAAGTCCTCGGGGGTGGCGACGAGTCCGCGGCCAAACTGGCCCTGCCAGAGGCGGTTGACTGCCACCCGCGCAGTCAGCGGGTGCTCGGGATCGGTAAGCCAACGGGCGAGGGTCAAGCGATCATGGGGCGCCGTGGATGAGAGCCCGGGTCCAATGGCTGCGGGAACCCCACGGGTCACGACCTCGCGTGGCAACTGGTAGCTACCCCGGTCGAGGCGGTGGACCACGCGCTCTTCGTCCATGTCCTCCATCGTCATGATCTGACGCACCCGGTCGCGGAGCTCATCCCGTTGCTGCCGCGCACTGCGCAGAGCTTCGCGCTGGTCGGCGGAGAGCTGCGAGGCGGGCGCCAGTGATCCATCGACTGCTCCGTTGCGGTCGACCAAGCGCCCCACTTCATCCGGCGTCAGGACGCGGGCCACCACGGCCAGCTCGTCCACGCCGCCCCCCGCGAAGCCCCGGTCACGAAAACGCTCACCCAAGGTCAGGTGCCCCTCGCTGCTACCCACGATGGTGCGCGTCAGGCAGTCGCGGATCACATCCACCTCGACGGTCTGGCCGTTTACGAACAGGTGCATGCCGGCGGCCCTCGAAGAGCCGTCGTAGGTCATGGCCAGGTGCACCCACTCTCCCACGGGCAGCGGATCCTTGGTGCGCACACGCAAGGCGTCCCCGGGCCAGAAGTGGATCAGGGACGCGGAGAACAGGCCGTCCTCCACGAGCCACTGGTATCCGCGACTGCCCGAATCGTGCCAGGCCTTGGAGCGGTGCAGGAGGATGGCTCGCGGATAGGCTTCGGGCAGGCGGACCCAGAGGGCGAGACTGAAGGCGTCCCAGCGCCGGAAGAGGCCCACGCCGGGAAAGGTCACCGCATCGTCCCCCGTCAGCTCGAGCCCGCCACCCGCGTGCCCCTCGATGCGCCGGTTGGTGCCGTGCACGGCTCCTGCGGTGGCCGTGATGCTGACAACGAGAACCCCCAGGCTGGCCTCATCTTCGAAGAGCTCGATCCGTGCGCCGTCGAATCGCGACTCAAGGCTGGGACGATTCCAGATGCTGATAACCTCGATCGCACGGGGCCGGTCCATGCGGACTTCAACCCACGGCTCCGCCTGGAACGCCGTGTGGCTGAAGTTTGAGCGATTTCCATCCACCAGATTCGATACCGGATACGAACCACCGTTGTATTCGGAGGACTGGGAGAGGGTGGCCTGGCCAGCGACGTTCGTACCCTCAGACGTGATCTCAAGCTCCGAGAGGTTGATGACGCGATTCGTGCCGGGAAGCGTCATGCGGATGGACGTGACCCGACCCTCGGCGAGCGCGGGATGTTGAATCTGAATCTGGCGACCGCTGCCTTCCACCATGACGTGCTCACTGGATTGGGCCGGCTGCAGGTCATTCGTCAGAGCCGTACCCTGCTCTTCATCCATGGGCCAGATGCCCTGGAGGCCCGTGAAGGCCAGCGGCTCCCATTGAGCCTCAGAATCCGTCAGGGTGGGCTGAACTTTCTCGAGCACGCGCACCCGCTCCTGCGCCTCAGCCAGGTCCCGCTCCTGGTCCGCGGTGGGCAGCTCGAGGGCCGGCGTCGGGACGGCGTTGGAGAAGTGCGAATACAGACCGCTCTCGTCGATGGAGGCAAAGAAGGAGGCGAGAGAGTAGTACTCCCCCTGCCCGATCGGATCGAACTTGTGGTCGTGGCAGCGGGCGCACGCGAGGGTCAAGCCCATAAAGGTCGTGCCGAGGGTATCCACGCGGTCGGCCACGTATTCCTGTCGGTACTCCTCCTCGGTCGAGCCCCCTTCGTTGGTCTGGCGGTGCAGGCGATTGAAGCCCGTGGCCAGGCGCTGTTCGCGGGTGGCCTCGGGGAGGAGATCACCGGCCACCTGCCAGGTCAGAAAATCGTCATAGGCGAGGTTCTGGTTGAAGGCCTCTATGACCCAGTCCCTCCAAGGCCAGACCTCGCAGTACACGTCACTCTGGTAGCCGTAGGTGTCGGCATAGCGAGCGAGGTCGAGCCAGCTGCTCGCCATGTGCTCGCCGTAGCGCGGCGATTCGAAGAGGCGATCGACCACTCGCCCGTGAGCGCCGTCACCCTGATCCTCCAAGAAAGCACCCACCTCCTCGGGCGTGGGTGGCAGCCCGGTCAGGCCCAGGGAGACTCTCCGCAACCAGGTCTGCCGCAGAGCGGGCTCGGCAGGCTCAAGCCCTTGCTGCTCCAATCGCGCGAGCACGAACGCGTCCAGAGCATCCCGCGCCCAGTCGGTACGCACCACCGCAGGTGATGCGGAGCTTTCCGGGGCCTTGAAGGCCCAATGAACCTCATCGGCTGCGGATCCCTCCGATGGGGTATCCCCGCCGGGTAGGAGGAGAGCCGGTAGAACGAACAGGAGCGAAGCCAACACCCACTCAGCTTAGGGGAGCGCCGCCAAGGACGCACTTGCCTAGTGACTTGGCGTATTCTGGGGGCCATGTGCCCCACCTATGTCGCCCTCCTCCCCACCCCGGACCAGGAGCCCTCGCTTCCGGCACGGGAGCGTGTGGCGGCCCAATCCGCGGCGGCACGTTGCGCGCTGGCCCTCGCGGCCCAGTCCGCGGAGTGCCCCGAGATGGAATTCCTCAAGCATGACGGCGTACCTCAGCCCTGGAATGGCTGGCACTGGTCGATCTCCCATGACGGCACCTGGGTGCTGGGGGCCCTGGCACGCGCGCCTCTGGGGGTGGACCTGGAGCGCGTCACCTTACGCAGGGCCGCCCTGCGGGCAGCAGTGCTCGACGAGCACGAGCGAGCGCTCCTGGGGGAGGTGAACGCCCTGGGTTTCACTCGCCTGTGGACGGCCAAGGAAGCAGTGCTGAAGGCCGCTGGAGTGGGACTGACGCGCCTCTCCCATTGCCGCCTGAGCGCCCCCCCACCCACGGACCTTCCCCAGGCCGGGGAACCGACGGGCCCGCCCCTCGGCATGCACCTGGATGGGCAGCCCACACCCGTGCTGCAGTTCCGCTGGCACGACCACGTGCTGGCAATCCACGTCCGAGGCGGGGAAGAAAGGCTGACGTGGGTCCTTCCTTCCCTGCAATGCGTATCCTGTCCCGAGCCCCAGGATCACGTCACTTGACCCCACCCACCGCAACCCTCCCTGAGCAGGACGAGCGCCACGCCCCGGCTTGGGCCGCGGCCCTGGGCGATCAGTATCCGTTCGACTCGCATTTCATGGAAGTGGAAGCGGGACGCATGCACTACGCGGATGAAGGACCGGCCGAGGCTGCGCCCATGCTCTGCGTCCACGGCAACCCTTCCTGGTCGTTCCTGTTCCGACGTCAGCTTCAGGGCTTCGCAGGTGAAATGCGGGTGATCGCTCCCGACCACCTGGGGTGCGGACTCTCCGACCAGCCCGAGCGGTGGTCCTACCGACTCGCGGATCACGTTCAGAACCTGGTCCGACTGATCGACCACCTGGACCTCTGGAACGTCACTCTGCTCGTTCACGATTGGGGCGGAGCCATCGGCCTGGGCGCCGCCATCCAAAGGCCCGAGCGCATCGGGCGTCTGGTGATCACCAACACAGCTGCCTTCCCCTCCAATCTCATGCCCGGCCGAATCGGCCTGTGCCGCGTCCCAGGCATCGGTCGCCTGGCCGTGCAGGGCTTCAACGCATTCGCCCGCGCGGCGACGTTCATGGCCGTGGAACGGCCCATGCCCCGCGCAGTGCGCCGTGCTTTCGTGCAGCCCTACGCCCGCCCGCGCAGCGCGCGCGCCACCTGGCACTTCGTGGACGACATCCCCATGGATGCGCGCCATCCGAGCTGGGAGACCCTGACGGCGATCGCTGCCGGGCTAGCGGTTTTCCAGGATCGCGCCAACCTGATTCTGTGGGGGGAGAAGGACTGGTGCTTCACGCCAGCCTTCCGCGAGGAGTGGGAGCGGCGCTTGCCTGGAGCGGAATGCCATCCGATCCCCGATGCAGGACACTACCTCTTCGAAGACGCGCCGCAGGACATCGAGCGACACTTGCGCGCCTTCCTGAAAGCCGAGGACGTCCTGTGACGGGTACCGATCCTTTCAAAGCCCTGGGCAAGTTGCCGCAGCGCGTCAACACGGCCGGGTTCCTCTCTCAAAGCGCCGAGACCTGGCCCGACGTCGAGGCCGTCATCGAGGCCAAGTCGGACAAGCGCATCACCTTTGCGCAACTCGAGGCGCGGGCCAGCCACATGGCCGCAGGCTTGCACGCTCTTGGTGTGGAGTTCGGGGACCGTGTGTGCCTGTTCGTACCGGCGAGCATCGAGTTCGTGGCCCTGACCTTTGCCCTCTTCAAGCTGGGGGCCGTCCCCGTCCTGGCCGACCCGGGCATGGGACGCAAGCGACTCCTGGCCTGCGTAAAACGCATCCAGCCGCGGGGCATGATCGGTGTCGCCAAAGCCCATGCCGCGCGGCGCCTGTTTCCGAAGGCCTTCGAGAGCGTTGAGATCTCGGTTGCGGTGGGTTGGTGCCTTCCCGGGAGTGGTCCGAAGCTGGCCGCGGTCGAGGCAGCAGGAGCACGGGAGTCGAGCGAGGAAGCGGGCCTGGTGGCGGAAACGGAAGCCGCAGATGCAGCCGCCGTCCTCTTCACTTCCGGCAGCACCGGGCCCCCCAAGGGTGTCCTCTATACCCACGGGATGTTCCATGCCCAGGTGCTGGCGCTGAAGACCCTCTACGGTTTCGAGGCGGGCGAGGTAGACCTCGCGTGCTTCCCGCTCTTCGCCCTGTTCGACGTGGCCTTTGGCAGTACGAGCGTATTCCCCGACATGGACGTGTCGCGGCCCGCCTCCTGCAACCCGGCGAAGATCGTGCGCGCCGCCCAGACCTACAAGGCGACCAGCGCCTTCGGATCGCCCGCCATCTGGAAGCGCGTGGCCCCGTGGTGCATGGACAGGGGCGAGCGCATGGAAGCACTCCGGCGCGTCCTCGTGGCCGGTGCGCCCGTCAGCCCTGACCTGATCCGAGCTCTGCATGGAATCCTGCCGCTGGAAGGCGACGTCCACACCCCCTACGGCGCCACCGAGTGCCTGCCCGTCGCATCGATCGCGGGACGGACCGTGGTGCCCTATCTGGAGGAGCGGATCCAATCGGGAGAGGGCACCTGTGTGGGCCGAGTGGCCCCCGGCATCGACTTGCGCCTGATCGGCGTCCAGGATGGCCCCATCGAGAGCTGGAGCGAGGACCTGGTCGTCGCCCCGGGCGAGTTGGGCGAGATGGTGGTACGCGGGCCGGTGGTCACCGCCCACTACGTAGCCGACCCCGAGCACGATGCTCTGGCCAAGATCCCCGACGGCCAAGGTGGGCACTGGCACCGCATGGGTGATCTGGGCTACCTCGACGGCGATGCACGCCTGTGGTTCTGCGGTCGCAAGAGCCACCGGCTGCAGACGAGTCGGGGCATGCGCCCAACGGTACCGGTAGAGAACGTCTACAACACACACCCGCGGGTCGTACGCACGGCCCTGGTGGGAGTGGGGCCGGAGGGGGAGCAGCTCTCCGTGCTCTGCGTCCAACCAACAGCAGGCTCCATGCCTAAGGGCAAGGCCATGCGGCACGGGTTCCAGGAGCAGCTCAAGGAGATCAGCCGCAAGCGATGCGAGGAGGCTGCGGTGGAGAACTTCCTGTTCCATCCCGACTTCCCGGTGGATCCCAGGCACAACGCCAAGATCGAACGCGAACAGCTGCAGGCATGGGCCAGCGAGCAACTGAGTTGAAGGTCGCCGTTACCGGTGGAGGCGGGTTCCTTGGCCGACGAATCGTGGAGATGCTACGAGAGGAGGGTCATCGTGTGCTGTCGATCTCCCGCGGCCACTACCCGGAGCTAGAGGCACTGGGCGTCGAGTGCCGGCAAGCAGACCTCTCTGACAAGTCCGCCCTCCGTGCGGCATTGGAAGGATCCGACGCCGCGATCCACGTCGCCGCCAAGGCTGGAATCTGGGGCAAGCGCTCGGAGTTCATGGCCACGAACGTGACCGGCACCGAGAACGTCCTCGCCGCCTGCAACGCTCTAGGAATAGGCCGTCTGGTCTACACGTCCTCTCCAAGCGTGTGCTTCGATGGGCAGGACCATCTGAATGCGAGCAACGATCTGCCCCGAGCCGAGCGCTTCATTTCCCCCTATCCTGAGAGCAAGGCCCTTGCCGAGGCCCTAGTGCTCGATGCCAACTCGCCTCAACTGGCGACCGTCGCCTTGCGACCGCACCTCATCTTCGGACCTCGCGACCCACACCTCGTCCCGCGCCTGTTGGAGAGCGCAGCACAGGGACGGCTGGCGCGCGTGGGGAACGGACGCAACCTGGTCAGCCTGACTCACGTGGACAACGCGGCCTTCGCCCACGTGTGCGCCCTGCGAGTCCTCGAGCCAGGGGCTCCTTGCGCCGGGCGAGCCTACTTCGTGTGCAACAAGGAGACGGTGGTGCTGTGGGATTGGATCAACGACCTTCTGGAACAACTCAAGCGTGCGCCCGTGACACGCAGCCTCCCCCTGAGCCTGGCGCGCGCGGTTGGAGCTCTTTGTGAAGCAACCTGGACCCTGCTGCCTCTCAGGGGCGAGCCGCCCATGACGCGGTTCGTGGCCCTGCAGTTGGCACGCTCCCACTCCTATGACCTGGGCCCCTTGGAGCGGGACCTGGGCTATCGGGAGAAGTTGGACATGGCGACAGCCACAGCCCACCTGGTCGCGGACCTCCGCATGGGCTAGCCGCGCTCTAGGCCGACACCAGGCGCCAGAGGACCCAGCTGGCCACCGAGCGCAGGGGGGCCCAGACCTCGGCCCTTTCCTCCAGTTCCTTGGGTCCGGGCCGCTCCGGGAGCCCGTCCAGAATGCGCAGGCCCTCCTGCAGGCCCAGATCGCCACCGGCCATCACGTCCTGTCGGCCGAGGCGAAAAAGAAGGAACATCTGAGCCGACCAGACGCCGATACCGCGCACGCGGGTCAGGATCTCGATCACCTCTTCGTCCGGGCGTCGTGCGATGGTGCGCAGGCCCAGGCTGCCGTCCAGGGTCTTCGCAGCGAGGTCCTTGATCGCAATCGTCTTCGCCCGCGACAGGCCCGCTCCCCTGAGGTGCGCATCGGGCAACTTGAGGATCTGGGGCGGGGTGGGGAAGCGGCGGCCCGGTGACAGGCGCCGCACCCTTCCGTGGATGGTGCCCGCGGCCTTGGTGGATAGCTGCTGATGCACGATGGCCTTGGCCAGGGAGTGGAAGTGCGAGTCCGAATCTGCGCGAATCGGGAACTCAGGGAAGGGCGCCACCTGGCCCATGGCCCGCGCGAGCAGCGGGTCGCGGCGACGCAGCCCCCGCATCTGGGCGGGAGTGGGTGGCCCGCTGCGCGGGGATCGAGTGGGTCCGGAGGAAGAGGGCATCGGTGCAGAATGCGATGCGTGCAGGGCCCAGACCAGAGTCGGGATCCAATCGCCGCCAGGATTGTCTGGGACAGGCTTCATCTGTACCCGCCTCCCCGCTACATTTCATCCATCGGCCAGTTCTGGGGCCCCATTCCCCTCTGGCTGCCTTCGATCCTGCTCTTCAAAACCCCCTGCTCCAAGGGATGTCCAACCCGCTCATGATGGCTACCACCCGGCAAGATGCGATCCGTACTATTTCGTCCGAGATTCTGTGGAACTTGGGCGGCGAGCTCCCCGAGAACGGCGATATGCTTCCCGATTGCTTTGGGAAGTACGTGTTCAACGATCAGATCCAACGCCAGCGCCTTCCGAAGCCGGTGTACTCGGCCCTGCGCAAGACCATAGAGACGGGTGCCCCTCTTGATCCCGACGTGGCCGATTCGGTCGCTGCGGCCATGAAGGACTGGGCCGTTGAACACGGGGCAACGCACTACACCCACTGGTTCCAGCCCATGACGGGCTCGACGGCCGAGAAGCACGACTCGTTCCTCAACCCGACGGATGATGGTGGAGCCATCTTGGAGTTCTCGGGACGAGAGCTCTCCCAGGGCGAGCCCGACGCGAGCTCTTTCCCCACCGGCGGCCTACGCGCCACGTTCGAGGCTCGCGGCTACACCGCCTGGGATCCCACATCGCCCGCGTTCCTTCGTAAGAGCGAAGGCGGTGCCACCCTGACGATCCCCACGGCCTTCTGCTCGTGGACAGGGGAAGCCCTGGACAAGAAGACACCGCTGCTTCGCTCCTGCGAGGCCCTCTCCACTTCGGCCGTCCGACTGCTGAACCTGATCGGGGAGAGTCACGTGAGTCGCGTGATGCCCAGCGCGGGCACCGAGCAGGAGTACTTCCTGATCGACCGCCAGTTCTACCGTATGCGCCCCGACCTGGTGGCATGCGGGCGCACGCTCTTCGGTGCACGCGCGTTCAAGGGCCAAGAGTTCGATGACCACTATTTCGGGAACATCAGCCAGCGCGTGTTGCGCTTCATGCACGAAATGGAGAACGAGCTCTGGATGCTGGGCGTCCCAGCCAAGACGCGCCACAACGAGGTGGCACCCTCCCAGTTCGAGCTGGCCCCTGTCTACTCCAGGGTGTCGGTCGCCACGGACCAGAACATGCTGACCATGGACGTCATCAAGGAGGTGGCCGAGCGCCACGGCCTGACGGCGCTCATGCATGAGAAGCCCTTCGCCCGCCTGAACGGCAGCGGCAAGCATCTGAACTGGTCCCTGGGGGACAACGCCGGCAAGAACCTGCTCGACCCCGGCAGTACGCCCCACGAGAACCTGCGCTTCATCTTGACCCTGACCGCCATCATCCGTGGCGTGGATCTGCACCAGGATCTGTTGCGCGCGTCCATCGCGTCCGCAGGCAACGACCATCGCCTGGGGGCCAACGAGGCTCCGCCCGCGATCATCTCGATCTTCGTCGGCCAGCAGCTTGAGGAGATCGTGCAATCGATCATCGAGGGCCGCAGCCCGGAGACCGGAAGCCAGGAAGAGACCATCCGTCTCGGCGTCACCTCCCTGCCGGAGCTGCCGCGTGACATCTCGGACCGCAACCGCACCTCGCCCTTCGCCTTTACGGGCAACAAGTTCGAGTTCCGGGCAGTGGCCTCAAGCCAGTCCGTCGCCTACCCGGCAGCCTTCATCAACTTGATCGTGGCCGAGTCCATGGACTATCTGGCCGATCAGATCGAAGCCAAGGGTGGCCCCTCGACCGAGAACATCCAAGCTGTGGTGCGCGAGGCCCTCGCCTCCCACCAGCGCATTCTGTTCTCGGGGGACAACTACTCCGACGAGTGGCGTGAGGAAGCCGCGCGCCGTGGTCTGCACAACAGGCCGGGCACGCCCGAGGCTCTGTCGGACTGGGTCAGTGAGACCAACCTCTCGCTCTACGAGCGCTATGGAGTGTTTTCACGCAGTGAGGCCCACTCGCGTCTCAGTGTCCAGATGGAAACCTACGCCAACAAGGTCAACGTCGAGGCCATCGCAACGCGCGACATCGCCATGACCATGATCCTGCCGGCTGCCATGGCCTACCAGAAGAACTTGGCCGACTCCATCGCTGCCACCGAGGGAGCCATGGGCGCGGATTGGGATGCGAAGGTGCTGAATTCCCAGCGCGAGGTCTTGTCCCTGGCCTCCAATCAGATTGCCGACATGAAGCAGGCCATCGACAACCTTCTGGCCATCCAGGAGGAGTTGGAGGCGAGCGATCATGGCGAGGCCGAGAGAGCTCACGCCTACCGCGATCGAGTCATCCCCGCCATGGACGCGGTGCGCGAGCGTTGCGACCTGCTGGAGCGCCTGGTGAGCGACAACCTCTGGCCCCTGCCCAAGTACCGGGAGATGCTCTTCATCCACTAGAGCCGTCCGAAGCTTGAAGTCACAGAATCGGCCCGCCCGGCCCCCACGGTGATGAACCATCGGAGGGGCCGGGCGGGCCGCTCTGATGAATCCCGAGGTGATTGGTAGCGGTGACTGGACTTGAACCAGTGACTTCAGGCTTATGAAGCCTGCGCTCTAACCAACTGAGCTACACCGCCGTTTTGGGGGGCGAACTCTAGCCCCTCCCCCCGTCCAGGGTCAAGCAGGCCGGAGGGTGGCTAGCCGATCCCGCATCCTATCCGACGGTTTTTTCGAGATTCCCTGTCCCGTTTCCCCTCCGGGACACCTCTGGATCCTGGGAAGGGAGCCTCAGTGCACACAGCGGCTCCCCGACTCCTCCAGACAGGTATCTGAGCCGGCGAATGACCAACGGGCTCTCCCTCTGAGGACCCCAGGATCGTGTCGGCATCCCTCCGGCACTCCCAACGGGGACCTCTTGAGATTGCCTGACGGAGATGACTTGAGAGAGTCAGGGCGCCTCGGCTTGCCGGGGCGCCCACTCCTCACTCTCCCGTCCCCGAGGAGCTCTCTTCGAGCTCGATGCCCCCTCGGGCCACGGCGAAGAGCAGACAGGGAGGGTTTCCGGGGCCCGCGTCCTGGGCGAAGTCCCCTAGGGCCACGGGAGCATGGGTCGAGCCCGGCGGATACCGCAGATAGGTACCCGCACCGTGCTCGCCGAACTCATCCCTGTATCCACCAGAGAGTATGAGTACGTCTTCGAAGTCCAAGTGCCTGTGAGCCGGATATCCCCTGCCCGGCTGCATGCGGATCAGGGCGCTGACACCGCCTTCGGGAGACTTGCCGGGGACCAGCGGCTTCCACTGGATACCCTCGTAACGAGTATCCAGCCAACCACAATCGACCTCCGCAGCGTCTAGGTGCGCCTCCAGCCCAAGGCGCGTGATGACAGGCGAGTGGGTTCGAGCGGAGGTCATAGCCCCCAGTCTAGCTCAAGCGAGCCAAGGCTAAGAACTCTGCGGGTCAACATGAGATCCGTATTGGTCTAATCTGCCCCGCACGGAAGGTTTTCACAGCATTCGGAGCGTCGAGGGGCTCACATGCCGTAGCCTGTCTAGTGGATGGCTTCGGCTGTCCGTGAAAGTGAGCATCGGCAGGAGACACTTGGTCTTGCGAGCGACCTTGCGTCAGGGAAGCTTGCCGATACTCCTCTCTCCCTCGGGCCAGTAGAGGTTTCCCCCTCTGCTGGCCCTCTTTCGTGCAGGACGCGCAGCCGCATGCGGGCCCGACCAACACGGCCCTCGTAGTGCAGTCGGGCGACTCAGCCGTGCAGCAGTTCAAGCGCTACACCGTGGCGCAGCCCGAGGGCACTGATCCGCGCATTACGTGCACCAATGCGTTCGAGTCCAGCCGCGATGCAGACCAATCCGGCAGGCAGGATCTCGACGCGCTGGGACTCGATGGGAAGGCGCTCTCGATCTGCAGGGGACATGTCAATAAGTCGTTCGGCCCATGCCCTTGCGGCACCCACATCAACGCGCGTGCCTTCGACCTGAAGAGGGTCGAACTGCTCCAGACCCTTCTCAAGGCAGGCCAGATTGGATGCGCTTCCGCCCAGCAGCACCACCGTGCGCTCTCGGGCGAAGCCTTCCGGGAAGCACTCGAACGAACGTCGAACATGTTCCCACAAGCCGGGCGCGCCTCCCGGCTCCAGGGGTGCGCTTGACCCCATTCCCAGGAATCGTTCAGTCAGAACCAGGGCGCCAACCGGGGCAGAGATCTGCTCCAGAGGCCCATCGCCAGCCAATTCCGTCGAACCACCGCCCACGTCAAGGGTGACCCACTCCTCCGCGCCCGATGATCCCAACGCCGATCGTCCAAGCCGCCCCTCTTCCGCGCCCGAGAGGATGTCGACACGCAGTCCCAGTTCCTCCTCACAGCGCTGGACGAACGCCGCGGCATCGCTGGCCCGACGCAGAACTGCCGTCGCGGTGACCCGCAACCGTTCGGGTGCCACCCCCAGGTTCATGGCCCTCGTCTTGAAGTTGGCCAGGGCGTTGAGAGTGCGTTCCACGGCCTCGGGCGCGAGGCTCAGAGGGGCGCCCTCGCCCGCCGAGGCTCGACGCTCCCCAAGCCGGACGGCCTCACAATCCTGGGCAAGGACCTCGAGCCCCCGCCCCGGCGCACTTCTTGCCACGAGCAGCAGGGCCGTGTTGGTGCCTAGGTCGATGGCCGCCACCGGCTCACTCGAACCGCTCACTGATCGTCGCCGCCTCGGCGGCGCGATTCCTTGAGGCTCACCTCGAACGAGGTCGAATCGGCCGAAACCCGGACCGTGCTCGCGTGGGAGTTCCACGCGGAGTGGCGCACCAACAATCGCCACTCGTACATGCCCACCTGTGAGGTGCTGTACTCCCCCTTGAGGCCACGGGCACGCAGACGGAGACTCTTGGGCACGGCGACGTACTCCAAGCTCTCCTGGCCCGCGACGCGCTGGAGCCTGACGTCAGCCCCCGAGAGCGCTCGACCCGACCCATCCTTCACGTGGACCTTCACCCTCCAGGTGTGGCGCGTCTCCGCCCGGCCCAGGTCGACCCTGTCCCCCGGGGCCAGATGCACCATGGGGAAGGTGAGTGCCTCCGCATTGGATCCCGTCGCCGAGAGGGTCAGCTTCTTCACGGGGGGCCCGGTAAGTTCAAAACGGGTACCGTCCAAGCTGATCGTCTGGTAACGATACCCATGAAAGCGCAAGCCCTTGACCGGCTTGCCACTGCCCTTCATGACGATCTCGCCAGCCAGCACGCAGGGAGCCTCCTCAACTTCCGGTACCAGCCGCAGCTCCGCAAGAGAGGCGAAGGGAACGTCCACGGTCACCTTGGACTCGTCACGGGCCGGGAATCCGGGAGCCGACGCACCCAGACTCCACGAACCGGGAGAGAGCCCCTCCAGCACGAATCGGCCATACTCGTCGGCGGTCGCGTAGCGCGAGCGGGAACGCCGGGAAGCAGAGTCCCGGGCTCGCACGCGGGCACCGCCGATGCCCCAGCCGTCCGGATCGAGGACTACACCCTCCAGTGAATGCGTAGGTTGGACCCGGAGTTCCAACCCCTCGAGGTCCTGATCAACGGTCTTGGTCAAGGTACCTGAGGTGTAGCCTTCGAGGTCAGCCGTCAGGCGGCAGCGGCCCGCCGGAACTCCGTGGAGGACAAACGCGCCCTGTGCATCCGTGGTCGTGATCCGCACCGCCAGTTCCTGTTCTCGCCACCCCACGATCCCCTGGACCTCCACCCCGGCCAGGGGCAACCCATCGGTGTCGTGAACGATTCCTCGCAGCTCGAAGCCCTCCCCCAGCCGCAGGATCAGGCCCGCCCGAGACTCACCGGACTGGAGCCTGATCGAATCGGAGATGGCGAAGCCGCCGCTGGTAGCCGCGCCACCGGAGCCACTCCTTGAGGAGATGGCCGTCACGAGGAAGGAAGAGCTAGCGGGAGCGATCTTGAATTCAAAGTCCCCAGCGGCGTCCGTGATGGTGGCGCCTGCCACACCGCCCTCTCTTGAGGGGTACTGATTCCAACTCCTGCGGGACCACTCGGCGCCTTGGACGCAGCGCACTTCACTTCCGGCGACCCCCTGGCCCTGGGGGTCCACCACACGACCCGCGAGACGAGCTGCCGGAGAGAAGAGGAAGCGCTGCTCATGATTGCCGGATTGGAGAGAGATCTCGACGTTTTCGGTCAACTCGTCGCCCCAGGGTGTTCGAATGTGAATCCGGTGGGTTCCCGAGCTGAGGCCGGTGAATGGGGCTCGTCCGTTGGCCTCGGTGAAGGCCTGCAGGGAAACCAGATCCTCAAGTGGATTGCCGCGACCCATGAGAACCGGCTCAACCTCCACGAGAGCACCCTGGACCGGCCCCCCTTGCGCCCTGGTCTCTACCAGAGCCGTAAAGGACTCTCCCAGGGGCATACTGATCAGGACGTCCGTGCGCTGACCTCGCTCTACCTGAACACCGCTCCGCAGGACGGGCGGGGCACCCTCCTTGATGGCGGCCACCGCGTAGGCACCCGTTGGCAGGTTGGTGAATTCAAACCCACCATCATCCAGGACGACCTGAATGGCCATCGAATCCTCTTCCAATCGGCCACCCCCCCAGCGCCACAGATGCACCTGAGCCTCGCTACCTGATCCGGCCCCGGGCCCCACCAGGCGGCCGCTGATGGAGCCGGCCGGCTGCATGAAAATCACCCACTCTTCTGCAGTGGGTTCTGGCAACTGCGGGGCGTGCAGATCCACGTACTCGGGGTGGGACACCAGGAAGCTGCCCTCGAGCCCTTCGGGCAGGGAGATCTCGAAGGTCCCTTCTTCAGAGCTGGTCGCCTCGCGGGAAAGCTCCCCCAGCGAAGCCAGCACCTGGCCATCAGGAATGGCCAAGGCCGTGCCTTGCTCCACCAGGCGCCCCTTGAGCGACACCTCATGGCCACCGAATGGAGCTTGGGTGCGCGCCAGGCCCGTGTCCACGTCGTCCATTGCGGGCAACCGATCCGGTGCGATGATCCCCTCCAAGGCGCTCGGTTCAGGGCCTTCCCGGAGCGCGGGCGGCTTCGCCCTCTTGAGCGGCTCTGGCCCCTGCCCGTCACCACCGAGGAGGGCCACCCCCACAACCGTTCCCACGGCTAGCAAGATCAGAACCAGAACGAGGGATTGGTTACGCATGGCCATGGTCGGATCTCAGGTTCCCGCCAAGCGGGGAAAACAACCGTAGCACTGGCCCTCCGGACTGAACACCTGAACCCTTGTTCCATCTTGGTCAAGCACCAGTAGGCGGGCCTGGGTGGCGCCTGATCGGAGTCCTCCCTGCTCGACGACTACGTCTTCCAGCGCCGATACCTCACCGGCACGCGTGCCCTCCTCCGCAAGGACCTTGCGTACACGCCCCCGCAGGTCGAGGAGCAGGAGGGCACTTGTCGGGGAGGTCACCGCGACCACCAGGGTGTTCTCGTCCAGGATATCCAAGGCCACGGGAGCTGCGCTGCGCCCTCGACCATCCAGAACCGGCAGCGAATAGTGGAACTCCCCGGAGCGGAAGACCTGAATCTGTCCTGCTCCCTCTTCCGCCGCGTAGAGCCACTCGCCCGCCTGAGCCAGCCCGGCGAGGTCGCGGAACACGCCTCTCGGATCGCCCAGGGGTCGCAGTGACTGCACCCGCCCCTCGTGCGCGCGAAAAAACTGCAGCGCGTGGCGTCGATGACCGCGGGAGGCGATCAACAGGGTGAGCTCATCATCACTCCCCAGAGTCAACACGTCCGCCGGGGCACCGAGCACACCCTTGGCATCACGGGACCGGGCTTCCTCCGGGTCCCCCACACACGCCACCTGCACACCGAAGAGAGTAAAGGCGCGCACCACTCCCGCGGGCTGGTCAGCCACCCAGAGGCGGTGGTCGTCGTCCATGGCAAGGCCCGACGCGCTGGAACGCCCTTGGGCCTCATCGCAGAATGAGAAGCAGGTCTGCAGAGGCCGGCCGTCCAGGTCGTAGCTTGAGACCCAAGCCGTCTTGGCCTGGCGGCCCACGTACAGGACGCCGTCGTGCAGGGTGAGGCTGCCGTACATGGCTACAGGGCGGCGCACCCTTTGAGCTGTAGGTACACCACCTCGGCCGGAGCCCCCACGCGCAGGGGAACCGCAACGACGCCCAGCCCCCGGGAGACGATCAGGGTGGTCGGACCCAGGTCGAGCCGGAGGCCCGGGTGCTGCGGACCCAGCCGACGCAGGAGGGGCAGGTCCACCTGGGTTCCGTGGGTGTGGCCCGAGAGAATGGCCGTGCAGCCCGCCCCGGCGATGGCTGAAGCCCCGCGCGGGTTGTGGCACAGGACGATCTCCACGTCGCCCGGCTGCACGGGCCCGCGAGCTCGATCCAGATCCACGTCCTTGGCCTCCTCCAGGTCTTCGAGGCCCACGAGAGCTAGGACCCCGCCACCCAACTCGAAGCGCTCGCACTCATTGCGCAGAAAACGGATCCCGCGTTCGGCGTAGGCCTCCGCGATGCGCCCCTCATTGCGGCCGCGGTAATCGTGGTTGCCGAAGACTGCAAACGTGCCCAGCGGGGACTGTAGCCGGGCCAAGTCATCCAGCACCGTCAGAGACTCCTTCCATTGGTGCGCGATCATGTCGCCGGTGATCACGACCATGTCTGGGCAGCGCCGAGCCACGGCCTCCACCACCGCGGACAGGTCCCCAGACCCCAGAAAGGCGCCGGCATGCAGATCCGAGAGCTGCGCAATGGTCAGCCCTTCCAGACCCGGATCTAGACCTGGAACGCGCACGGTCTCGAATCGCTCGACAAAGCGACCGGGGGCGAGGTGTTGCTTGCAGTAGAGCCAACGCCCCCCCATGGCCACGAAGCTGTGCTCCGCCACCCAAGAGAGGCCCCGGCGAACGCGCCCGTGGCGCCTAGCAGGTACGCGTACCCCCTGGCCTACAGGTTCGGAGGGATCGGGTACGGAGGCCATCGAACCACTCAATCCGTCAGGCCAACCGCTCCACGCCGGAGCGGATACGGTCAAGGGTCGCCGCCTGACCCAGGAGGTGCATGATTTCGAAGAGGTCAGGGCCGCCGGGAAGGCCCGTCAATGCGCAGCGCAGGGGCTGAAACAGCATGGGGATCTTCTGGCCACGCTCGACTAGCCAGGCCTTGGTGGCCTCGGCCTGCTCGGAGGCGGAATCTGAACAGTGCTCGGGCAACCAGGCGAGATAGTCGGTCAATGTCTGGGCACGGTCCTCGTGTTTACGGGCGCCCTTCTCCGCCTTCGGCAGGTACTCGACCTGATCGTTCTGAGCGGCGAGATAGGCCATTCGGGCGGGCAGCTCGCTGTAGATACGGATGCGCTCCTTCTCCATGGCGATAACCCGCAGGAACCAGTCCCAGCGGGCACGCAGGTCCGCCTCGTCGAAGAGACCCTCACCGACAACGAATGGAAGGCAGTGCTCGGCTAGGACTTCGTCCGCTTCCTTGTGCAGGTACTCACCCGCCAGCCACAGGAACTTATCGAAGTCAAAGATAGCCCCACCGCGACTCACATCTGCGAGATCGAAGTGCTCGACAAACGTGGCGAGATCGAACACGTCCGTCTCACCATCCAGGGCCCAGCCCTGCATGCACAGGAAGTTGAGAATGGCCTCGCGCGGGTACCCCTGGTCGCGATAGTCACTCAGGGACACGCCGCCATCGCGCTTGGAGAGTTTCTTGCGCCCCTTGCCTAGCAGCAGGGGCAGGTGCGCAAAAATTGGAGCGTCCACGCCCAGGGCCGCGTAGAGCAAGACCTGCTTGGGCGTGTTCACAAGGTGCTCCTCACCGCGCAGGACGTGGGTGATATCCATGTCCGCGTCGTCGCAGACGACGACAAAGTTGTAGGTGGGATCTCCGCTCTGCCGCACCATGACCCAATCATCGATCTCGCTGTTCTCGAAGGTCACGTCCTTACGCACCAGATCCTGAAACGCGGTCTGACCCGGGGGCACCTTGAAGCGAATGGCGAAGGCATCTCCCGAGGCCACGCGGGCCTGGGCCTCTTCGCTGGGCATGTCGCGGCAGCAGCGGTCGTAGCGCGGAGTCTCGTTGGCCGCCTGTTGACGCTCGCGCACTTCGCTCAGTCGCTCTGAAGTGCAGAAGCAAGCGTAGGCGTGGCCGGTCTCCATCAGGCCCCCCACCAGCTGCCGGTGGCGATCGATACGCTCGCTCTGTCGGTACGGGCCGAAGTCGCCCCCCAGCTCGGGGCCCTCATCCCAGTCCAATCCGAGCCAACGCAGGCCCTCGATGATGGCTAGTTCGGACTCGCGCGTGGATCGCGCCCGATCGGTGTCCTCAAGTCGCAGGACAAACTGCCCCTCTCGTCCACGCGCGTAGGCCCAGTTGAACAAGGCTGTCCGTGCCAGGCCCAGGTGGATGGCCCCCGTAGGGCTGGGAGCAATGCGTACGCGGAGAGAGTTGGACATGGACCTGGAAGGATACGGGCAGAGTCGATGCGGCTCAATCTCAGCAGCCGACTTGCCATCGAGGTGGGTTCAACGGGCGGGGAGCACGGAGAGAATCACATCGCATTAGACGCGTCCACGTCCCCCACCTACAGTATCCCTATGCCTCTCACGCGCGAACTGGTTGAGTCCCTTCCCAAGGTGCTCCTGCACGAACACCTGGACGGAGGACTGCGACCCCAGACCCTGCTCGACCTGGCAGCGGACCAAGGGTATGCGGGCCTACCCGAGTCCGACCCCGACGCCCTAGCGAAGTGGTTTCAACGGGGCGCCGATCGAGGCAGCCTGCCACTCTACCTGGAGGGTTTTGCACACACGATCGCCGTCATGCAAAGGCCCGATGCCCTTGAGCGAATCGCGTTCGAAGCCCTGGAAGACCTAGCCAAAGAGAACGTCGTCTATGCGGAGCTACGGTTCGCGCCCCACTTCGCAACCACCGACACCATGGACCTGGATGCCGTCATGGGTGCCGTGCGGCGTGGATGTGAACGGGCTCGAGAGGAGCACGGAATCGAGTACGGGCTGATCATCTGCGCCATGCGCAATGAGACCAGCGCCCACTCTCTGAAAATGGCTCAGCTCGCCAGCTCCTGGTTCGACCGGGGCGTGGTGGGTTTTGATCTAGCCGGAGAGGAGGAGGGGCACCCGTCCAAGCACCACGTTGAGGCCTTCCAGTTCATTCAACGGCGCAACGGATCGATCACCATCCACGCGGGTGAGAGCTTCGGCCCTGAGTCCATCTGGCAAGCTCTGCAGTACTGCGGCGCCCATCGCATCGGACACGGGACGCGACTCGTTGAGGACTTGGACCTGCAAGAGGGTAAGGTTGTGCACATGGGAGGCCTGGCTCGCTACATCCTTGACCACCGCATTCCCATCGAGGTCTGCCTGTCGAGCAACGTCCATACGGGTGCCACCCCCAGTCTCGCCGAGCACCCCTTCCCCGTCTTTCTCCGCGGGGGCTTTCGGGTCACGCTCAATACCGACAATCGCCTGATGAGCGGTGTCACCATGACCGATGAGTTGGTTCTCGCAAGTGAACAGTTCGGCTGCGACCTCGTGGATCTGGAACGGCTCACCGTCAACGCGATGAAATCAGCCTTCTGCGGCTACCACGATCGCAAGCGCATCCTGGCCGAGCGCATCCTGCCCGCCTACGAGCAAGCAGCCTCCCATCTTGGCGCCTGAGGAGACCCATGCATCCCGACCGACTCCTTCGCGACCCCGATACCTTCCAAGGCCGGGTAGAGGTGCATCCGTTCCAGAGTCAGGTCCTGGAGGACAATCCCCTTGGGGATCCGTCTCTGCGAGAAACTCCAGTCTATCTACCGCCCCAGGCCAACTCTCAGACCCTGCCCGTCGTCTACATGCTGGTGGGGTTCACTGGTCGGCCGCATAGCCTCCTGGAAACCCATCCTTGGAAGTCCGGCGTCATCCTGGCACTGGATCGAGCCATGTCCAGCGGCGAGATGCCGCCCGCCATCGTGGTCATGCCCAACGGATTCACGCGCTACGGAGGCAGCCAGTACGTGAACAGTTCTGCGGTCGGATCCTATGAAGACCACATCGTGCAGGAGCTTGTCCCCTGGGTGGACGCAACGTTTCCAGTTCTTGAAGGCCGCCGGGGAGTAATCGGTAAGAGCTCGGGGGGCTTCGGCGCCCTGCATCTGGGCATGCGGCACTCGGACCTCTTCGGCGCCGTGGCCTCTATCGCAGGGGACTGTCATTTCGAATACGGATACGCACAGGACTTCCTAGCGGCTCTGCGCGGACTGACCCCTTTCGCTGGCGATCCGGCCCGGTTCCTCGCTGAATTCGAGGCAACCCATGACCTAAGCGGGGACGCACACGCTACCCTCAATCTTCTGGCAATGTCCGCCTGCTACTCGCCCAACCCTGACGCCCCTCTGGGCTTTGACCTACCCATCGACCTGCATACGGGGGCACGGGTGCCGGAGGTCTGGGAGCGCTGGCTGCACTTCGATCCCGTCTGCGCCTGTGAGGAGTACGCACAGGGCCTGCGAAGCCTGGATTTGCTGCACCTGGAGGCTGGGACCGCCGACGAATTTCACCTTCAATTCGGCCTGCGGGTCCTGGCTCAGCGACTGACAAGTCTCAAAATAGAACACTGCCACGAGGAATTCGATGGGGGTCATTTCGGAATCAACGGGCGCTACGTCCAATTGATGCCGCGCCTAGTCGAGGCCCTCTCACTCGCTGCCAATCGACCTAATTGAGGACCTCTCGCCCGACTGACGCTGCACCTATCCCATGATCTCACCCTCCGTCATCCTTCTCGCCCCGTTCCTCCTGCCTTGCCCGCAGGATGAAGAACAGCCCCAGGCACCTCTCGAGGTCGGCCGGGCGCCAGCCTCCCTCTCGGAGGCTCTCACCACGGGTAAGCGCTGGACCGACCTGCGCCTGAGGGCGGAGAACGTAGATGAGGCAGGAATGGACAACCGCTCCCTGGCCATGACCCTACGGGGCGCCGTGGGTTTGGAGAGCGCAACCTACAAGCACTTCACCTTCGGCATCGAGCTCGAGGGGATCACGAACTTCGGGGTCGACACCTACAACGACACCCTCAATGGAGATACGTCCCGCCCCATCATCACCGACCGCTCGGGCATGGAACTCAACCAAGCCTGGGCCCACTATGGGGGCGTGAGGGGATACACCCTGCGCCTGGGCAGGCAGAAGTTGGACCTAGGCAACGGTCGCTTCGTGGGATCCGAACCCTGGCGTCAGAATGACCGCACCTTCGACGCCGTGACGGTCACCCGCGGTGTTCCCGGTCGCATGAAGATCACGGCCGCCTACGTCTACAACGTCAACGGTGTCACGAGCAACTCTAGCCCCTTGGGCGACACGGAGTCCAGCAGTCTCCTCTTGCATGCGAGCTCTCCACTGGGCGATCGAGGAGTAGCCGAGGCCTATAGCTATGAGTTGGACCTCGACCACTTGCTGCTGCCCGCCACCCGGACTGTGGGAGCCCGTGCCGAGGGTGAAGTAGACATTCTCGGCAAGGGCCTGGACTTCTTCGTGGAGTTTGCCAACCAACGTGACCGTGGGGACAACCCGGGCCGGGTAGACGCGGGCTACGCGCACCTGTCACTGGGAGCGCAGTTCGCAGCTATCACGTACAAAATAGGACACGAGATCCTTCAGGGCTCGAATGTCCCTGGCAACAAGTTCACCACGCCTCTGGGGAGCGTCCACACCTTCAACGGTCTGGCGGACATGTTCGTGACCACTCCCATGCTTGGGCTCGATGACACCTACTATTCGATGCACGGGGACTGGGGTGGCTTTCAGATCGCGGCAACCTATCACCAGTTTGCCTCCTACCGGAGCTCCCAGGATTACGGTACCGAACTCGACCTGACGCTGACAAAGGTGCTGGCTTCGGGGCTGCGGACCGGCCTGGGCAGCGCCGATTACAAAGCCGACGGCTTCGGGGTGGATACCCTGAAGGCCTGGGTTTGGATGGCTTATTCCTTCTAGGAAGCCTCTAGGGGTAGGCGGCTTCGACAACCGTGTGGATACCCCCACGGACCATGAAGTCACCCTCGACCGACATCTCGTGCGGCTGGAGCAGACCCACCAGATCGTCGAGGATCCTGTTGGTAACCGCCTCGTGGAAGGCGCCCTCGGATCGATAGGACACCAGGTACAGCTTGAGGCTCTTGAGCTCCACGCACAGCTTGTCAGGCACATAGCGCACGCGGATGGTGGCAAAATCAGGCTGGCCCGTGCGCGGGCACAGGCACGTGAACTCGGGACACTCGAAGCGGATCACGTAGGACCGCTGCGGATTGGGATTCTCGAAGGCCTCGAGTGCTGGAGTAGGCTGGGTCGACATGGGGGCAGGATACCGAGGGAGGCAGTCTCTGACCCCAAGGCCCAGGGAAATCTGGCCCTCGCGCCCTCGATGGAACAGAATCAGGGGCAGGGTTAGCGCCGCTAACCCCTGTCCAGCCAACTCCTCCCCCACGACCCATGCTTGAGATTTTTGGACCCCTGTTGCGCGCCGCCCAAGGCATCGCCCTCGACGACCCGGCGAGCGCCGTGGCCGAGCTGAGCCAACGGCTCGATCCCCAAGGGGATGAGGCGGCCTCGCTGAACCTCAAGCTCAAGGCCCTCCTCGACGAGGGGCGGATCGCTGACCGAGGAGAAATGCCGGTGCGCTGGGGCCGGGTCGCCAAGCCATCCGAAGAGAGCCTGGGGTTCTCCATAGACGTCGTCTTGATGAACGGCGCCGGCCCTCGCCACCGTCACCCCTTGGGAGAGGTCAACTACTGCATCGCCCTAGAAGGCGCCCCGACCTTTCAGGGCCAAGACCCAGGCTGGGTGGTCGAGAGCCCCGGTTCCGAGCACGTACCCACTGTGAGCGGAGGAACGATGCTGATCGTGTATCTCCTGCCCGAAGGTAGCATGGAGTTCCTTGAGAGTTGATGGCCCCGGGTACCAACTCCGGCACCCGCATCCCGTACTCCCCTGCCGAACCGCTAGTACTTTACTCTTGTCCAAGATGAGACCGACCCTCCACGCCAAGTATCGCGCCCCCCTCATCCTCAGCCTCGTGTTGGGATGCGCCTCCTGTAGTGGCGAAGGGCCTGAATCTGAGCACGTCGGGGATCGCGATGAAGCCGGGGCCATCGAGATCGCCGCGCCCGACAATCCCATCACACAGCTGGAGGCCGTGGAGGACGCCACGGAAGAGGTTGCCGACCGCCTGCTGTCCTTCTCGGACAAGGTGCGGAGACGAGACTGGGAAGCGGCCGCCGACTGGTTCAGCGAGGACTTCCGCGGGGAAGGACTCGCGGGATTAGAGGTCACCGACACCGTGAGTGAACACCTTGGTGTCGAGATCTCGAACCATGACGCCGAGGCCTCACCCGGCCTTGGCAAGGCCAGGTTCCTTGAGAACCTCGCGGAGCTCCTCTCGGACTGGACGCGGGTCGAGTCCGCCATCTGGAAGGTCAAGGCTGCCGAGTTTCAGAGTGGACGGGGCCAGCGCTGGGGCCGGATCAAGCTCTACATTCATGTGACGGGGGTGCAGACCAACGGCGGTGGGATCGGCATCGCGGCCTGGTGTTATGCCAAGGTCGTTCAAGAGGGTGGAGAGTGGAAACTCAGCGCCTTGGATCTGGATTCACTCACGGTCACCAAGCGGGATTCCGCCATCTTCACTCCTGTGGCGGCCGCCGCAGGGGTAGCACACACCGCCCCACGCTTCGGCTCCAAGGACAACAACAGCTTCGCGTTCAACGGGGCAGCCTGCGGAGACGTCAACGGCGACGGCCGATGGGACCTGTTCCTGCCCTCCGATGGACAGAACTTCCTGTACCTCGCCCAGGCCGACGGCTCGTTTGTGGAGACCGCCGAACAAGCTGGCCTCGCGGCGCCCGGTGGTGGAACGGGGGCCGTGTTCTTCGACTACGACAACGATGGGGACCAGGACCTGGCCGTGGGTCACGTGGATGATGACGTGGGCGGCACGCGCTTGTGCCTATACACCGGTGACGGCAAGGGACACTTCAAGCGCGAGGAACTGGGGCTTGGAATCGGCACCCTATCCCTGGCGACATACTCCCTGACCGTGCTCGACTACGATGGCGACGGCTGGCTCGATCTCTACGCCTGCGGCTATGGGGTGCTCGCCAAGGAGCACAACAACTCCTGGATTGAGGCCACCAACGGCTCTCCCAACGCCCTATTCAGGAACGTGGGTGGCAAGGCTTTTGTAGACGTAGCAGCGGAAGTAGGCGTACAAGGGAACAGCTGGAGCTACGCCTCGGCTGCCATCGACATTGACGACGACGGGGATCAAGACCTGTACGTGGCCAACGACTACGGAACAAATCGCCTGTACGTCAATCAGTACCCCGACGGGTTCGTGGACCGTGCGGCCCAGTACGGAATCACAGACCAAGGAAATGGCATGGGCGCTTCCTTCGGCGATTTCACCGGAAACGGCAAGTTGGACCTATACGTCTCCAACATGTCGTCCACTGCGGGCAACCGAATCCTCGACCGATACGAGGGGGACGTGCCCGAGGAAATCTATGCCAGCCTCAAGAAGGCTGCGGCGGGAAACACGATCTTCACTCGCACGGCGAAGGGAACCTTTGAGAAGGTGCCCAAGTCGGCTGGCGGCGTGGGTGCAAACTGGGCCTGGTCCCCGGCCTTGGCAGATTTCGATCTGGACGGCCGATTGGATGTGTTCTGCACAAACGGCTTTGTCACCGGCGAGCTCCCCTTCGACACATGAAGCACTTACTGGCGCCACGTGCTGGCGTCCTCCATCGCAGCCGATTGCTCCTCGGACGTCACCTGCGAATCCGTTGGGAACGATGGCTACGTGCAACGGCATAATGCCCAGATGTTCGAGGAGGGCCGCTCGTTCAGCGGCAACGAACGCGACAAGCTGTTCATGAACCGCGGGGACGGGACCTTTGCCGACCTCTCCGATCTCTCCGGTTGTGACAACCCCAACGATGGCCGCGCCACGATTGGCTGTGATTTTGATGACGATGGCGACGTAGACCTGTTCGTGCATGAACTGCAACGAGAGCGCCATAGCCTCTATCGCAACGAGCTGGGTACGGCCTTTGGCGGGTTTCTGAAGGTGCGCTTAAAGGCCACACAAGGTCAATGGGAGGGCATCGGCTCGAAGGTTGTCGTCCATGGCCCCCATGGCCCAGTTGCGCAGCTGCTCTCTCGCGGGGCGGGGTTCGTAAGCTGCCAGGCGCCAGAGTTGATCTTCGGCCTAGGGCAACTGGAGGAGGCGCGGGTGCAGGTCCGCTGGCCCTCCGGGGAGCTAGAGGAATTCGGGCAGATTGCCGCAGGTTCCCGCGCCATCCTGGAACAGGGGACGGGCACCGCGACCTTGGTCGAGGGACATGTGCGTCGCCTCCCCGACCCCATGCCGCCGGGACTGCGAGTCAACGTGGGCACGAAGGTCGCTGCACTGAAGTTGGCTAACGACGCCGGCGAAACGGTCACCGTGGATCTGGCCGCTCTGGCCGGAGAAGGTCGCCTGTTCCTGAACCTGTGGGCGAGCTACTGTGGCCCTTGCGTTGCTGAAATGGGGTACTTGGCGGAAGTGAACGAGCGCACGGGCTCGCGGTTGATATGCGTCTCGGTGGACGGAGCCGCACAGCAGGACAAGGCGCGGAGAATCCTCAATCAACGCGCGCCCAGTGTGAACGGGTTCTACCTGGTCGGAGGCGAGAGTGGCCTGGAAGACCTGCTAGACCTTGATCGCTTGCCGATCCCAACGACGCTGATCGTCAATGGAGACGGGCAGATCGAGGGGATTGTGCAGGGAGCGCTGGAGAGGGGTGACGGAGCGTGGCGATAGGGCCAGGTGTCAGGCCATACATCAGGCCATACATCAGGCCATAATTCAGGCCATAATTCAGGCCCGATAGCAGGGCTACCAATCGTTGCCGAGCCAAGCCCACGCCTGACGCGACGCGCAAGCCGGCGAAACCACCCAGAGGAGCTTTGCTCCGAACAGGCCGCGCTTGCGGGCTCCGAAGACCGCGATCTCGAGTGCGTTAATTCTGCCCTGGCGTCAGGTTCCGCGCGGGCATGCGCGCCATCAACTCAAGAGCGATCTCATTCAGGATGGCTGCACGCAAGGCCTCTTCAGAACGGTAGTTGGTGATGCTGCCCAGGCGCACCACATCATCCATGCGCGCCGCCCAGAGGGGGGTACTCCCCGCGACGGCAGCGGGATCCACCATGCGAACTTCCACGTCCACGTCCAATCGCCGCTCCGTAGCCCAGTACCTCTCGCTCCAATCGTGCACGATGATCTCACACACCGCCTGCTCGCCCACGTCTCCCGCAGCATAGGACGCATTCACAACGGTGCTATCCACGAAGTCCAAGGAGAGGGGGCTATAGCGGCGGCGCACCAAGGCGCGTTGCATGGCCTTGCGCAACCCCCACTGGGGCACGGCATCACGGTGACGCTGACTCTCGTCCTCCATGTGGATGACAACCGGTGCCACTGCCACGTCTCCCGGACTCATTTCCTCCAACCCCGCGCCAGCAAGCACGGCGACCTGGGCACCCCGCTGCTCCGGGATTTCGTTCGGCAAGGCACAGGAAGCAAGGGCAAGCAGAGCCGAGACGGCCACGGCCTGAACGGATCGAGAGGGTGTGGATTGGGACGCGAGCATAGACATGATGAACTCCGGAGCGGTGAGGCCAATTACGACAGGGCGCGATTATGGCCCATGGGAACGGCAGAAGAAAGGATGCAGATCCCCGAGCCTCCCAAGCCTCCAAGGGAGTGCGGATTCTGCCCCACGGGCCCACGGACAGCCCCCAGCCACCTCCCCTCCTAGGGCAGCACCAGCGGGATGAACCCGGAGTGGGTGAAGAACTCCTGCTCCCTGCCCAAATCGCTCCAGAGGACTCCACTGCTCGGATCGAATCCGCTCCAGGCGAGAGTCGAGATGCGGCAGGTGAGGGGCCCACTGGCCAGCCCTGACCCACCGACGCTCGCAACGTCAGGAACCTGGACGGTGACCTGGTTGCCCGCACTGCAATCCGATGAGCTGCCCCCGCTGCCATCTTCCCGCCACAGAACCCAGCGGCGACCATTCTGGTCCGTCAGCACGAATCGGTGCATCCCACCCAGGCCCTCGGAATCCGGCAGACGGTCGCAGGCAGAGAGCGGAAAGGCCGCTCCCAACGTGGAGCCGCCAGGCAAGGGATCCATTAGGACGGGCACGTTGGGAGGCAGAAGTACCCCCCCCATCGCGGCCAAATTGGACAGTCGCGGTCGAAGGCCCGTACGGCCGCCAGCTCCTTCCAGCTCCACCCGCAGGAGAAGATCGGGCTGGATCGTGCCTTGGGTCACCAATTCGCCCAGTACGTCGCCGGAGCCATCATCAATCCCGTCCGCCATGCCCGCATAGGCGGCCCGCATGTCCCAGTCCCCACCTCCGACATCAAAGGTCATCCCCGCTCCCACGGTCAGGCTGCCGTGGATGCCAGGGGACAAGCCCTCCATAGTCACCACAGGTGGGCCGACCAAAGCCCCCAAGTCGAACAGCTGGTCATCCACAACCGCGATGGAACCCACACCGATCGCATGGTCCTCGCCACCGAGGTTCAACAACGTGTTGTCCACGTGAATGTCGGCATTCACTTCGATGCCACCATCCTCCAGGGGCCACAGAGGCAAACTCAAACCGATAGCCCGCAGGAATACGACGGGATTGAATGTAACGGGACTCAGGGTGAAGTCGGCCGAGATCAAGCTCATGGCCGCCACCTTGTGCGGAGCCACAAATTCGGGGCCATAGGGACAAGTGAATACCCCAAGGCTCGTTTGCGGCGTACAGGCACTCACGGGGATGAACCGACTGCGTGAATCACTGCGGCGGTTGTCCGCAATCTGGTTGGTCAAAAACGACAGGTCCACTGTCGGATAGGGGCTGGTCACATCCCCCGCAACCGTGCCCTCCGCCCAACCCGTTGGAGTCAGCGACACACCGAGAACGTCCCGTGACAACCCGTGCAGCGTGAACAGATCGTAGCCGCCCATATCCACACTGATCAGCGTCTCGCCACCCACCGCTCCGCCCGAGAACACCTTGGCGTACCCGCTGGGATCGGTTTGTTTGCGGTCGATCAAGGTGACCACACCACCCACGACCTCATGGGAGAAGACCCACGCATTCTCTACGGGCGCCAGACTGGAAGCGTCCGTTACGAAGACGTCCACTGGGTCTGACAAGGAAAGGGATAAGCCGGGACCCAAACCGGTCACCTGACGGAAGGTCCCCGAATACGTCTGATCGGAAGGGTTCAGGGCGCGATCGAGAACCGTAACTGTGTACGTAATCGCCGCATCCCGGGGGTCCAGAGCTCCCACGGCCACAGGCGCGGCTACAAACAGGAACTCCGGGTCCGGAATCCCTCCTCCCACCTGCCGTCCATCCTGCCCCGCCATGATCGCTTCCGGCGAGCCCAGATTGTCGGCCCCCACGTCAGTCGTCACGTGCACCTCCCGTACGGGCTCGTCCGTGCGGCCCACGATAACGAGGTCACGCAGGTCCGAGGTGAACGAGGAGGTACTCGTGTTCGTCGTCGTTCCCAGCCCGCGCAGCTTGGGCGCGTACACGTCGAACCAGAAGGGCTGAACGCCGTCCACCGTTGAATCAACGTCTGCCATGCGAACCGTCGTGCGGCTCCCAGCACTCTTAATGACCACGGCCACCTCCAGATCCCCTTCGGTGAAGACGCCGTCGGAAGTGGCGTCGCCCGAGAGCAGTGCCAACTCTGAGGGCAGGACCTCAGCCAAGAAGGTGTTTGTCTGGACGACATGAGTACGCAGTTTCGCGCGCAGGAACTGAGAGCTGGCCGGGTCCCGCCCGAACAGGTAGAACTCCACCTCATCCCCGGGACTGAGCGCGTTCCACACCTCGACCTGAATGACGGGAACCACATCCAAGAGGTTCGGTCGGCCAATGGCGTCCGGGGGGGATGCGAGCAGCGCCTTGTCCACCCACCTGGGCGTGGGGACAGGTCCGATGTCGAACTGCAGAATGGTCGGCGGTAACTCACCACCATCCTCATCCCTGAGCTTGTTTGGTGGCTGAGAGTAGTCCACCTGCACCGCTCCGCTCGCGCCCAGGCTGGGCCGATAGCCATCCGCATCCACGCTGGTCCAGGTCCACACCGAGTTGATGTCGACCGTGACGGGGCCGGTGGTCACGGTCAGCGGCAGAGGGTTGGGGTTGTTGGCCGGGGTTCCACCATTGACCGTCACACGGAACGAAGCTGTGTTGAAGGTCGATGGATCCATGGGCCGATCGAAGATGGTGACGATCTGGCCGATGTCGCTGTTGCCCTTACTTAGGTGCTGCGGCCAAGTGGCGAGCAGTGCTGGCACCGGGTCGGGATTGTTGGTCACCGTGAACTGGCCCAGCTGTGAGGTAGCCCCCTCGATCATCGGCTGACCGGTGATGTCCGTGAGGAGCGCTCCCTCCCGCAACTGCACCACGTAGGAGCCGCCTTCGGTCAGAGGTATGGCTGGCGCCAGAATAACCACGCGCCCGTCCCCAACGACCGGAGGGGGCTGAATCGTGGGAACCTGAGTGCCCGTCGAACTCTCCAGGATCTCCAAGGCTCCCGAGAACGATGCGGGGTTCATGCTCTCCGAGAAGAAGAGCACCACCGGCGCGGCGGGATTCACGTTGGAACCCGCAGGCTGAACCTGATCGAGGGTTGGGGCAGAGGGCAGGATCCAGGCCCCATCTTCTGGAATGGAGGCGGGTTGGGAGCCAACGCCTCCCCCGGAACCACTCCCACCCCCCCCATCCTGACAGCCGTTGGGGGAATAAAGGCAGGCTGGATTGTCGCAGGCCGGAAGAACGGCCAGGAGGCCCAGGGCCAATGCACGAAGACCTCGGCTCACGCGAGCGGGGTCGATAGCGGAGATAGGTTTGGTCATTGGGGCTGAGAGGTAGGTGGGAGGGCGGGTAAGCCCCCCCGTTTGGACGCCCGAAACGGCACCCTCTTCCACCCTATCGCCCTACTTTATACGGCCCCGCCCCCTAAACGGAAAAGCCGTGACCCCGAACGGGGAGAATCCTACTCATGACCCCAGGCTGCAGGTTGCAGCCCCACGCCCGGAGCATGACTCCCTGCGCATGGTGCCTAAGGCCCCGGGCCCCTAGAATGGCCGCCTCCATCCCCCATTTCAGACCCCTCCCCCCATGATCGTCCGTTCTCTGCCTCTCCTGGCCATCCTCGCAGGCCTGGCCTGCCATGGCCCGAATTCCGCGCGAGAGATCACGATCCCAGAGGCCCCGATGCCGGGCGTAAACCCCGGCCCCTTCGAGCGGGCCCTTGCCGAGGCGCGCGAGGCCCTGGACGGAGGCGACCTCGAAATCGCCCGGGAACGCTTGGGCCGGGCCCGCGCCCTGGAGTTGATGGATGACGCCCGTGGGCACGTCGCTGCAGGGCGACCGCTGGATGCCCTGGTTCCGCTGGACGAGGCTCTGGAGTTGGGCGGCCGCACGGCGGAGATCTTGCTCTTGCGCGGTCAGGTCGCCCTGCAGGCGGCACCGGCAAGCTCCTCGCCCCAGTTCCTCTATGAAGACGCGACGGAACATCTGGTGGCTGCCTTGCGCGCAGGCGCAGGCGTCGAGACCTACTTTGACGCCAGTCGCGCGGCACGGCGTATTCCCGATCCCGACAAGGCCTTGGCTCTGGCGCGCCGAGGTGCCGAGTTGCTCAAGAGCGAGGACCCGGCTCCCTCCATCACCCCCCATCCTTCCCGCACCTGGGCCGAAGCGGCCTTTGACGTCTACATCGGAAAGGTCGGCCAGCAGCAGGAGGCGCGTGAGTACTTCATCGAGGCAGAGGATCAGTTCGCTCGCCTGCTCGGCCGCACGCCCGAAGACGCCTGGCCCCGATTGCAGTTGGCCAACCTCTATCAGTGGGCGGGTGACAACGCCTCAGCGTTGAAGCAACTCCAACAAGCTCTTGAGGTCGCGCCCACTGACCAGTCCATTCACGATCAATTGCAGCAGCTGGCCGTGGGCGAGCAGGGCTACCCCCAGCTCCTGGAGTACTACCGCACCTTTGCCGCGGCACGCCCCGACGGACGAGTGCTGCGCAACCTGGGCGTGATCTCCTTCTATGCCGCTCTGGAGGCTTTCGAGGCGGAAGCGCCCGATGTGAGCGCCTTTGAAGAAGCGGAAGCCCAACTGCAAAAGGCGCGCGAGCTGGACGAGTCCCTGCACGCCGACTGCCTGGGCTTCGAGGCCATTGCCCGCAACGCCCGGGGCTGGTGTCACTACAACGCGGGCGAGCTGCTCCAGGCCCGCGATGCCTTCCTCTCCATGGAGGACCTCTTCGAAGGCGGCCTCGCATGGAGCCTCGGCCAGCGCCTGCCCGACGGCATCAGCGGCCTGGGGTTTGTGGTGGCAGGACTGACCCGCAGACCCAACAGCCTGAGTGCCCTGGACAACATGGTTGCCGCGGCGGAAATCGCCGACTACCTGCACGGCTATCGCCCCGAAGACGGAAACATGGCCAATGATGCGGGCTTTGTGAACCGCGATGCCGCCGTGCTCCTGATGCGAGCGGCCCAGGGGGCTGAAGAAGAGGACCAGCATCTCAAGGCCGAAGCCCTCAAGGTGATGGGCCGCAGTTGGGCGGCATACGGAGAAGCGGCGCGCCTCCTACCGGAGGACGTGCGCGTGGTAAATGACACGGGCCTGGTCATGACCTATTACCTGCGTACGGATCCCGAAGAGGCTGAGAGGCTCTTACTCTCGGCCATTGAACACGGCGCGGTGCAGGTCCCCAAGAATGAGCTCGAGCCTCGCGCTCAGGCTCAGCTCGAAGAGGCTTGGGGCGATGCGCACCAGAACATGGCCATCTTGGAGCTGACGCTGCGCGGCAACGCGAGTGCAGCAAAGGGCTGGCTGCAGAAGAGCCTCGACATCGGGCCCGCGACGCGCCAAGGCCTGCGTCCCCTGCTGGCCGATTGCGACCGCATACTGGCCGGAGAGAATGTCAACGTGGCCGAGACCATCGCTGGACGCATGGTCTGGATCGATCAACCTACTCCCTGATACCATCCGTCATGATCCTTACCACCCTCCTCGTTCCCGCTCTCCTGTCCGCGGCACAGGCGCTGCCTCGAACGATCTCCATCGAGGTGCTCCAGGAAGCGCGGCACGCCGACGATCTCATTGCGCGCGGGCGGGCGCTGCTGGACGCGGGCAAGCTTGATGGTGCCCTTGAGCTCTTCGAGCAAGCCGATGCCGAAAGCAAGGGGGCGCTCTCCACACGCATGTGGGTCCTGCGCGTCTGGTTTGCCCAGGGCCGCATCAACGACGCCTTCAACCAGACTGATACCCTGAAGGAGAACTACGAGGGGCCCGACCTGGACTACCTGTATGGGATGGGCTCCTTCCTGAAGGCCAAGAAGTACATCGCCGAGAACGTGCCGACCAACACGACCGGTTTCGCGCTGCAGGACGCTCAGACGTTTCTGGCTACTGCCCTCGCGGCAGATCCCGACAAGTACTACGACGCCTGGTTGCCCCTGGCGGAAGCGGCCTGGCTGAACCAGGACCCCTCCTCCGCTGCGGAGGCTGCGGCGCAGGCGGTGAAGCGCAACCCGGACCCGGAACCCCTCTATCTGCAGGGTCGCATTCTCTTCTCCCACTATCAGGTTCTGTCGGCCAACGAGAAGACCGCCGATCAAGCGGGCGCAGCCCTGACGAACTCCATCGCGGCCTTCCGTTCCGCTATCGCTGGCGTCAAGCCCAAGCCGGAAGAGGCTGGGCGTCTTGGGGACATGTACAAGAACCTGGGCCTCGCGTTGCAATACGCAGAAGACGGCCCCGGCGCCGAAGAGGCCTACGCACAGACCCTCAGCTGGAACCCGAACACCTTCGACTTCGGCACCTACTGGGGATCCCTCGGCCAAGAGGTCTTCACCCGAGTGCTCAGCGAGGGATCCAGCCGCTTCACGAAGCGCTGGGGCGAGAAGACAAGCTCCGATGCCACTCTCGTGTGGTGGTTGGGCTACGCCCAGTTCAGCTCGGACTCCCACGAGGAGGCTGAGGCCAACTTCACCAGCGCCGTGAAGAAGTGGCCGGCCTACATGAACAGCTACTTCTACATCGGGATGACGCGCTACCACCGCGCCGACTACGAGGGAGCCTCCAAGGCATGGCGGGAACACTGGACCCGCAATCCAAGCGACCTTGTGGGCATGGTGAACTCCAACCCCGACCTCTATCGGAACGTGATCGTCTACACCCAGGGCAAGTGCGCCGAGCAGGGTCAACCGCCTCTTGGAATGAAGCCGGCCCTCAACCTGGAAGCAGCCTTCCTGGGCGAGGTGTTGTGCGCCGTTGACTCGAGCAAGTCCAAATACTGGAACGACCTGGGCCTCTTCTGCCGGGATGGCGGAGCCTACCTGCGGGCACGTGACAAGAAAGGCGATGCCTCCGAGGCCCAGAAGCTGTTCGAGCGTGCACTGGTGGCCTATGGCCGCGCCCAGGAGTTAACCCCGGATAGCCCCCACCTCTACAACGACCAGGCCGTGGTATTGCACTACTACCTAGAGCGCGACTACGAGAAGGCCATGGACTTGTACGAGAAGTCCAACGCGATGGCGGTGGCGCAGTTGGAGTCGGGAGACCTGGACGAGGGGGAGCAGGGCCTGGTCGCGATCGCCAAGCGCGACAGCGCGGACAACATCCGGAAGCTCAAGCGCAAGCTGGAGAGGGAGAAGGAGAAGGAAAAGGGTGACAATGACGGTGAAGTTGAGGGCGATGGCGACGGAACATCACGGCCGATCTGAGACCCTCGTGAGCCTTCCTATTCGCATCCTCACCGAGGCCCCCTCGGAGCCCGTCCTCTCCGTGGACGGCGCCTTCGGCGCCCCCGGCCTGAACCTCTCCCATTGGCCGGGAAACGAGACGCCCAGCGCGCTCAAGCGAGACCTATCCACGGGTATCGCGCTGGCCTTCGCCGAGCTCACCCCCGAGGAACGCGACAGGCTGGCGGAGGGGTGCACGGCACTTGTCAACAATCACTTCGACACCGATGGAGTGCTGTCCATGTTCGCCATCCTGCACCCCAAGAGAGCTCTAGCCAATGCGCAGCGGCTTCTCGATGCAGCCGCCGCCGGGGACCTGTTCCGCTGCCCGAGTGAAGACGCCTTCGTACTCGACTCGATCCTGACGGCATTTGGTGACCCGGACCGCTCGCCCCACGGGGCGGAACTGCAAGGGCTCGCCGATTGCGAGCGGCGGCAACTGGCTACCGAGCACGCTCTCGCAGCTCTGCCTGGAATCCTGGGTGGCGACCTGACCCCATACGAGGCCCTCGTGCAGGGGCCGCTCGAAGCACTGCGTGCCGATCAGGTCGACCTGCGGCGGGCGGCGCTGGATGATCTGGTGCACCTGGACTACGTCGTGCGCACGGCCCCCATGGGTGCGGAGTCCTCACGGGAATCAGACCCCCACTGCTTCGACCCGGGACGCCATGCCCTCTGGGGCGCTCACCTCGCCGATCGCCAGCTGGTGCTCGGCCCGGGTGAATCGGGAACCACCTGCCGCTTCCTGATCGGCACCCGTTCATTCTTCGATCTGGTGACCGAAGCTGCCCAACCCAGGCCGGACCTGGAAGCCCTTGCAAAGGAGCTCAACGAAGCGGAGGGCACGAGCAACGCGGATGAGGCGGCCTGGCGCTACCAGAGGATCGACGGGGCCTCGCCTGAGCTGTGGTTTGGCCTTGAAGATCTGCCAGACTACGTGGAACATGCCGCCCCCTGGCTAGCTCCCAGCTCGATCGACCCAACGCGCATCAAATCTCTGGTCGTGGACGCGGTGCGGGCTACCTGGGTCTGGCCCGAGGAACAAGACGAGACCCTTCCATCCGCCGAGACCGCGCACTCCGATTCATGAAGTCCAAATCACACTTCCTCCTCAAGGGCAGCACCGACGACCCTCTCGTAGTGCTGCGCTCCGCGACCTGGGCCTACAACTCCATAGGCCTCTTCGACGGCGACCAGGCCTGCGTGGTGGACCCGGGCCTCGCCACCAGCGAAGTGCATGCATTGCGCCAGCAACTGATGGAGGGATGCGGAGCAAGCAACCAACGCCAAATCAGCCACGTTATCCTGACCCACGCACACCACGATCACATGCGCGGCTGGATGGAGTTTCCTGGCGCCACCGTTACCTTCCCGAAGGTGGCTGCCGAGAAGGGTGCCACGCCCCGCGAACGCATCCTGGCCGCCAAGGCCAAGTTTGATGAGAGGCTCGACGATCCCGTGGATGGGTTCCGTTACCCGGAGCCAGATCTGACTTTTGACGATGTCCTGCACCTGAAGGTGGGAGACCTTGAAGTCGAGCAGAGATTTCTACCCGGCCATTCCGACTGCACGTCCATCGTCTGGATCCCCGCCCTCAAGACGCTCCTGAGCGCGGACTACCTTGTCACTCCCGGCATGCCCTACTGCCGATGGCAGGCGAGGGACTTCGAACGAGCCATCGAGACTCTGACAACTTGGACCCTTGAGGAGGGGATCGAACGCATCGTCCCGGCCCACGAATCCATCCTGGAGGGTCGCGACGCCATACTGGAAGCCCTGGCGGCCGAACGCGACTACATGCGCGTTCTACGAGATCAAGTACAGCAACTCGCTGCAGTAGGAGTGGATGCCGAGAGAGGAACGCGACAAGCCGCACGCTTCATGGTAGGCCGCCGTGGAACTGATCTGGGCGGTCGAAGGCAGGACATCGACAACGCACGCCGCGTTTGGGCCGAGGAAGCTGAGAGTCGGCCCTCCTGATGGAGGAAAGGCGCTGTGGAGTTCTTTGCGCTGCGGTCGGCGCGACGGATCAGGTGACGACGATTCGCGTCTTGACCGTGCCGATGACACCGCCAGTTTGGTCGAGATAGTCAACGCGACCCGGGAAGTCTCCCACCGGGAATCCCTGCAGCAGGAGGTCGTAGCGCTCACCCGGCCCCAACTCGATTTCGTTAGTGGTGTAAGCCTGTGCCAAGGGGTATCCATCGGAAGCCACCACCTGGAATGGGTGTCCACCAAGACGAACACGCGCCCACTGGAAAGAGGTGTTGTTCAAGCGCAGATAGGCCGTCTGTCCAGCGCCGAAGACAATCCTGCTACACACGTCCTTGCGGGCTTCGGGGGTTTCCAAGCCATTGAGGAGGAATGCGTCGGGCTTCATGCGCACGGTCGTCGAGTCCGGGCTATTCAGGTTGGCCCAGGCCAGTTGGTAGGTGGCCAGGTGCCACAAGACCTCCTCATCGAAGGTCGGACCGCCCACCCAAGCCGTGTTTGTCGACGCATCGGGCGGTCGCACAATGACGGTACCGTACATGCCGCGCACGATGTGCAGCACCGTATCCACGTGGCAGTGGTAGTAGTAGGTACCGGCATGAGGGGCGATGAACTGATAGGTAAAACTCTGCATGCCACCCACGGCAAAGGACGTCATGGGCACGCCGTCATTTGCCATATCCGTGTCAAGGCCGTGCAAGTGGATCGTGTGATCCTGCATGCTGAAGTTGTCGAAGCTGAGGGTGCTAGGTTGCCCCTCGATGAACTCAAGAACCGAACCCGGGAAGGACCGATCACCGCCAAACCCGTACCCCATTCCTGTCTGTGTGTCCGTGAAGAACCAAGGTGTAATCGCCTGTCCGGCAATCATCTGACTGCCCATCATTTGAGCGCGCAGATAGAGGTTTGAGCTAACGTTACCGCCTAGACCAGCCATGAGATGTGCCTCCTAGTTGACGACGACCAGCATCAACTGACCGAAAGGGTAAAAGCCGTTGGCCGTAACAGCCGTAACGTCATGGGGATGAAAGGGGAACATACCCTGCTGGTTCATCGTGGTAATGATGTCGGTCGTGGTCCCGGAGGGGACGGGAAAGGTGTCCTTGCGACCAAGATGGACTTCGGGGACGTTGTTCCGTGCTGCCACATCGCTGTGAAAACCATGCATGTGTACGGACTGACGAACGCGGCCGAGGTTTCCCATACGGATCAGGACCCGCTCACCCATCATGGCCGAGACAAGCGTGTCCATGTCGCCAAAGGTGCCGGGGAAGGTCAGCCCATTGACCCGGAAGTAGTTGGCCTCATAGGGACCAGAGAGGGTTGCGCGCGGGTCGTTCTGGGTGGCATTCCAGCGCTCGTCCGCATCGTCAAAGAGCAGGACGTACTCGCGGTCGAAGCTGGGGCCGCCGTCGTAGAGAACCTGGTTGCCACTCGCGGGCCGCGAGACGAGTGTCCCTCCGAGGCCAATCGTCGGTCGACCGGCCGCAATCGCCTGACGGGATCCTGTCCCGCTCCCCTGTGGCCCCTGGGCCGTAGAGAGCAGCCAGGTCCCAGCCGGGGGCATGGCGAACGTAAAGGTATCCGTCTGTCCAGGACGGATCCAAGGGCCACGGGCTACCCCGATCACTGCCGGGCGAATGGAAATCGCCAGGGAGTTGGTCACCGTGATGGTCATGCTCACGCCTTCCGTGGCCTCCGCATAGGGCAAGGAGCCACGGGTCTGTCCGCCACCCAAGGCCTGATACTCGAAGAATGGGATGGTGGCTCCATCGCCAAAGCTGTTGGCTGTCTCGACGGCATCCAAGACCCAGGTGGCGGGTGCACCCTTGGCACCTGATCCCTTACCCAGGCCCGGAACGCTCAGGGCGCGCTTGGCCGTGGCGCTCGCAGTCAGACCTGCCCCCCCTGCGAGAATGCCCAGAAGGGTCCTTCGCGAGGGACTGATTGATGAATGAGGGTGATTCATGGTGAGATTCTCATGGAGTGCGGCAGGCAGGCTCATCGGACGATCCGAAAGCGGAAAATGTGCCCCCGGCCCACATATATTCATCATACCCGCCCCCAAGATACGCGGGGTACGCAACAAGACCCACCGGAGCATGCGGAACACGTCGCACGAGTCTCAAAAACGGTCAGTCGAAAGTGCCCGTTGCCCCCCCCCTGGGGGGCCTGAACGGCTACTCCCAGCCCCATGGGACTTCGAAGCCCTTGCTCCCGCACTTCGATACACTCCGCGGAGAATCGGAGAGCGGGAAGGGATTTCCCCTTCCCGCCTGTTCCGGAGGCCCCTCGAGGGTACGCCTACCGCTCGTCCAAGCTGCCGATGCAGGTCACCAGCACGCGCGTGGGGGTGCTCTGGTTACCTGACACATCACTCACCACATAGGTGAAGCTGTCCAATACCACGGAGTCGGAAGCCGGATTGCGCAACTTTGAAGAGCGCTGATAGGTAACCCAGCCCGTCGCAGGGTCCACGCTCACGGTGCCCAGACGGGGTCCGCTGATCACCGCTACGGATGACGGATCCAGGGCAGCCGGGCCGGCCAGGTCGTTGGCCAGAACATCCACAACAAGGCTCTTGGCGCCTGAAGCCATCTCGACCCTGTCGTCGTAACCCACCGGAGCCAGTCCCGAGAGCTCCACCGGAAGGGTCACGGAGGCATCGATGTTCAAGGCAGAGAAATCGCTCCGCCCCACGAAGACCAGGCGCGACAGACCGTCATAGCGCTGGGTGCTCACAACGGAGCCATCCACAGAAACCTCAAGGGTGCTTGGAGTGGGACGGGTCACGTCGATCTGCTCGATTGACGAGTTGGGTGTCCAGCTCAGGGTGTAGTCGTAGGCGTCAAGCCCGGTGCCATCCCCATCCCACCCAGCCTCAGGCGGGTTATCGAAGGGCGCACCTGCCAGATTCTCGCCCAAGGTGCTCACATTCCAAGTCTGGATATTCTTGGCTGCCGTATTGCCGGCCATGTACAACTCCGAGAGGAGGACGACCGCATCGGGAGCCAGCAGACTGGCGTCAAAATTCACGTTCTTGAGGTGCACAAACGTGGACTGGTGGGCGTTCACAAGCACTCCCCTTCGGGTGGCTCCCGTGATTCTCACGCCCCAGATGCCCTTGGTCAGGGCACCGCCATCCACATTGATCAGCGCGTAGGAACCCGGCGGGGTTTGCACGTCCAGCATGCGCGCTGCCTGGAAGTCCGCGTTGGTCACGGCAAACACGTTCAGTGAGGGATCGCCACCCACCAAAGTGAGCACGCCGTTCATCATCGTCGTGGTTCCCGTCGGAGGCAGCAGGCCCCAACCACGGGATCGATTCTGCAGGTCGCGTTTGGCCGCGAAGAAATCGATCGGGCAACCCTGGCGAGGAGCCTGTGAAGAATCGAGGAACGTGACCGAGTTGTCTACTTTGTGAGTCGTGCAGTACACCGCGTTGCCGTGGCCGACGATTCCGTTGAACGCGCGCAGGACAGCCCCCGAAACCACCACATCATCAGTGCTGACCAGGTTGGGGTTGGTAGCCATGGAAAACTGGTTGAGGCGCACGGGTCCGCCGCCCGCGATGCGCCCATCCACCTGGCTGTACCAGACCTTGGCCTGCTTAATGCCGAAGATGTCGAAGGGAGTAGCCGCACCCAGTGCAGTTCCGACGCTCAGGGAGGAGCTGTCCCCGGCACCGATCGGACCACCGGAGCCAAAGTTGCCTCGGTCGTCCATGGTCAAGGAAACGACAACCCCTCCGCCGGAGCCGGGATCCTCGTTGTAGACCAGGTGGCCCAGCGCCGTGCTGATGCCGGACACCGTGCCCTCCATGGTCATGAAGGCGTCATTCACGCCATCGCCGATGAGGAAGTTCACGACGCCAGCTGAATCGGGAAGGGACATGGTCCCCTCGTTGCAGGCCAGCGATGCCTCCATGATCATGGTCATGCCAGAGGCGCCATCCCCCTCACGGGTATCCACGTCGTCCACGCCGTTGCCGTAGAGGTGATAGACGCCCAAGCTGTCGATAACCCAGCCATCGGCGAGCCCCGCGAGGGGGCCGTCGTTGATGGGCAGCAACGTGGCAACACCTGAATCAGGCTGACTGGTGTCATCGCCCCCGTTGGCCACGCCACCGTCATCGCTGAGCACCACGAACAGGTTGGCAGTACCGTGCTGGTCGGGGGCCACGGTGAAAGAGATGTCACCCGAAGCGGCATCAACGGTCGGGGGCACGCTGAAGAGCCCCGGGTTGTCCGTAGCTACACTGAAACTCATGGCCTGCCCTGCCTCATCAGAAGGCCCTGCGGACATGGCCGTTGCCCAGCCAGCAAGGAGGCCCGCTCCCGAGTCCTCGTTGACGCTGATGGCCGCGCCAGCGGTGAAAGTGGGCTCATCGTTGACCGCGGACAGGGTGACGGACACCGAAGTCACTGCCGACTGGCCCTGGTCGGTCACCAGCTGCACGGTGAGGTTGGCGATACCGTTCGCATCGGCGGCGCTTGCGAACGTCAGGCTGCCGCTACCCAAATCAACCGCCGGCACAAGGCTGAAGAGGCTGGCGTCATCCACAACCACATCAAAGCGGGCGTTGGTCCCGCCCTGCAGATCCACGTCCTGGGCCCAAGCAGTGGCCGTAAAATTGCCCACATCCTCCAAGCTACCGATGTCAGGCCCCGCGGTGAAACTGGGGTCTTGAGCGTTGGCGGGAGCGGTGACTGCGAGAGACGCGAGCAGGGCCAAGGCCCCGACGGAGAACGGTTGAGTTTCAAACATGGAAGCGGGAAAGGGAAAGGGACGGCGGAACCTTCAGGGGAATGAACGAATACCCATAATGGGACACCGTAGATTATGTACATATATGGGACTTTTCCTCCCGCCTCATTCATTTTCTTTCGGCATCCAGGAAGGGGCTGGCCTGGGCCCATCACTAATCTCGCAAGTGGATTGAGAGCGAAATTCCGCTTGGCCCCCTCTTGGAGCCTTGCAGAGGCTTCTCCTCGTCGAGGCCACGGGCACGCCCAAAGGGCGCGTCCCGAACGGCGTGGCAATTCAGGCAGCCCTTTGAGCGCCGCTGATCCTCTCTACGAACGGAAGCCCGAAGAAAACCCCATCTCAGTTCCTGTAGGACTGGATGGGAGCGGGAATTCGACCACCCCGCGCGTGCAGGACTGCGCAGGAAAACCGCCCGGGGTCCTGCACGATCGCGGTCCCCAGCAGCCCACCCCACTCCACTTTTTCCCCGGCACCCTTGCCGGGCACCGGGATGATGCGCACCGCCGTGGTCTTGTTGTTCACCATGCCAATGGCCATTTCGTCCGCGATGATGCCCGTCAAGGTCGCCACCGAGGTATCCCCGGGGACGGCCACCATATCCAAGCCCACGGAGCAAACGGTTGTCATCGCTTCCAGCTTGGCCAGGGAGAGAGCCCCCGCCTCCACGGCAGCGATCATGCCCGCGTCCTCCGACACGGGAATGAAAGCACCGGACAGCCCGCCCACACTTGAGGAAGCCATGGCCCCCCCCTTCTTCACCGCATCGGTCAAGAGCGCGAGTGCCGCCGTGGTGCCCGGGGCCCCGGTGCAATCCACTCCGATCAACTCCAGAATATCGGAGACCGAATCCCCAATCGCTGGAGTCGGTGCAAGGGACACGTCAACGATACCGAAGGATGTGCCCAAGCGCCGCGCCGCCTCACGCCCGACAAGTTCACCCATGCGCGTCACCTTGAAGGCCGTGCGCTTGATGGTCTCCGCCACGGCCAGCAGATCCACGTCGCTGCCCAAGCGATCCAGAGCAGAACGCACGACCCCCGGCCCTGAGACGCCTACGCTGAGCACGGTTTCTCCCTCCCCCACACCGATGTGGGCACCGGCCACGAAGGGATTATCCTCTACCGGATTGGCGAAGCAGACCAGCTTGGCACAACCCAGTCCTCCGCTGTCGGCTGTCAGCGCAGCAGTCTCTAGTACCACCTCGCTGAAGCGCACGACGGCGTCCATGTTGATGCCGGCCCGGGTCGAGGCCAGGCTCACCGAGGCACACACGTGCTCAGTCTCAGCCAAGGCCCTGGGGATCGAGTCGAATAGGGCCTTATCAGCGTTCGTGAAGCCCTTGTGCACGTAGGAACTGAAGCCTCCGATGAAGTCGACGCCCACCTCTTTGGCAGCCAAGTCCAGAGCACGCGCGATGGGGGTCAGATCTTCGGCCCCCGAGGCGGCAGCCACCAAGGAGATGGGCGTCACGGCGATGCGCTTGTTGACGATAGGCACTCCGTAGTCCGCTGCGATGGAGTCAGCCGTGGCCACAAGGTCTCGGGCGTGATGGAGAACCTTGGTGTAGATCTTCTCGCAGGTGCTCTCCAGACTCGGATCAGCGCAGTCAAGCAGGTTGATCCCTAGGGTGGTAGTCCGAATGTCGAGCGTCTCAAGCTCGACCATCCGCACGGTCTCGAGGATTTCCTGGTCGGTGAATGTCACGGCAGAGTTCGGGTCTAGATGCGGTGCATGAAGCGGAAAACGCGCTCGTGCATGACACGCACGACAAAGTCATCACTTCCGCCGAGGGCGTCCATGCGCTCCTTGAACAAGCCGAACCCACCCGCGGCGTCGGGAAGATCCACGGTAAGGGCCATGTGGAAATACCCCTCCACGGTGTGCTGGGAAACTTCACGGACGTCCGCGCCAGCATCTCCGAGAGCCGTTGTGATCTCGGCCAGGATACCGGGGCGGTTCTTGCCCACGGCGGTCACGACCACTCCCGTCTCGGAGCCCGCGGGTTCGGGAATGTGTGGCAGATTGTCGAGAGCACGCCGAGCATCGGGCCCCCGGTTGGGCTCGGGCTCGCTGTAGCTCTGACCGTCCGAACGGCGCAGGTTCACACCCGTCTCTTCGGCCACCTCAAGAGCCTGGGGCGTCACGATGGTCTCGGAGTCGAGCACTAGTTCCCCATCGCTCACGCGACGGATATCCTCAGAAGTTACGAATCGGCGCGTCATGACCTAAAGGAACCGCACCAGATCTGCATGGGGTCTAGGGATCACGACCTGCCGTACAAGCTGCCCCGCCTCCTGGGCACCCCCTGCTGCAGCGGCTACCGATGAGCGCACATCGCTCACCTCACCCGTCATGGAGACGTAGCTCTTGCCGCCAAGGCCATTGGCGATGCGCAGCTCCAAGAGGTCAACGGTAGCGCACTTCAGAGCTTGATCAGCAGCCTGAATGCAGGACGCGACCGTTCTCGTTTCCACCACACCCACGGCATCCAGGGTGCCATTGATACTGACGTCTTCACGGCAGAGTGCATCCAGTGCGCGCGGGTGCACCTGAGGAATCAGGAGCTGATCGACCAGCTCGCATGCCGCCAGCTCCGCCCCGCGCGCCAGCGCGCTGGTCAGATCCTGCACCGTGCCACTGAAGAGCAGCACGTACTTGCCCGGTTGGACGTGGGTTGCGACGAGCAGTTCAATGTCCGCCTCCCACAGTATGGCGTCCGCCACTTCCATGCCACGCGCCACGGAGCCCAGCTCTAGGACGGCGATGGCCTCCTTCAGTGTGGCGTCCTCGCACAGGTGGGGGTTCTTATCGTTGCGATTCATGTGTATCTCCGTGCCTAGTTAGCAGGCAGGTCCTCTTCTTGGGTGGTCCCGACGGCTCGCCCGTTGGCGAGCTCCATACGATCGATGATGGCGGCCACGGCGGTCTGAAATCCGATGTCGTGTCCGCGACCCATGACGTGGCGCGCCGCACGGCCATGGACGACGAGCACCCGCTCGCCAATACCGGCGCCGATAGGATCCGCAGCCACGTAGGTCTCCGCCGACATGTCCCCCCCGGCGGTCAGGGGTTGAATGACGAGAAAGCGCAGGCCCTCAAGGGTGGCGTCTTTCTGGGTGGCCCAGACGTGTCCGACAACGGTGCCCACGTGCATCAGTCCTTACCCCCCTTGCCAGCGAGAGCGGCCGGAGATTCCATGCGCCAGTGCTCGGGAGCCGAGGGCACGTCGAAGTCGTCGACGATACCCACGATGGCAGCCTCAATGGCGAAATCGCCGTCCCCTCCGCAGGCCACTCGGGCAGCTTTCCCGAAGGCCACCAGCACGTGCTCACCCACGGCGGCCCCCATGGGATCGGCGGCCACAACCGGGGTCACTTTGGGCGCTCCGGGATTACGGCGCTCATCAAGTGCTTCGATCACCAGCAATCGCTTGCCCTCCAGGTCGACGCTCTTGCGCGTGGCCCAAACCTGTCCGATGACGCGTCCGAGAAACACGGCTAGCGGCCCTCCCCGTGATCGCGCCCCTGGATTCCACCCAGAGCACGGCGCACAGCAGCCACGGCCTCATCGATCTCGGCGTCACTGCCCGCCAGTCGCAGACGGCCCACGGCCCCTTCCGCCCCAAGACCCACCAGCCGTACGCGGGAGGCCTTCTCGGCCTCGTTAGCCGCCAGGGTCACATACACCGCTGGGTTCACCTCCAACGTGTAGAGAGCATCGTCCCCCAACACGAGCATCCCGGCCCGAGTGCGATTCAGAAGCATGGCCTGGTGAGGCGACACCTTGCGGATGACATCATCGGTCAAGATCTGTGGCGCCAGGGCATCGCTGAGTATTACGCCAGCCTCTTCCAGCATCAGCTCCCCGGCATGGATCACCTGCCCCTGATCGGCTCCGTGCACTTCCAGGGTGCCGTAGTGCCGCTCCGTGATGAGTGCTCCTGGAGTCACGTCGCAAGCCTTGAGAGCCCGATCTAACAGCCGGTTGACCACGATCCCCGGGCACACCTCCAACCAGAACGCACTCTCCCCCGCCACGGGGAAGTAGCCGTCGGAGTTGGCCGCGCAGGTCGCGGCAAACTGCGGCTGCATCTGATCGATGTGCACGGCGCCGCGCAACTCGATGGCCTTTTGATTAGAGCTCATTAGAGAGTGTGGGGATGCGGGGGCGTAGCCCCGACCCGAACGCTATTCGCCTTGGGGATCCACAGGAAGGTAGTCTTCCAAATCATCCACAGGGCGCGGGATCACATGGGTGGAGACCAACTCCCCGACGCGCTTGGCAGCGGCGCTGCCCGCATCGACGGCGGCTTTGACGGCCCCCACCTCCCCGCGCACCATCACGGTCACAAGGCCGGCGCCGGATTTCTCCTTACCGAGCAGGTTCACTTTGGCGGCCTTGACCATGGCGTCGGCGGCTTCTACCGCTCCCACCAGGCCACGGGTTTCGATCAGCCCGAGGGCAATGCTTGTTTCAGTCATCGTTTACGTTCCGTTCTTGAGGTCAGGGTCTGGGTTCAAACTTGGAAATGAAGGTGAATGGAAATGAGCACGCGCATCAGGCTTCGCACTGGCCGGTGCGCACGTTGTGAAGCGAACAGCCTTGGCACGGGCCCATGGGGCAACCGCTTCCGGCATTTTCGAACATGGAGCGAATCTCTCCCACGCTCAAGGCGCTGCCCACGTCGGTGCCAGCTCTCTGGGGGGCCGGCTTGAGGGCGGGACCTGCGCCAACCTTGACCGCAGGGGCGGTAGCGCGGGTCCCCGCACGGGTGAAGGAGGGTGCCTTGGCCGGGCGCAGGGTGGCGATCGTCTGAACCGCCGAGGCGGAGCCTCCGGTCTGTGTGGAAGGCGTGGCGGCCGGCCGCAGCTCGGGTGCGGGGGGCCGGGGCGAGGCCGCCTGAGGTGCGGACATCGTCACGCCTCTGGAGGGCCCATGGCCCCCTCGACCCATGGCCGGGTCGCCAGACATCCCGCTGCCCCGCGGCATACCCGCGCCGGTCAGGGCCGCGGCGCGCTCGTGTGCTTTGCGCTCCACCTCCCGCCAATCACGCCTCGGGTAGGCCGCCCGCTTGATGTTGATCAGGTGGCGCGCCGTGATGTTGTCCGAGGTGATGTTCCCGGCCTGCGGGCCACACCCCAGACTGAACGAGGAGGTCAAATGCGTACTGAACCCCACAGCCCCCGCAGAGGAAGGCCCGTTGACGATGATGCGGTTTGCGGGCTTCTCCAGGAAAAAAGCGTCTAACACGGCTTCCTCGCGAGCATGCACCGCCAAGGTGTGCCCGAGGCCACCGTTGTGCAGGATGCTCGTCGCCACCTCGCAACCCTCGCGCCAGCCATCCACCACGTGCACGGACAGCAGGGGGCAGAGGATTTCAATGGAGAGTGGGTGCTCGCGCCCGACGCCATCCTGATGGGCCAGCAGAATCGTGGTGCTGCGCGGCACGGAGAATCCGGCTCCCTCGGCCACGCGCCAAGGATCGAGACCCACGACGTCGGGGTTCATGTGCCCGCGGTGGTTGCAATAGGTCTCGAGCAGGGCGCGCTCGGCGTCCGAGCAGAGGTGCGCTCCGCGAGTCCTCAATTCGCTCAGCACGGCATCCACGATGGGCGCGTCTAGGACGAGGGCCTGTTCTGAACAGCACAGGGTGGCGTTGTCGAAGCTCTGGCTGCTGACAATGGCCTCGGCCACGGCGCGCACGTCGGCCGAGCGATCCACGTAGGCAGGCACGTTGCCGGGCCCCACCCCATAGGCGGGCTTGCCCGAGGAGTAGGCGGCACGCACGAGTCCCCCGCCTCCCGTGGCCAGGATCACCGACACGTCCCGGTGCTTCATCAGGGCACCCGTGGACTCGATGGTGGGGTTGGCGAGGCACTGCACCAGATCCGGCGGCCCTCCCGCCCGTTCGATGGCGCGTCGCATGACCTCCGCCGTCTCTAGGATGCAGCGCCGGGAGCGCGGGTGCGGGCTGATCACGATGGCATTGCGGCCCTTGACGGCGATGATCGACTTAAACAGGGCCGTGGAGGTGGGGTTGGTCGTCGGGATGATCCCTGCCACCACGCCCACGGGGGTCGCCACCTCGTGCACTCCGGTGGCTTCATCGCGGGAGATGAAGCCCACCGTGCGCTCGCCAGCCACCGACTCCCAGGTGCCCTCGCTGCCGAAGAAATTCTTCAGCACCTTGTAGTGCAAGCGCCCTATCCCGGTCTCATCCACCGCCAAGCGGCCCAGGTCCAGGGCAGCCCGAGCTCCCGCTTCGGCCATGGACTTACAGAGACGGTCCGTCTGCTCCTGGTCGTAGTGCGCGATAGCCTTGACAGCCGCCTTGGCGCGGGCCACATGGTCCCGCACCTCTTGCAGAGCGCGCAGATCGGGGTCGAGGCCCTTCATGGCCGAGTGAGGCTGAAGCCCTATTCGCCAGCGGCCCTAAGGGCCGGAAGGACCTTGGCGAGCTGATCGTGGGGTCGCGGGATCACGTGCACACTGACCAGTTCGCCAACCCGACGGGCGGCGGCGGCGCCGGCATCGGTGGCGGCCTTGACGGCACCCACCTCACCCGAAACGAAGAACGTCACGTACCCGGCGGTCACGCGCTCGGTGCCTGAGAGTTCGACCAGGGCGGCCTTGACCATGGCGTCTGCCGCCTCGATCGCGCCGACCAGCCCCTTGGTCTCGACCATGCCCAATGCAGAAGGCTTCATGGTGAATCCTGTACGGTTGTCTGAATGAATGGAAAGGGATGAGTGGAAACCCAGCTTCCACCGGGGTCCATGGGGCGAGTTTAGGAAGGCTCTGGAACGGACTCAACGACCGAATGCGGAAAGACGCATGCTGGTTAATTGCCCACCATTTAGACTGCACTTACCACCATGTAGGACCTTCGCGTGCCTCGAGGTCACCGTCCTGAATCCACTTGATAGGTAGTTGTCATCCAAATAGACCCTCAACCGAATCGCGCCGTCAGCGCAAGGGACCAAGGCGCGTGAAAATCCCTGGAGCAAAGCGCGCCCCGGTCTCGGGTGAACGCACCAACCGCTTCAGAGCCAGATCGAAGGTGAGCGGATTGTGGTGGTAGATCTCGTTCAGTGCCTTGCGCTCCTCGGCCGTGATGAACCCGGCGCTCGCCAGAGCCCGGGTCTGGTACAGGACGTTCACCGCGGGCAGGGGCCAGTCGCTGCCGTTCACGAGTCGCGGGTGGAGGTCCTCTCGCTCCAGGAGAATGGCCAGGGCGTTGGAGTAGCGGTTGACCTGGGTCACGGTGGAGATCTCGCCCCACAGCTGGTCCTCGAAGGCCTCCTCCCCCATCAGTCGCAGGAACAACTGGAAGCACTCCACCCGGGGTGGATTCGGTCCACCCACGTCCAAGTCCAGAGCGGTCCCCGCGGAGGCGCAGTGCGCCACGAGGATCTGGACCCCTGCCTCCAGGGGCCTTCGCAGGCGCAGGGGATTGCCCAACTCCTGGTCCGCCTCGGCATCCACCGCCTGCTCCTCTCCGCAGTGCACCAGGAGGACCATGCCCTGGGCCACCAGAGCCCGGTAGAAGGCATCGCAGAGAGGGCTGGCCGGGTCCATTCCCTGGGCCCCGGGCAGCCATTTCACCAGTTTCACCCCCCGTGAAGCCCAGTGCTCAAGCTCCTGAACGGCATCGGGCCGATAGGGGTGGACGGAGATGGCGCAGCGGAAGACGTCGGGGTGGGCCTCGGCCGCCCCATGGGCGTACTCGTTCGGCACGTAGAACTCGCTGTGCTCCAGGTCCCGCTGCCCATCGGTGGAGTAGCGGTGGTCGAAGGCCAGCAGGTAATGCAGGGCCGGCCTCTGGCGCGCCCGGGCCAGATCGGCGAGCCCCTCGATCCAGTCGCCGTCCGGGGATCCCGCGTCCAGGCCCGCCGCTGAGAGGTAGGCCCGCATCCGGACCCAATCCACCGGATGCAGGGGAGAGAGCAGCCGCGGATTGACCCAGCAGCCCGAATCCGGCCCGCGACCGGCCAGATGGGCGTGGAGATCCACCAGGGGGCCAGGGGGCAGATCCTCCAGGCACCGAGCCAGCAGGTCACTGGCAGCCGGCGACAAGGCCTCCCCCGCCAGACTGCGGCGATCGCTGTGACCCGCCAGCACGTCGATCAGGGCACCGTGACCCAACCACACCAAGAGACTCGCAACCAAAGCCCAGCGCAAGAACCTGTGCCAGCGGACCGCTCGCCCGCTGGGGCGCTCGGAACGGTCCTGGTCGGGTTCGGGCATGGGAGTCAAAGCGGGCGCCCCGCACGAGAGGCAATGAAGGGCATAGAGACATAGAGTAGTGACGCGGGTGGGAACACCCCAACTACTCACCTGAGCTCCCCCCGTCCGGGGTGTCTCCTCGGGGCGGAGCTCATTCCAGCCGGATTTCGGGGTGTGGCGCCGGCAGCCGAGATGGTTGAATGGGGCCAGTCATGAATCGAACTTCGCACAAATCCTTACTCGCACTCACGCTGGGGTTCAGCCTGATCCTGGTCGCATCGAGTTGTTCGGAAGAGCCCGGCGGCAACGTCCAGGGGTCTGGATCCGTGCCACGACAACCTCAGGTAAACCCGCCCAGCGAAGGCAATCTACAGCGTGAGCCCGACAAAGACCCGGGACATCAGGGGCTGAATGCCCACTACCGGGAAGGAGAAGTCGTCGTGACCACGAACCGTGGGGAGGACGTCATGGAGGGCTTTCAGGGCACGGTGCACCCCGTGCTGCATGGAGGAACCCAGCTCGAGGTAACCGGAGAGTGGGACGCCATCTCAGCGGGGGACAATCTCCGCGGGCGAATCCGGCCCGAGCTCTACCAGCGCATCAAGGAAATGTCTCTCGCCCAGGAGTCGGTGACCTACGAGGCAGAGGCATTCTCCGCGTTCCTGCCGGTGGAGTTCGAGACCCTCGGTCACACCTGGAGCATCGACCTGCGGGGCACGAAGACCTTCCTCAAGCAATTCCACCCCCAGCCCCTGGTCCGACTGGAGTCGTTCGGGCGGGTGATCGCCAACAATGGTGGGTTCGCAACCCTGCGAGCCATATCCGCGGACTACTACGACATCATGTTCCGGCTGCACGCCGAGTTCCGGCTCTCCAAAGGGGTCTGGTACACGCCGGCCTACTTGCTGGGCCACGTTGTAATCGACAGGCAGAACGGCCGCGTGGCGTACTTCCAGATGGAGAACCCCGTCGACGTCTCCCGGACCTCGCACTCGTCACTCAACGGGCACGTCACGGTCAGGCTCGACAAGGAGACCACCTATCACGATTTCCTGAGAACCGATCCCATGTGGATCGCGGGCGGGGATGCGTCGCTCATCGATTCGGTCGCCTGGGAGGAGTCCATCCCCCTTGACGAGACGGCCCACGCCCTCGGAAACCAGTTCTTCCGGTTCCTGAACATCAACTGGGTCTCACCGCTCGAGGCTCTGGCCATCGCGGAGGCGGAGAAGAAGCCCATCTTCGCGATCGTCCTAGAGGGGGCGCTCGACGACCAGACCTGCTGACCCTCCGGGACCACATTGAGAGCAGGTCTGCTCTCCAGACTCGACATCATCAAGTACCTCGACACGCGCTTTGTGTGTACGTGGATCCTCGACACCGCGACCAATCGACTGATCGATGAGGCGGAGACCGAGACGAACCGGGAATTCATGCAGACGCTGTATGACAACTGGGCCTGGCCCGTCACCTTCGAGTTCCTCACCCAGCAGGGGGAATTCGTCACCGGCCTGAACTCTCTGAAGGATTTCGATGCCTCGCCCCTTCCGAACCACGAATTCATGCTCAATCACCTGGCTGAGCACTTCCCGGGCCACTGATTCCCTGGCGTGGTTTGATCTGCGGATCCTTGTTCGAGGCGTCGAGGTGCATAGGCTAGCCCCGTGACGCAGTCGCCCAAACAGCTCTCTCTCTTCGACGCGACTATGCTGGTCATGGGCGGGATCATCGGGGTGGGGATCTTCTTCAAGCCCGCCAGCGTCGCGACGCTGTTGCCCGAACCGGGCCCCTACTTCGGCATGTGGATCCTGGGCGCCCTGGCGGCCCTGGCCGGGGCCATGACCTTCGCGGAGTTGGCGGGCACCCTTCCCAGGAGCGGGGGCTGGTTCGTGTTCATCCACAAGGGCTTCGGGCCCTTGGCCGCCTTCCTGTTCGCTTGGATCGTGCTGCTGGTGATCTCCACCGGGGCCTGCGCCGGGGTGGCAGACTTCTGCTCCCAGCAGTGGTGGAAGCTCCTGGCACCCGACCACACGCCGTCCTTTGTGGAACGGCGCGGGCTGGCCGGGGCGTTGATCCTGGGAGTCAGCGCATGTGCCTGGCGCGGCATCCGCAGCGGTGTCCTGCTGCAGAACCTCTGCATGCTGGCCAAGCTCGTGGCCCTGGCCGTTTTCATCCTGGCTGGCCTGGCCCTGTTCGAAGGTCCGGCCCAACAGCCTCTACCCTCCATCGCCCCCACGGCGCCCTTGGCTGGACGCATGATCAGCGCCACCCTGCCCGTGCTATTCACCTTTGGCGGCTGGCAATTGATCACCTACATCGCCCCACACGTCGAGGATGCACCGCGCAACCTGCCGCGCGCGATCATCATCGGAGTGGTTGGGGTCAGCGTGGTGTACCTGGCCCTGAACGCCTCCTACGTGCGCGTCCTGGGTCTGGGCGGAGTGGCGGCCAGCGCCAACGCCCCCGCCGAGTTGGCACGCATCACCCTGGGTGCCAAGGGTGAGGCCTTCCTGATCGCCGCCATGGGTGTCAGCGCCCTGGGGTTCCTGGTGGCCACCCTGGTCACCACTCCGGGCATCTACGTGGCCATGGCACGCATGGGCCTGTTCTTTCAGGGCGCGGGGAGGGTCCACCAGGCGAGCGGTGCCCCGCGCGTGGCCCTCGCCATCCAGGCAGGTCTGTGCTGCGTCTACCTGTGGGTGAGCGAGGACGTGATCGGGCGCCTGGGAGACAGCGTTGTCTTCGCCGAGTGGATCTTCCACGGACTGACGGGCCTCGCTCTTCTGCGTCTGCGACGGCGGAGCCCCGACCTGCCGCGCCCCTTCCGCAGTCCGCTCTATCCCCTCTTTCCCGTCGCCTACGTTCTGATGGCCAGCGGCGTGGTGCTCGGAAACCTGCGCACGAGTGAATGGGAAGTGACCGGCCTGGGATTGGCCGTCCTGGCGGTTGGCGCCATGGTGTACCTCCCCTGGAAGCGCATGTTCGCGGGAGAGGCCGTACCCGCGGATGAGGGTCCGGCGTGAAGCGAAAACGTCTCGTCGCCTTGGGGCTCCTGCTGGGCAGCGGGCTCATCACGGACCAGATTCTCCTGAGCACTCTGGAAGATGGTTACTTCCGGGGCCGACGCATCGCCCCCTTCGACCCGCCCGTCTTCTACTCCGAACAGGAGACCCTCCTGCGCCAGATCGAGCGCCACGCACGTACGGGACAGCCTGACGAGGTCGCGCTCTCATTCGATGCGGAGCTCGGATGGGCGCCCACCCCCGGCGTTCCGATCGGCGACATGACGGTTGATTGGGCCGGCTGCCGATTGAGCGCCGCTCCCCTGCCGCGGGAGCCCTCGCCGAACAGCGTACGCATCGTCTGCGTGGGCTGCTCCTTCACCCAAGGAGAGGAGGTCGCCGATGCGGAAACCTGGGCGTACAACCTGGACGCGGCCTCACCACGGCATGAGTTCGCCAACCTGGCCATGGGCGCCTACGGACTGGACCAGGCTCTCTTGCGCTACCGTCGCGATGGGAGGCCGCTGGAGGCGGACGAGATCTGGGTGGGCTGGCTACCCTCGGCTTCCCTGCGGCTCCTGACGGTCTGGAGACCCGCCGAGCGGCACTGGGCCAAGCTGGCCCGCTTCAAGCCGCGCTTCCGGTTGGACGAGCGTGGAGGCCTGATCGAGGTCCCCAATCCTGTGAACTCCATCAAGCACATGCACAAAGTGATGAGCTCCCAAGAGGGTTTCCTTGCAGCCATCGATGGAAACGACGGGTGGGTGTCGCGCTCATCGGAGGCCTACGCTCCCACGGGCTCCCACTGGTTGCACAGGACGGGCCTCGGGCGAATGGCCCTGACCTTGTATGAGCATCGGGACCGGGACGTCGCCCCATGGTTGCTCGATGAGAACAGCGAGGTCTTCCGACTCCTGCTGGCCATCATGGGCGCCTTCCAAGAGGAGGCCACAAGCCATGGGGCGCACCTGCGGCTCCTGGTTCTACCGGACCAGGCCGCGCTCCAAGCGCTGGCGAAGGACGGCCGAGGCTACTGGTCCAAGGCAACCGAGGCCTGCGAGCGGGCGGGGATCGAAGTGATCGACTGTAGCGCGGCATTGATCACGGCCGGGGCCGCGGAGGCCAAGAGCTGCTGGGCGCCGGGGGGGCACTATTCCGCGGAGGGCAACCGCGTTGTCGCGGAGTCACTCCGGGCTCTGTTGGAGCCCTGATTCCTCCAAGGGCTGCAGGCTCTCCTGCATCCGTTCCACCAACTGCACCAGCACCCGGTGCAAGGGCATCCCCACCCCACGCCCATTGTCCGTGTTGACCTGAATCGCTGCGGCCACGCCCAGCTCGGGGAAGTAGCCCATGCAGGTGAGGTACCCCGGCATGAATCCATCATGCCCCTGGAGAGGACCGAGATCCGTCGACGTCACGATCACTCCCAGGCCATAGCTGCGACCCGGACCCAGCTCGCGGGCGGGGACGGCGTCGAACAGGGCCGCGGAGGTCTCTTCCGAAAACAGGCGCCCGTCGAACATCACCCTCGCCCAGCGCGCCAGATCGGTGGAGGTGCTGGCGAATCCGCCTCCACACCATTCGAACTGCACGTTGTACGTGAAGACCCCCTCCTCCAGGGTCCAGGGTCCGACCCCCAGCTGCTGACCCATCTTGACCTCGCCCTGGACCATGCCCGGGATTCGCGTCCGGTCCGATGGAACGGTGTCCCGGAGCCCATGGGGCACGAGCAGACGCTCGCGGACCAGGTCGTAGAAGGAGCGCTCCGCGATCGCCTCCAGGATCAAACCCAGGAAGATGTAGTTGGTGTCCGCGTAGGCCCAACCCTGGCCCGCGGGGAACATGGGCTCGTCCCCCACGACGTAGGCCAGAAGCTCCGTAGGCTGCCAGTGACGGTCGGGGTCGGCGACCACGGCCTCCCAGAAAGCCGGCTTGAACTCATAGCGCTCCAATCCGCTCTGGTGCCGCAGCAGATGGCGCACCGTCAGCGCCTCGGCGTTGGGGATCCCGGCGTACCAATCCGTCTTGTTGAACCACCCGCTCACTAGATCGTCGTAGCCGAGGCGACCCTCTTCCACGAACTGATGGACCAGAGCCGCCACGTAGGTCTTGCCCGTACTCCCCACCAGCATGCGGTCAAGAGGCGTCAGCGGGCGGCCCTGGGGTTCGGTATGCCCCGCGGCCAACTGCACCGCACGCCCGTCCGCCAGGATCAGTGTCGCCGTGGCACCGGGGAAGGACCCCGCTTCATGAATGGCGTCCAGCTCCGCCTGGCAAGCCGCAGTGATGGTCTGAAGTTCGGGCGAGGCACAGGCGATCCAGAGAGGAAGGCTCAGGCCCAAGGCTAGAGGGGTACTCATTTGTGGAATCTATCAGTCCCTGGGCACCATTCGCGCTCCGGCACAACCCTTACAGAGCATTCGGCCCGCGCGCTTCCGACCCGGCTAGCGACTCGCTGCCTTTTTATCCCCGTGCTGCCAATAGGAGTGGATCGCGATCAAGATAACGAGCGCGATCCCACCCATCCATAACCGCTTATTCGTAGGCACATCAAACGCACCGGCGAGGATCCCAATATGGGCCACCGAGTGGAATGCCGCAACGGACAACCATGACCGCGACATGCCGACGATGCTGATGAATAGAAAGCTGGTCGCAGTCAGGATCGCGAGCAGCTGGATCTGTTCCTGCATGGTGGACCCTTCGTCCAGGAACCAGAAATGCCAAGCCCACCAAGCGACTCCAATCAACAAGCCCCGAACAATGTATGGCGCTGGCGACAAGGCATCATTCATATAGCCCCGCCAACCAATTTCTTCGCCCAATGCATAGAGAACAAGAAGACCCGCCATCGCCGCGCCAGCCAAATGCGGATTCATCCCAAAATCATTTTCATAGCCGACCACGGCCACAACGCTGATGGGGACAATGGCCATCAACACTGCGAGTACTGGTTTCGCGCCAAAAAGACTGGAGGTCCGGTTCTGTGGTCCGAATATCATCCAAGACATGAAAGCAGCCACAGCGATACTGCCGCCGAGGAGCAGAACCGCAACCGCAACCGTCTGCAGGAATGGCCAATCCATGCGGTCGTAGAAATCCAACCTCCATGGCGAAGCCCAAATTGGACTCCCGCGGCCAATCCATAAAACACCAAGAGCCCCCGTACATTGATGTTGTTCATATTGCGACTGTGGGGTCAATCACCGGATCCTCAATAGGACTTGAACGCGTCCTCGTCCAACAGGGACTCCTTGTGGGCCGCCATCCCCACGGCGAGACCCAAGGCCAAGAACGTGGCCAGCAATGATGATCCACCGGTCGAGAACAACGGCAGGGTCAAGCCGGTCATGGGCAGGAGCCCGACGTTTACAGACACATTGATGAGCAGGTGAGCGGCGAAGTAGATCCCCACTCCGCCAACCACAAGGCGCGCAAATCGATCGCGCAGGCCGGAGGCACTCAAGAGCAAGAGCGTACTCATCATGATGTACAGCACCACGATGCCGGCAGCTCCCACGAAGCCCCCCTCTTCGGCCACGACCATGAAGATTGAGTCGCTGTCGCGTTCGGGCAGGAGACCCGTCTTGCTGGCCACACCGTTGCCGAGGCCGCGGCCAAGAAGCCCACCGTTGCCCGCCACCACCCGTGCGTGATAGAGGTGGAACGCGGCGCCGTCCCTGCTGGTGATCAACTCATCGGGCGAATAGGTCTCGATCCAGGTCTCGACACGTTCCAGCTGGTAGTCGCGCACCAGGTCGGCTTCGCGGGCCACAAAGCCCGCAGCCAGGCCCAAGGCACACAGACCGGCCAGGATTGGGCCGCGCGCACCTGCGAGGTAGAACATCCCCACGGTCACGGGCACCAGGGTCATGGCCGTCCCCAGATCCGGCTGACCCGCCACGAGCACCAGAGGTAGTCCCGCCACAGCTAGGGGTAAGACCCACTGATGCGCGCGCGCCATGCGGTTGAGGGAGAGGACCCGCGCAAGGGCCACGATCATGGCGACCTTGGCCAACTCCGAGGGTTGCAAGTCGAAGCGCGGCAACTGAATCCAACGCTGAGCGTTGTTGCGCTCCTCGCCCACCAGGTAGACGGCCACAAGCAACAAGATACTGGCCCCATAGATCCAACCCGCGTTACGGCGCACCCATTCACGCCTCAGCAGCAGCCCGAGGACCACGGCGGGAGCCGTGATGAAGACCTTCTGGCGGTGGGCGACATAGGAGATGTCCCCACCGAACTCGCCCGCCGCCCCGGTGGACAACCCGTGCACGAACATCATGCCCGAGGCCAGCAAGACGAAGGCAATGACCAAGACGTGCCAGTCCAGGTCACTGGGACGCAGATGGCGGGTTGAGAGTACCCGACCCAAGGGGCTTGTTGAGCTCACCGTACCTTCTCCACGAACTGGCGCACGGCGCTGGAAGACAGGAACTGACGCATGACATGGGTTGCCACGTGACTGGAAGTGGTTGACGTGTCGTGCACGTAGACCACCACGATGGCCTCCGGCTTCTCGGCCGGGAACCACCCAGCGACCCAACCGTGCTTGCGCATACCAGCCTCCCAGCCGCCTGCACCGTCGGGCACCTGGCCCGGTTGATAGTCGGCGCTGCCCGTCTTGCAGGCCAGGCGGAAGCCGAGGGAATCCGGGTCGAGCCCGGTCCCCTTAGCCGTCCCATCCAGGGTGACGCGCCCCAGAGTGCGACGCACGGTCTCGAGACTGGCTCGAGAGAGAGGCAGGGGGTCTTCGTGCCGCGGCATGGGTACGCCTCCCACCGATTGCACCAGGCGAAGCTCGGGCAAGCGCCCCGTAGCCAGGCCAACGTAGGCCCGGGCAATCTGGAGCACTGTCGTCGAGATTGCCGTCAGTCCATTCCCCAATCGCTGCAAGGTGGGCGCCGTGGCCGGACGATCATCCATGAAGAACCCGTTGGAGCGTGCGTCCTCGCGTAGACCACCCACGTGCCGAGCGCCGTGGTCCAGGGAGCGCACCCCCGTGGGCCGATCGAAGCCAAAGGTGCGTGCCATGTCCCTGAAACTTGTCGCGTCGTAGTGAGTCTCCCCCACCATGGCAAAGTAGGCGTTGCAAGAGTGCAGCAGGGCCTCCTCTAAGGTCAGGTCCCCATGGCCCCAGGTGCTGTGACAGTGGACCTTGGCACCCTCACGATGCATACCTCCCACCTCGTCCGCTCTGGACACACACTGAACGTGGGTCTGCTCGGCATCGATCCAGCCCTGGTCTAGGGCCCAGGCAGCGACGAACGGCTTGAACACAGAACCAGGGGGCTGGAAGGTGTGCTGGCGCAGAGTCCGGTCATAGGCGAAGCGCGCCTGGCCATCCTGATTTTGGCCGGGTGTGCGACCCAGAACGGAGGGGCCGGAAGCAGCGGCAAGCACGTCACCATTGGTGGATACCAGGACAATGGCGCCCACCGGATGGTCGTGCCACAGGCGATCGGGGCGCTTCTCCGCATCGGGCGGCGGATCAGGCGCGTCGATCACGGCCTGGGCAGCACGCTGCAGGTCCAGATCCAGGGTGAGACGCAGATCCTCGCCATCCACGGCGGGTTGAAACGAGGACTGCACCGTGCCCTCCACGCGATCCTGAAGACCACTGCTCACGTGAAACCCGCTGCGCCCCTTGAGGGCCAGGTCGAAGTAACCCTCCAGCCCGCTGCCGCCCATCACCTCACCCGCTTGCAGGGTGCTCCCCACGAGATCCTGGATTTCTGACAGGTCCTGGTCCTGCAGCTGGCGCTTGCGACGCAGATCGCGCAGATCACTCTCCCGCGGTTGTTGCTCCAGGAGTCTCAAGAGGTAGGGCGAGCGCACGCGTCCCAGGAGGGGCGCGGCCACGCCAACGTCCTTGCCATTGTTGGAGTCGTCTACCTCCAAGCGCACCCGACGCGTGGTGGCTCGCACCCTGAACCCCGCATGGGTCCCGGGATCACGGGTCACCGCGTAGACCAGGTCATAGCCCGGTTGAGAATCAAGGAGAACGGGGCGCGCGCCCCAGTCGCGCACGAAATAGGTGCGCCGTTCCAGTGCGGCTTCAACCCACTGCGCATCCAACTTCAGGGGACCATCCAGCCGTTCAAGGACCTCGGCCACGCGCCCCTGCAGGAGTCCATCCCAGTGCAGGAGGGCGGACGCGAAGGGCGGCTCGTCTGCGGGACCCCACGTGGGTGAGGAGCTGTTGGCCACGTCCAGCATGCGCTGGGCGCGCACCTGGGGAGAGTCCGCCGAGGTCCGCCCCCTGGACGGGAGCGTGGCTTCCAGCCGTTGACCATCCGTAAGGGTTCGCAGGTTCTCATCCTGGCAGGGGAGCACGCCTCGCCCCCACTCGGGCTCGAATTGCCCCGGGTCCTCGCTGCGCTCCATCAGATGTGCGAGCCCGACGACGCGCTCCACTTCCCACCATGGTCGAGGGCAGGCAGAGCCCTCAAGGGTGCGCCGAGCGTCAGCATTGAAGGCCATGGCCAGGCTGGACATGACGCGCTGGCCCGGTGGCGCCAAGTGAGTGGCGAGCTTGGAACGCACGATGGAGTAGCCCGCCAAGTGCTCATCCACCCGCTCGGGCCATAGACGGCCACGATTGACGCGCCACTGATCCAGCCGCGCCTCATCCCAATACAGTGCACGGCGCAGCCAGTCCAGGTCCACACAGGCCAGGTTGTCGGCGTCCAGGCGTGCGGGATCGAAACCCGCGGCGCGCTTGAACAGGGCGTCGGCCGTGGCGAACTGCACCTCACTACGCTTGAACTCGACGAGCGCGAGAAGTTGGTCCTCCCGCGAGCCCGTATCCCATGGGCGCGCCGCGTCGCCGTCTTCAGACACGAGCAGGGACCAGTTGATGCGCTGGGCCAAGGCACCCATCTCGGCCAGGGCTGAGTTCAGACGCTCGCTCACGTGCTCAGCCTGCCCCACGGCTTCAGTCCCCATCACGCGTGCTGCCAAATCCAGGTAAGACTGCTCGGGGAACTCCCTGCGCAGGCGTTCGAGGTCCCGGAGAGCACTGCTGCTCAGGCCTAGGAGTGCCTTGGTGTAGAAATGCAATTCAGAGGCGCGAGTACCGCGGCGCTCCTGACGCACGGCTTCCAGCCGCGCTCGTCGGCCTTGCACACCAATAGCTGGCAGCTCCAAATCGCCCACTCGGAGAGCCCCCCCCTCTCCGAATCCGTCGATCTGAGCCGGAGTGAGGGCCAGGAAAGACCGCGCCCAGAGGACGAGATCCGTACGCGCCACATCCAGAGGCACGTAACGCATTCCCAGAACCGAACGCAGCTGGGCGACCTGCCCCAAACCGTGACCGCGGCGGAACTCCCTCCAAACGAATTCCAGTTCATACACGCGTTCGTCCTGGGCCAAGCGACGGCCATCGCGGTCGAGGATCGCACCGCGCTGGTAGGGCATGACCTCCCATGAGCGTGCGAGGTTCACCGCCTCCCGGGCCCAGATCTCATGCTGCCTCACTTGCACTTCATACAAGCGCGCCAAGAGGACGGCGGCTGCCAAGCCGATGCCCCCGAGAAGGGGTCCACAACGCCGCAGGTTTACCACAAGCGTGCCCTCTCACGGAGGGGTGTCATGCCCGGAAGCATGATCAACCCGTGAAACACGATCGCCCCTGCGACGGCCGTAACGAGGACACCCGGCAGGAGGGGTTCGAGCAATTGACTCAAACCAGAGGTGGGAGCATGGAGGCCCAGTTCCGCACTTCGCACGAGCGTCATCCAAGCAGCAAACAGCAGGGCGGCGATCCCCACCATGGCGAAGCGCACCAAGATCCGGTTCGCATCGGCATACCTGCGAGCATTCACCACGAGAACGGAGAGGATTCCAAAGCCGGCCAGGATGGCGGCCGGGGAGTCGACCGTGGTGGCCGTACGGCACAGGGCCAGAATGAAGGTGGCCGGAACGACGTCGCGGCGGTGAAATTTCACGGCAATCACAACGACCAACAGAAGCAAGGGGTCCGGCACCCAGGGCCCCAGAGTGCCGCGGGTGACGAGCATGGCCTGGGCTCCCGATAGCCAGGTCCCCCAGGCGGCGAGCATGATCCACGCCAAGAGACGACCGCGCCTTCTCACATCTCCTCCTCGGGCGGCGCAGCCCCCTGCTTCAGCAAGTCTGGTGGGGCACCCACCCACACCCGGGCCCCGTAACCAAGATGCCCGTCCGTGGCCAACAGCACCTCAAGCACGTGGGGGCCGGGGCCAAAGGGCAAGCGCGCCTCGCCGATCAGGAGCCCGCGGGGCAGCCCAGCGTCTCCTGACCCCGTCCAGATCTGCACCGGCAGACCCGTGCCCGAGTCCACCCCGGAGGGAGCCACCAGAGGCAAGGTCGCGGGCCAATGGAAGCGCACGGTCCCCGCTGACCCCGGGCCCAGACTGGTGAGCTGGCCCAGCACGTGGGGAAACTTGCTCGATCCGTCCTGCACGAGGGCGATGGTCGAGATGCGAAGTCCAGGATCTGCGATCAAGGAGAGGTCCGCGCCGAGAGGGCCGACCCGAATCACGCGTCCCAGTAGGTGCGTGCCCGCCGAGACGGCTGCACCAACGCTCACGCCGGTCACCCTGCCGCTTGAGATTTTTCGACCCGCGCGTAGCGGGGAAACTTCGCCGCGCAGGAGGAGCCGGGTGGATCGCCAGGCCGCAGTGTCTTGCACGGGCAGTACCAGATCGGAGGCTGCATCCACGCTGGTCTCCGATTCAGTGTCGGTGAGGATCAGCACCTGATGCAGGCCGTGAGCAAAATCCATGATGGGTTTAATCCCCAGCACCGACTCCTCCGCGAGACGTGCACTCGCGTACTCCCAGGCGGCGGGAATGCCCCGCTCGAGCACACCCAGAACAAATCCGTTAGCCAAGTGCGTCCGCACGCCGTCGCGAACGGCTTCGCGCACAATCACGCGCGCGCCGACGCCTCCAGGTTGTTCTGGATTGTGCACCGCCAGTAGGACGCGATCGGGGTGCGGGGCAAGGCCGCCGACGACCATGCGCCGGCGCCCAACGATGGGTCCCGTGAAGCGAGAGTCCGCGGGATCCACTTCTGCTCCCAAACGAAACTGCGCCCCAGTCACCAATTGAACCTCAACGACTCCGACCTGGGCGGCCAGGCGGGAAGTCTCCACGTCCACAATGCCGATGAAAGCATCGCCGCTGACAACGGCGTCGCCCGTGCGCAGGCTTGAGATCGCATCTGGTTGCGCCAGGCGCAACCAGATGCGGTCGCGATCATCACGCGGACGGCCACTGACCTCCGCGCGCAGAGCCCGCACTCCTGCCAACCTTTCCACGCACGACGGATCCCGGGGCTCAGCGGAAGCCAGCACCGCCTGCTCCAAGGCCAACTGGGCCTCATGGTCGGCTTCCGCCTGGCCCTCTCCTGCCATGGCGGGACGCCCTCCCATCCAGGCCAGGGGCGCACACAGGTGTGAGAGCACCGCGCTGGGGGCCAGGAGCAGATCTAGAGCACGTACGAGCGGCGCCACTGGTCGGAGGGCCAGGAAGGCCAGGCCCGCCAGGGACAGGTGGTACAGGGTACGGGAACGTGAGGTGCGCAAGGTATCGCTCTCCTCACCCACGGGGCGTGCCGTGCCGCGTCTCGACGCAGCGCGTTTCCCCTCCCGTCACGCCCCCCGAGTGAGGTTGGGTTCAACTGGCTCCAGAATAGAGGAGCGAAGAGGCTGAATCCAGAAGGTCCTCCTGGTCACGAGACCTGGATTGAAACCTGCCCGAATTGAGAGTGGCCTTTCCTAGAGATCTTCTTCCGTGCCCAGCACGTCCTTGAAAATCTCAAGCTTGTTGAGGACAACACCCGTGCCACGCGCAACCGCGGTCAGAGGGTCATCCCCCATGCGCACGGGCAGGCCCAGGTAATCTTCAATGGCCTCGGGCAACTTGTGGAGCAGTGATCCACCGCCGACCAGGACCAACCCACTCTCCACCAAGTCTGCGGAGATCTCTGGCGGAGCAAGCTCCAACTGCCCCCGAATCGCCTCGCAGATCAAGCGCACAGGATGCGCCAGAGCTTCCCGGATTTCGATGGACGTCACCGTAGTGCTACGCGGCAGACCCGTTACAGAGTCACGGCCGCTGACGACATAGGAGAGTTCTTCATCCATGGGCCATGCGGAACCGATGGTCAGCTTGACCCTCTCGGCCGAGCCTTCTCCGATCATCAGGTTGTGGTGCCGGCGCAGGTGACCTCGGATCTCGTCGTCCATCTCGTCCCCGGCGATGCGCAGGGAGGTCGCCGTGACGATGCCCGCCAATGAGAGCACCGCGATCTCGGTTGTGCCTCCACCGATGTCCACGATCAAGGAGCCACGGGGCTCGGTCACCGGCAGGTCGCAGCCAACGCCTGCGGCCATGGGCTCGGGGATCAGATACACGTCGCGTGCCCCAGCGCGCTCTGCGGCATTGATGACGGCGCGCCGCTCAACGGCGGTGATCCCCACCGGCACGGCTATCACCACCCGCGGCTTCACCCAACGTGGGCCGTCTTGCACCTTGGG
>DUDB01000060.1 GCA_012959525.1 Planctomycetota bacterium
CGGCCAACATCCCGCGGGGCCCGAATGGCCCGTGCTCCGGCTCCAAGGTCATAGTTGAGGGATAGGGTCCTACTCAGGGAGTCCCGCCATCCGCGCTGATTTTCATTCTCACCGCAGACGTATTCGTACCAGTGGGCGGGGCGTGTCCGACAAACCCCTGCCTGGCTCCTGGGATGAAAAGGCTCATTGATGTAGGTGACCGTGGCGCTCCGAGCTAATGTCCGTCCCACCCAAGTTGAGCCGCTTCGGTGAGACCCGGTTACGAATATAGGCTCTTGGGACATGCAGGGATGTTACCTAGAGCCTCTCGGGACGCCAAGAGAGAGCGCCGTCCGGACGGGAAGATCCGGACGGCGGTTTGGGATTGCATGATGGGCTCTCGCAGGAGCGCTCGGTACTAGTAGTCGTCGTTGATATCCATCCACTCGCCAGTATCGTCCCAGACGTTGCCATCAATATTGTAGTTGGACACGTCTCCTTTGAGTCTCAGTACACCGTATCGGTAGTCCCTCCCGAATCGATTATTGATAATCTGAATTCCAGAGAAGGGGTATCCCTTGGCGGCAGACAAGAAAATTGTGTAGTTGCCACCATTTAGCCAGTTGCCATCCATGACGAAGTTTGACATGGGGGCAAGTGCAGCGTCGTTGATGGAGGCAGAGTTCGACTTGTAGCCACCCCCGATGTCGATCGGCATGTCGAAGAAGTTACCTCGAAGCACGATGTTGCTTCCCTTTCTGGTTTGGCACCCGTCTGCGTGGGCAGCGGCATTTAGTCCAAGGTGGTGAAACCAGGATGCTTCAACCAGAGAATTGTCGGCAAGCTTCATTGCGTCGGTTCCGCAATCGTGAATATTGAGCCTCCGGCCAGTCGTGCCCTCAGCGTAGAGGCCAGCAGATTTCGTATGGATGATCTCTCCATCTTCAATCAAAGCCCCCGAAGTACCCGGGGAAACGCGGATGCCGTAGTAGCTGCCTCCTCCCGCATCAATCCGGAAGTTGCGGAGGGTCACGTTGTTGGCACTGATCGTTACGGCGCCACTAATGTCCACGTTCTCGATGACCGTTCCGTCCACCGTAATCGTCATCCCTCCACTCGGCACCAGAATCGACTCGTCGTACGGTCCCGTGTTGTTCGGACCGGGCTTGTCGCCGGACCCGCCACCACCGCCACCCGGGGGGCTGATGTTGACCAGAACCAGACGCTGGGTCGAACCGTAGCCGTTCGTGTCATTCGTGAAGTCCACCTCGGCCTGGTAGGAGCCGACGGCGAATGCCGCGGCTTGCGCCGGGTCCAATGCAACCACAACTTGGGATGACTGGCCGGGGTTCAGGACACCCTGGGTGGGGCCGGAGAGCGTGGCCCAGGAGTCGCTGCTGAAGGCGGCCCAGGCGACGATGTCCGTGCCGGGATTGGTGACCGTGTAGGTCTTCGTGATACCCGCGAAGTCCGATCCTTCTTGGCCACTCAGGACGAAGTTGGAGGCAGGGTCAACGCGGATGATGCCTACGTCGGCGTCGCCGGGGCCTACACCGAAGTTCTGTTGGACCTCACCGTCCGTCAAAGCACGGTCGTAGATGGCCGCAAGGTGGAAGCCACCCAGCCAGGGGCGGGAGGTGCCGATCTCGTTCCCAAGGGCGAACTGGAAGGACGCATCCCAGTTCTGGAACATGCCCGGGGATGTCGTCAGCAGTTCGAGCTGGCCGTCCACCCAGAGCTTGGCGCTACCGTCTGTGGCACGGGTGTAGACCACGTGCTGTAGCTTGGCCTTGGCCACGCCGCCGCCCGTGTCGATCAGGGGCATGCCGTTCAGGTCCGTGACCGTGGTACGCAGACGCGTGTTGTAGGAGTCCGTCGCGGCACTGCCCCAAAGGCCCTGGCCCAGGGTGAAGTCCCGGATCGACGCGCCTCCAGAGAGGGTCATGATGCGTGCCGGGCCACTCTGGGTCACGTTGGCGGGCGTGATCCACGCCTCCAGGGTGAGCTCGCCCGTGCTCATCAGCGTGGACGACAACTTGGCGGCGACACCGCTGGAAATCAGTCGCGTGGGCTGCGTGAGACTTAGGACACCCGGTACCCAGAGGGTATTGCCCGGATCTTCCACTGACAGGTCCAAGGCCGGCGAGACACCGGACACGTCGGCCACGTAGTTCGGGTTGCTGGCGTCCTCGAAGTCCCAGAGGGCAAGGAGTCCAGCAGAGACGCGGCCATCGCTCGACCCCTGGGTCAGCGTGACACGCACCTCTACGGGCAGGGGATTGGCCAAGGGGGCTTCTTCCTGCAGGGTCACCCACGCGCTGTGGTTGCCCTCGCCCAGTGCGGCCAGGGCGGCGCCATCGATGCTAATGGGGAGCGTGCTGGTGCTTGCGGGCCCGAGTTGGCCAGCGGCAAGTTGATTGAGTTGCAGCCAATCGTCACTTGTCGTAGCCGACCAGTTGATCGGGTTGGACGCGATGTTGCTGAGTTGCAGGGGCAGATCGTTCGAGGTGATGCCCGCGTCCAGGTCAAAGGTCAGATCGAAACCGTCTTCGGGGGAAGCCACCAGGCCGGATCCGCCGGGGGTGGGCCGGACGTTCAAGGCGAAGGCCAGGTAGATCTCGCCCTGGTGATTACGCCTGTCGCGGAACACCACATCCAAGGGGTAGCGTCCCACGCTCAATAGAGCGGCAACGGGTTGATTGATCTGGACAACGATCGTGGCTGTTTCGCCGGGGTTGAGTTGGCCTTCGGTCGCCGAGAAGATCAGCCACGGAACTTCCCCGTCAAGTGCCCAATCGATGACACTGTACTTGGAGGAGTTGTTCAGGATGAACTCGCGCTGGCCCTGCGGGAATGGACCGCCCCAGGGCCCAGAGACCTCATAGGACGAACTGTCGTTCATGGTGAAGCCGTACTCGTCTGCGGCGCTGCCTGACGAACCGGAGCCCGTGCCGAGCATGTCCGAGCAGCCCAGAAGTGTCGAGGCAGCTAGGGCGAGCATTGCAAGACGACTTGCTTGCCGCCTACGCGATGGATTGCGGGTCATTTGTGTCGTCCGCTCGTTGGCGTCCGTTCTTGCGGTGATTGGATCCATGTCAGTTCTGATTGGGCTTGCGCCGGTGCTCTCCTGCACCAATTCGCGTTGGCTCAGATCTGCCCCCCCCCCCGGGATCATCATCAAGGATGACCGCAGCATCCTATGCTGCGGAAAGGGAGCCTCCTTACACCCGATCCCTGAATCTGATGGCGATTCCGAGATCGTGTGGGCAGGTCTGCGCCGCTGGTTGTTAGGGAGTGCCCCTCGAGGTCGATTTATGGGGGGCACACGCTTTCCCAGCCCGTCCAGGAGAATCCTGGGGGGTGGGTTGGCGCCTAGTTCTTCGGGTACCTGGATGCGGAACTTGAATTCATTGGTGATTCCAAGGAGTACGCATTTGCAGCGCCGCAATGGCCCCTACGGCACACCGCTTCCCCTCCGGAGGCCCTCAGGCCTCCTGCTCAGATCCCTCGGTCTGGCAGATTGTCCCCTATCAGGAACGCTTTCTCACATCAGTACGCTCCGCGGCCGGAAAACACGGCCCCGAAGGTCTGAAGGAGCAACTTGAAGTCCAGCCAGGCAGAGCGGTTGCGGATGTACTCGATGTCCATCCGCATCATCTCGACGAACCCGATGTCGCTTCGGCCACGTACCTGCCAGTAGCACGTCAGCCCACCGGTGACCTCTAGCCGCTGCATCTGCCAGGGTTCGTACTTGGCCACCTCCTTGGGCAGCGGAGGGCGCGGTCCCACCAAGGTCATTTGTCCCAGCAGCACATGGATGAGCTGCGGCAGTTCGTCGATGCTCGAGCGACGCAGGAAGCGGCCCACGGGGGTCACACGCGGATCCTGCACGTCCTTGAAGATGGGGGAGCCCGCATGCGCGTTGCGCTTCGCATAGACCTCGGGCCTGCGCTCTTTGTCCTCTTGCTGGCGCTGGTCCGCATCCTGATACATGGACCGGAACTTGTAGAACGTGAAGAGCTTGCCCCCCAATCCAACGCGCTGACAAACGTAGAAGATGCTGCCGCGTGAGGTGACTTTGACGAGCAGGGCCGCCACCAGCAGGATTGGGCTGGACAAGACGAGTAGTACCGTCGAACCGATGACATCCGCCACACGTTTCCCCGGGGGAAGGGGATCGATCAGGTGCTTGTCCATGGGGAGGCTGCGGTGTCCACTACTGCGTTGATCCACATATCCCAGCCCGGCATCTTCAGGATGCGGAAGGTTCGTTGGGGCCGTGGAGGTCGAGGACCTGGGTGCACTACTTCTCACCGCCTTGAATGGGCTACTGCTCCCAGTCGCTGCCTTGCTTGAACCCGGGCGGGACTGGTTCGTGCCTTCCTTTGATTCAAGACTGTCGATGGAGTCGGGATCCGCCCAATCGAACGGATAGGAATACACCTCAGCGTCATAGGCCAGTTCGGACTCGCCGAGGCGCGTCACCACGCCGTTGGCAACGGCATAGGCGTCGTTAGGCTCTGTCTCCGGCAGGAGAGCGGCAACACGCCGAGAATCCAATCGACCGACCGTGTCGTAGATGCGTAGGCGGCCGAGCAGGACCGAACTCGCCATCATGGAGTCCGTTCTGCGACCCTTCCCCGGTGTGAGGACGATCATCGAGAAGGACTGGTCGAATCGGTCTGATCTATCCCTCTCCGCGCGGAAGCGGGATTCGAATTCGGACGTGGTCAGCACCCCTCCGAGGCGGGATGGGCGCACAAAAATGGAGCGAATCGAGCGGAATATTCGATCCACGCGGCCCTGCGGTGGGGCCGGAAGCGTTCCGGGAAACATTGAGTAAATTGTGGGAGCGGTGAAGGTCCAGCGGGCCACCTTGCGGTGTGTGGCCCAGGACCGATGCAGGGAAGTCCCCCGAAGGGGAAGTGCGCTGATTCTAGGCCAAGCGAATGGAATCCGTAAGGGCTGCCGTCGCTCAAACTCATCGTTTGGCGCGCCTCATAGGATGTTGTTTAATCCGAATCGAGAAACCCTGCTCTGCTGCCTTAGGGGGCGCCTGTGTGCTTGAACAAGAGCCCGGGCAATCAGTAGTTCTTACCCGTTTGCGGTTCCATTTTCCCCTGAGCCGATCCCATCCAACTCCCTGATCGCTTCGATGACGCTTTTGACACCAAGGGCCTCCATCGTCGTCGGCAAAAAGGGTGAGTGCGGGTCCCAGCGAGGTTCACGAACCACCCGGGACCGGTCACCAAAGGGACCGGTCCGCGCCGGGTCCCCGGGACCGAACAGAGCCAGTACGGGCACCTGCTGGGCTACGGCCAGGTGCATGGGACCCGTGTCGCAGCCAACGAAGAGTCGTGCGTGCCCTAGGAGCGCGATGAGCTGTTCCAAAGAGGTTCCACCCACCAGATTCACGACTCCCTCTGGGCCAGCCGCAGTAGCGATCTGCGCTGCGCCTTGGTCCTCCCTGCCCCCGGTGAAAACCACCGGTGCATTCCATTCTTGAGTCAGGGCGTGAGCGAGTTGACCGAATCGTTCGGCAGGCCAGCACTTGGCTGGCTTTGAAGCACCGAGGTTCATTATCCAGGGGGGAGCTCCCCAAGCCTCCACCAGCCCACGCGCCCAGGCATCGGCAGCGGGATCGGCGGGCAGCACGTGTCGAGCACGTGCTTCACCCAGGCCTAGGTGCCGCGCGAACTCCAGGTACTGGTCCACCATGTGGGCGCGCTTTGGACCGGCGGTAATTCGCTCACGTGTGAATAACCAGGAACACTCCTTGGTCCGCGCCCGATCGAACCCCAACACCCTGGGCGCTCGGCTGGCCCGCGCCAGAAGCGCACTCTTGAACAACCGTTGCAGGTCCACGGCCAGCTCGTAGCCTTCCGCGCGCACCTCGTCCCGAACAGCTCTCCAACCCGCGAGGCCTTGGCCACGCTCCCAAACGTGTACACGATCCACGGCGGGGTGATTGTGGACCAGCGGGGCGGCCAAGCCATGGACAGCCCAGCCGATGCGGGTTTGTGGCGAGGCGTCCTTGATTGCCGTGGCGAGCACCAGGGCATTGGTTACGTCGCCGATAGCGCCCAGGCGGACGATCAGAATGGAGGAGGGCAGCTGGCTCATGGGCGCTATCTTGCCAGACGGCCCAGTGGGGGACGACCGCGGAAAGGGAGCGCTATCTCTCAAGGAAAGGTGCCAGCAGGGCGCGAGCCTGCTCAAGGTTTGCTCCGTGGGGCCCTCCCCTCTCCCCGGTACCCCCGTATCCAAGGGCGGCCAGCAACTCCAGGCCGGCCGTTGCCTGGTGTTGGACCTCCGCCAGGGTGCGCTCGGCACCCTCAATCCAGGTCAGCAGGCGTTCACCCAACTCCGCCGTGCGGGCGGGTTCGGCCCGCGAGAGGTCATTCGCGCAGGCCGGATCTGCCTGGAGATCGAACAACTCCAGAGCATGATCTTGCAGCAGATCGGTGGTCGTGAGTTCGGGTTTGACGCAATCCACGTGCAGGTGCATCACCAGATGCCAACCGTCGTGGGTTACGGACAAGGCGTGGGCATCTTCACCCCACGCGAAGCGCGGAGGCGTAGGAGCGTCTTCTTTCAGGAAGCGGAGCAGGTCCGTGCCGGGAAAACCTAGTGTTGGCAATCCAGCCAGCTCGAGGAGGCTACGCCCGAGCCCAACATGCTGCACGGGCTCTTCGATCTTCAACCCGGCCGGTCCACCCGGCCAGCGCAGGATCAAGGGCACGTGCAGGACGCTTGGGTACACACTCACGTGGTCCCACCAAAGGCCTTGTTCGCCCAGGCTCTCCCCGTGATCGCCGGTCACCGCCACGATGGCGTCCGCCATGCGATCGTGCTCAAGTAGTGCGCCGAGCTCCGCATCCAGGTGGCTTACCTCCCCCTGGTAGAGCGCGCGCACGAAGTCCAGATCCCGCACGCCCTTCAGGTGGGGCGGGAGTGGGCCACTCGGTGAAGGCAGCGAACTCCTGCGCGGATCCTGTCCGGCCGGGTAGTGGAGAAGAGTATGCGTATCGGGCGGATCGTAGGGCCGGTGGGCGTCATAGAGATGCAGCCAGATGAACAGTGGCCGGTCGTCGTGCTCTGCCATCCACTGGCGCAGCAACGCTACACTCTCGGGCGCGCTGCGGTCTCGTTCCACAGAGGGCCAGGCCATGCGGTCAAAGCCTTGCCCCAGCCCGCTCCAGGGATGGTTCATGTGCTTGGCGCTCGTGACCGCCAAGGTGGCGTAGCCCGCATCGCGGAAGCGCTCAGCAAGGGTGTCCGCCTGCTCGCCCAGGCGCGTGCGGTTGTTGGTAATGCCGGTGTCCCGCGGGTGCAGGCCTGTCAGGAGGGCCGCGTGGGAGGGCAAGGTGATGTTGGTGGTGGCGAAGCAGTCGCTGAAGAGCACACCCTGCCGTGCGAGCGCATCGAGGGCGGGCGTGTGAACCGCTGCGGCTCCCGGTGCGCTTGCAATGTGGTCGGCGCGGTGCGTATCGGAGGTGACCAGCAAGACCGTGGGTGGCGCTTCGGCGGGTTCCACCAGGACCGGTTCGCCGAGGACGATCAACTCGTCAGCGGGTGAGTCTTGGCTTGTCCCGGTTAGCTCGAATCTCAGGGTGAGCTCTTCCTGCGCATGGTCGGCGAGGTCCAGGACCACCGAGTTCCAGCCTGCAGCGGACCATCCTTCCAGAGGCTGCACACGCATGAGTGGGGTACCACCCGCGCTCACCAAGAGATGCGTGGATTGCGCGGGCCGCGGATGACGCTCCGCGGGCCCGTAGGAGAAACGCAATTGTGCTCTGGCCGGCACGCGCACCCGAGTGAACAGGGGCACGCCCACAGCCAAGGCCTGGCCGCGTCGACTGTCCCCATCGATGGCCACCAGATCGAGAGGCCTCGTTTCGCCAGGTAGCCAGGCACGCGGGGCGCGCTGGGCGAACTCCACTGCCAACAAGGCCCAATCAGGATTGAGCCCGCGCCCCAGGATCCGCAGTGTTTGGACCTCGACCAGCTCCGCAGGCAAGCCGCGCAGGTCAAAGGCGATTCGCTGGCGCGTGCCGGCCAGTACGAAGTGCACGTCCAGCGACCCGGACCTGATGGGTTCATCCGTTTCGTCCGGGCCCTTGCCCTCGACGCCCAGCCGCAAGCTGACGTCCGCCATCGCCAGTACGTCGAGCCAGACCAGGTTGAAGCGCGACGGGTCGAACTCTCCATCGACGGCGATCTCCTGGGACTCACCACCTTGAACCCGTAGCCCCGATTCTTCCCCGAGTTGGATGGGTTCAGTGACCGGAGCAAGACCCTGCCAGCGGGTTCCCTCCGGTGAGAAGACGACGCGCTCCACCCTCGTTTCCAGGGGCACGCCCTCGCCGTCGGGCATGGGCTGGAGCGCGAGCCGACCGCGGGTCACGGGCCGCTCGGGGCTGCAGGCCATGAGGCCCACGGCCAGGGCGAGGCAGACAAGCTGGGCGGGGGAGCGGGTGCAGGGGGCCATGGCCCGCACAGCCTACCCATCCCGGCGCTGGGATCCGCCTCTGGGCTTGAGGCCGGGCGGCCCCGGGGCGTGGGCAAAGATTTCTGGGCCAGGGGCTGATTCCGGCCAGCCCCTGTCGGGGGGGTAGTCTCAATCAGGGTGGTGCGCCCCATGCCCCCCGGAACATCGACCTCCTTGCCCATGAGACACCACCGCCAAGACTACCTCGCCTCTCCTGACCGCATGCTGACTCTGCCCGAGGTCTCACAGATCCTAGATCTCGGCACGGAGTCGCTCTGGAACCGAATAGCCCAAGCCGGCCTTGCCGTCCAGGTCCTGGTCACCCCCAGGGGAGAGCAATTGGCCCTCGCCGTGGAAGACGTTCTGCGTCTGAGCGGACCCACACCTCTGCGCGTCCTGGGAGCGGACCATGAACGCAATCCACTCGAGGCTCTCACGGCCGAATTTGAAACCGTGCTGTCCGAGCTGAGCCTCCTGAAGTTCCTCATGAACGCGAGCCAGGCCTATAGCGACCGACTTGAAGGACGCTTGCGCCAGGGCAGCTGAATCGGGCAGGTCCCATACCTCGGGTGGCATGTCCCCCGTGGGCGTCGCTATTAAGGGACTTGTCCCTGCAAGGAAGATCTCTGGTATCGAGGCTGCTAGCATGCGGTTCGAAGTGCAACCCGATCGATGCTGACCTCCCTGCGAACTCCTCTGTGCCTAGTGGCTTGGCTACTCGCACCCGCGATCGGACAGGACGCTCAACTCAAGACGGGCACTCTCGATGATCCGGAGGCCTTGGAGGCTGGGCGCTCCCACTACCTTGGGCGTCCCGTCGCGCGCACTATGCATTGGACCGGCGCCCCCTGGCTGTTGCGCGAGACAAGGGAGAAGGAGGAGAACGGGGTCATGCTCCGTGAGTGGCTGGCCTGTAAGCCCGGACAGGTGGTCTGCGATCTGGGTTCGGGGAACGGCTACCACAGCCTACCCCTTGCGCGAGCGGTGGCACCGGGCGGCGAGGTCTTGGCCGTGGACTTGCAACCCGAGATGCTCACCATGCTGAAAGTCCGCGCCGCGGATGTGGGCATTACGAACATCCGGACCATTGAGGGCGCGATCGACGATCCCCACCTAGAGCCCGCCTCCTGCGATCTGGTGTTGATGGTGGACGTGTACCACGAACTCTCGCACCCGGTGCGCGTGCTGGATCACGTGCGTCGCAGTTTGCGGCCCGGTGGACGTGTGGTGCTGGTGGAGTTTCGCAGCGAGGATCCGGAGGTGCTGATCAAGACTGAGCACAAGATGCCTCAGGTCCAAGTACTCGACGAAATGGCTCGCAACGGGTTTCGGTTCCACAGCGGAACCGGAGCCTTGCCGTGGCAGCACGTCCTTGCCTTTGAACGGGCGCCCACTAAGGAAGTCGACACCCGGGGTTGGTTGTCCCTTGGCGCGCGGGAGGTGGCTCTTGGTTGGTGGCGCGCCTTGGTGGGGGAGGAAGATCGCGTACTGCAGTCGTTCTTTCTTGAAAAGTCCCACGCTGCGACCACTGTGGCTTGGCGCGAGAAGGGACGGGCGAGCCATGAGGAGCCTGCGGGCTGGGCGAACTCCCTGAAAGAGTGGAAGCTCACCGCTTGTCGGGTCACCTCAAAATACTCAGGTTCCGTGCCAGGAGAGGGCGCCGCTGATGCAGCCCCAAGAACGCACGAGGGCTTCGCACGCTTCAGCGGCCCGCGCGGTGAGAGCATCGAGTGTCTCCTGGTTCTCAACGACGGTGGTTCCTGGCGCGTGAGTGCCGTGCACGGGGTGTCGCCACGAGAGGATCGATGACCATGGGTGAGGGGGAACCCATTCCGGTGACCTTGCTTGCCGGCTTCTTAGGCAGCGGCAAGACGACACTCTTGAACCGCATCCTCACGGCCCCCCATGGCCGGCGGGTGGTTGTTGTCGTCAACGAGTTCGGAGACGCCAACATCGATTCGGATCTGATCGTCGGCGGGGATGAGGATCTGGTCCAGCTTCAGGGGGGATGCCTTTGCTGCACCGTGAGGGAGGATCTTCGTACGAGCCTGCGCGGTCTGCTGGAGCGTCGGAACAGAGGTTGGTTCAGACGCCTCAAGTTCGACCAGGTCGTGATCGAGGCGTCCGGTCTGGCCTCTCCGGGCCCAGCCATCCAGACCCTCCTTGTAGATGCCGAGCTGGCCCGGGGCATGCGACCTGCGGGCATCGTGACCCTGGCGCACGCCAGACACATCGAGCACCAACTTCAGGAGCACCCGGAAGCCGCCGAGCAGGTGGCCTACGCGGATCACATTCTCTTGAACCACTGCGATGGCCTGGCCGAGGACGCGCTGTCCGCCGCCCAGGAAGCCATCGCACTTTGCAATGCCCAGGCTCCGGTTCAGCGCAGCGAGCACGCGGCCGTGGACGTTGTTCCCCTTTTGGACCTCGACCCCCTCGGGCGTCCCCCGGAGCACTTGGGGCAAGATTGCGACGAGGCCGACTGCACCCACAGCCACCATTCGAGCGGCGTGGGCACCATCACCCTGCGCTGCAGCGCACCCCTCGATGGGGAAGCACTGCGGGTGTGGCTGGAATTTCTCGGTCGCCGTCGCGGCCACGAGCTGTTGCGCGCCAAGGGCATCCTGCGCTTGGAGGGCAAGAGCGGCCTCTACTGCCTGCAGGGCATCTATCAGTGGCTGGAGTTGTCCCCCCTGCAGACGCGTGCGGAACCCCAACCGGACGCCCCGTCGGTCTTGGTCCTCATAGGGCGTGACCTGGACCGGGCTGAGCTGGAGCGTGGCTGGCGGGCCATCCAACAAGGACAGCCCGCCTGAGAGTCCGATGGTCCGCTCAAGGTCCATCCCGGGTCAGGCTTCAGATGGGTGCTGGCCCATCATCCGGTAGTCCTGGACCTTTTACCCACAAGATGTAGTATGTCGATGCCCCGCCCCAACCCTCTCCCTCCCCCCCGGAGTGCTCCCATGGAAGGTCCCGTACACGTCTACCTCGTCGGCGCTCACGCCACCGGCAAGACCACTCTGGCCCGCTGGATCCGCGACAGCTTTGGCCTGCCCATGATCTCCGAGGTGGCCCGTGGGGTATTGGCGGAGATGGAAGAGCGCCTAGACTCCCTGCGCACGGACGTGGAGTTGGTGAGCCACTACCAGTCCCAGGTCTTCGAGCGCCAGATCGAGGCCGAGCAATCCCAACCGGGTTCGTTCGTCTCCGACCGCGCGTTCTGCAACCTGGCCTACGCCGCCCATCACTCCAATCTGATGAATGAGGTGGCGACCGATCCACGCTTCGCGGAGTACATGGGTCAGGTCCGGCAGGGAATCGTCTTCTTCTTGCGGCCGCACCGGGAGCTCTTGCAGGAAGACGGCGTGCGCGCCGGAGTGGACTGGGAGGAGGTGCTGCGCATCGATGGCATGGTCAAGATGATGCTTGAGATGTTTGCCGTGCCCTACATTCCCATCTCATGCCTCTCCATGCAGGAGCGCACGCGAACTGCCGAACGGGTGCTGGGCTTGGCGGGCTTGAAACCCACCCAACCACGCAAGCGCTACTTGGATACCGTTGCCCCCGTTCCCGCCCGAGGCCGATCGCTCTCCGAGACCATGGCAGGGGCGTCCTACGCCAATCCTTCCGGCGGTCCCGGTACGCATACCCCTTGAGTTCGGGGCGCTAGCGTTCCATCCACCGCAAGCTCTCCAGGGGCACCCTTTGCACTTCGAATAGCGCGGCCACCAGAGCCCCGTCCTCTCCCGCCCGATGTGGCGAGTGGAAATCCCAGACGATGCGGCCATTGGGATCCAGTTCGAAGGCGCGTCCATTGCCGGTCTCGGTGATGAGTGTGTTGCCGCATCTCAGGCGGGTGGCCGCTCCGCAGAACAGAGAGAAGAAGCCGGTGGGTGGGTCGGCCTGCCACTGCCAGGTGATGGAGGCCGAGAGCGGGTCGTACTCCAGGACGCGGGAGGCCGGGCCTACCCGTGGGTCGCTGGCTCCCAGGTTGTCAAACAACAGGACGCGGCCCGAGGGCAGCAGCCGCGGGTCGTGGGGGCCGCGCCACCCGGCCCGGGCCAGCCACTCCACTCGTCCGGTCTGGGGATCGAGAACAAACAGCCAGTCCGGATTGCGAGCGCAGCAGAGGATGCGCCCTGCCTGAAAGGCGGGATGGGCGCCGGAGGGCGGATCCAGGATGGGCTCCACCGTGTTCACGTGCAGTACGTCTCCGGCCAGGGGGCGCAGGGCACGCAGGTCAGAGGCCCAACGTGATTGCAGTAACGCATCCAGAACCGAGACGCGTTTTTCGATCTGGCCGTCGGCAGAGATCCACAGTAGCTCGTCGTCCACCACCGACTTGCGCGGGTTGAGACTCTCCATCAGACGTTCTTTGCGGCCGAGGGTCAGGATCTGACCCGAGGGCAGCAGGGCCAGGTCGTGGTGAACCCTCTCGCCCAGGTGCCAGATCAAACGCGAATCCCGATCGACGCGAACGAGTCCACGTCCACCGTAGATGGCGACCAAGGAACCATCGTCCATCAGTCGCACCCTGCGCCACGTGTTCTGGTGCGCGTCATCCAGTGGGGGTGCATCGGGGATGTCAGCGTAGTCCAGCTGCCAGGTATGGAGCGTCTCGCCACGCATGTCCATCAGGGTGGCTTCCGGCCCATGGCCTGAGCTGTACAAGTTGCCTCCCTCTTCCGCCTTGCCCTCCTCGTAGGTGACGACTCCCAGCAGGTCCTTGGCTTCCTCCCAACCCTGGGCGTAGCCGATGGAGCCGATCCCCGCCTTCTGGCCGTTGCGGGCGAGAGCCCAGAGCCCTGCCTGGTCCTCGATCCAACCACCCGCTTCGGGTGGCGGCTCGCCGGTCCAGGGGCGATCTTGCCCGGAGCAGCTGACCCCGGCAGCGATCAGGGCGAGCAGAAACTGCGGGGGGAGGGCGCGCGCCATGTGGGGATTGTAGGGACCGTGGCCGACGGCGCGATGGGCTTGCGAGGTGATTCCCTGTCCCAGGGCCTCTGAAATGGGTCTTACATGACGAAACTTTTCGTCATTAGATGGCGCTGTTACGAAAGGATTCGTGTAATGTTCGCACCATGTCGAGCCGGACCAACAGCCGCAAACCCACTGATGCAGAGATGAAGGTCCTCAGCGTCATCTGGGAGCACGGTCCCAAGACCGTGCGCGAGGTCCATGGCCTTATCAGTCAGAAGGAGACCATCGGGTACACGACGGTGCTTAAGTTCATGCAGATCATGACGGGCAAGGGGTTCCTACTGCGCGACTCCTCGGTGCGACCGCAGCTCTTCTCTGCGGCCGAGCCGCAGCGTAAGACCCAGGGGCTGATGCTGCGCGACCTCGTGGACCGCGCCTTCGCCGGCTCGGCTGGCGACCTCGCGCTGCAGGCGCTCTCCACAAGAAAGTCCACTCCAGATGAGTTGCGCGAGATCCGCGCCCTTTTGGACGAGCTTGAAGGGGAGTGTGCGTGATGCTCACCCTCGAAACTTTCTCCTCGACTGCCACTTCGACTTGGTCAGCCCTCGGTTGGACCGTGATCCACTTCCTCTGGCAGGGCGTGCTCCTCGGCCTCTTGACGGCAGTTCTCCTGGAGGTGCTGCCGCGTAGCAAGGCATCTTTGCGCTACATCATCGCTTCGGGTGCGATGCTGCTCTCCTTGTTTGCCTTTGTCGGTACGTTCCTCTGGTTGTTGCCAACGTACGTCCTCCCGAGGTCAGGAGTAGCTCTTCCGACCGAGCCTTCCGGCCTCAGCCTCCTTCCTGCGAGCGCAGAGCTTGACATCTCGGTCGTTGCCGCCTGGTGCTGGAGTCTCGGTGTGGCCTTCATGGCTGTCCGCTTTGCACGGCACTGGCTGGGAGCACGCCGACTCAAGGTGGTGTCAGTCTCGGAGCCCCCCCGGGAGTGGAAGGCCATTTTCCTGTCAGTCAAGCGAGAGCTTGGTGTAGACAAGACCGTGCGATTTCTACAGAGCTCCTTGGCAGAGACGCCGATGGTCGTGGGCTGGATCGCTCCCGTAGTGCTCGTCCCGGTCTCGGCCTTCACCGCCCTCACTCCGGACCAGCTCAGGACCATTTTCGCCCATGAGCTCGCTCACATCCGGCGCCACGACTACCTCTTGAACCTTGTCCAGTGCGCCATCGAGTCCGTTCTCTTCTTTCACCCGATCACCTGGTGGATCTCGAAGCAGATCCGTCAGGAGCGTGAGAATTGTTGTGACGATGCGTCGATCCTCTCGACCAGCGACCGCAGAAACCTCGCCGAAGCCCTTACCCAGTTGGAGTCCCTCCGGCTGGCCACCCCAACTACTCTTATTTCAGCCAATGGAGGCTCACTCATGAATCGTATCTCCAGAATCCTCGAAAGGCCCACAAACAAGAGCCTGGGCCGCCTCACCGGCCGTGCTTTCTTCTCCGGCTCCCTTGCCCTACTACTTGTTGCGGCCGGGCTCACCAACCTTGGAATGGCGGTTACTGACGTAGCCGTGGTGGAGAGCCCTCTCACCTTTGATCTGCAGGACGATGAGCCGATCACGAGGGAGGACTACGGACGCATACAGGGTGAAATGGCGCGCGCCGTCAAGTCAGGCTGGCTGAGCCGGGAGGAGATGAAGACCAAGCTGGGCGAGTTGCGCGGGAGAATCGCCCCCGGCGAGAGCAAGGCCGATGGAAGTGCAAAGTCCTTCACCCGCTCGGATTACGCACGCGCCCAGAAGGAGCTCGACGGGTTGGTCGCCGAAGGCAAGGTCAGCAGGGAAGACGCCGACAAGAGGCTGAACCGGATGCGTCAGGCCATCGGCGGCAATAAAGCTGCCAAGGGTATCACCCGCGAAGATTACGCAAGCGCGGAAGCGAAGATCAAGAAGATGGTGGCCGAAGGCAAGGTGAGCCCGGAAGACGCAAAGCGCAGGCTTGGCGAGATGCGTCAGGCTATCGGCAGCAATGAAACCGCCAAGAGTTTCACTCGCTCAGATTACGCACGTGCCAAGAAGGAGCTCGACGGGTTGGTCGCCGAAGGCAAGGTCAGCCGGGAAGATGCCGACGGGAGGCTGAACCGGATGCGTAAGGCCATCGACGGCAATGAACCTGCCAAGAGATTCACCCGCGAGGAGTACGCAAGCGCGGAAGCGAAGATCAAGAAGATGGTGGCCGAAGGCAAGGTGAGCCCGGAAGACGCAAAGCGCAGGCTTGGCGAGATGCGTCAGGCCATCGGCAGCAATGAAACCGCCAAGAGCTTCACTCGCTCAGATTACGCACGCGCCCAGAAGGAGCTCGACGGGTTGGTCGCCGAAGGCAAGGTCAGCCGGGAATACGCCGACAAGAGGCTAAGCCGGATGCGCCAGGCCATCGGCAGCGAGCAATCAGCGCAGACCTCTTCCCGTGACGGGTACGCGCGCCGTGCAGAAGCGATCGAGAAGAAGGTCGCCGAAGGCGAGATCAGCCGGGAAGAGGCCGACCGCATGCATGGCGAGCTGCGCCGGAGACTCGCTGCCGGCCAGCGCGGCCAGCGCGGTCAGAGCGGCGAGGGCGGCGAGGGCGGCGAGGGCGGCGAGGGCGGCGAGGGCGGCGAGGGCCGCGAGGGCCGCGAGGGCGACGAGGGCCGCGAGGGCCGCGAGGGTGGCGAGAGCGGCGAGAGCGGCGAGGGCGGCGAGGGCGTGGAGCCCAGGTTTATTCCAGAGGAGGAGTCCAACCGCGTTAAAGCGGAGCTCTAGGAGTTAGTTGCCGCAGGTAAGTTGAGCAAGGAAGACGCACCGCGAAAGCTGGAAGAGATGCATAACGCAAACTCGAAGGCTCTAGCTCACATTGAAGCCTCGGTGACTTCCGGCGAAATGACGCGAGCTGAAGTAGACAAGCGCTACAAAGAGCTCGGTTTCATCAAGTAAGCGCGGGGGCCGTCCAGCGGGTTAGAGGTCAGCGCGCCAGCGGACCTGCGCTCGCCGTCTCCTCGAGAGTGGAATGGGAAGTGGTGCAATCGCGCCTGAACTCGTACCCTCTTCGCCCACGGTCCCTCCTTATCCAAGCCACTCCATGAGCGACGCCCCCTCAACTCTTTGCGATTCTGTCTGTGCCGCCGCCCAGAGCGGTGCCACGGGACAACCCGACGCCACGAACGCCGCGGCCGAGGCCCTGTACGGACAGCTCTTCGGCGCCTTGGGCGGCGATGCGGATCAGATTGAGCAGACCGGTGAGGCTTGCGCCGGCCTAGTGCTGGCCAACAAGAAGGGTGCCTTTTCCCTTTGGCACCTGGCCCGCGGGGGTGCCATTGGTGTGACCCATGCGGCCGTTGGCCGCCAACTCGATCCTGCCCTTCTCCTGAGTGCAGGGGTTAAGCGCATGATGATGGATGCGGACGGCCAGGGCGCGGATTTTGGTGCCGTGGCGCAGGGTGTCTTGGAAGGCGCCCTAGTGGCTGCCGGTGAACTGGGCCTGCACGAGGCTTCCCTTGGAACGGCCGTTGCCGTTGCCGCATTGGAAACCGCAGCGGATATTGGGCCCGCCGCGTCGGCCAAGGTGCGCCGTATCGTCAATCGACCCATCATGGGTCGTGCCTTCGACATCCCCTCTTCACTCCTGGGCTGAGATTCATGCATACACGCCGTTCATTTCTGCAGAGTGGTTTGGGTGCACTGGCCACCGGTGCCGTGGTTCTCGATCCGGCCCTGGCAAACATCATCGCTCGCGAGGAGAAGCCCTGGTTTGACATTTCTCTGGCTCAGTGGTCCCTGCACCGCAGCCTGAGTGCGGGCGACCTAGACAACCTGGATTTTGCGCGCTACACGAAGGAGACCTTTGGCATTCACGCCGTGGAGTACGTCAACTCGTTCTTCAAGCAGCACGCCACGGACTTTAAGTATCTGCAGGAGATGCGCACCCGCGCCTCGGATCAGGGTGTGCGCTCCCTGTTGATCATGGTTGACGGCGAAGGCCCGCTGGCGGCCAAGGATGACGGCGCCAGAGCCAAGGCCATTCGCAACCACTTCAAGTGGGTCGCCGCCGCCGCGTACCTGGGCTGCCACTCCATCCGCGTCAACGCCGCAGGCGCGTCAGATTGGGAGGACGGCATGGGCCGCGCCGCCGAGTCCTTACGCACCCTGGCCGAGGTGGCCGACCCCTATGACATCAACGTGATCGTAGAGAACCACGGCGGACTCTCGTCCAATGGTGAATGGCTGGCAGGGGTGATGGTCAAGGCAGATCACCCTCGGGTGGGCACCCTCCCGGACTTCGGCAACTTCAATCTCGGTGGCGGGAAGTGGTACGACCGCTACAAGGGTGTGGCTGAGTTGATGCCCTTCGCCAAGGCCGTCAGCGCCAAGTCCCATGAGTTCGACACCGACGGAAACGAGACCCAGAGCGACTATCTGAAGCTAATGACCACGGTCAAGCAGGCTGGATACCGCGGGCACGTTGGCGTGGAGTACGAGGGCTCGAAGCATACCGAGGCTGAGGGCATCCAGCTGACCAAGGACCTGCTGCTGCGCGTACGCAAGCAGTTGGACTCCTAGGACGCCTCCGGTTTCAGCGCCTCGGCGAGCACCTCGGCGATGTGCTGCACCTGCTTGCCTGACTTCGCCTGGGCCAGGCCCCCGGCCCACTGCATGTGGCAGCCCGGGTTGGCGGTGACCAACGTCTGCGCGCCGCTGCGCTCAAGGTCTCGTAGCTTGTCGGCGAGCAAAGCGGCGGAATCCTCCGGGCGCAGCATGGAGTGGATTCCCGCCGAACCGCAGCAGGCCTCGGGATCCTCCAGTTCGACGACGTCGACCCCGGGAATGGCCGCAAGTAGGGTCCGTGGTGCAGAGCGCACGCCCTGGCCGTGGCAAAGATGGCAGGGATCATCGAAGGCCAGCGTCCCGGATCTGCTGCGTCCCAGCTGGGACTTCAATGGATCGAGTCGCTCTGGCGTGGCTAGGAACTCGGTGAAGTCCACGACCCTCGAGGAGAAGGCCTGTGCCCGTTCAAGCCACTCGGGATCCTCGGTGAAGAGGCGCGGGTACTCCTTCATGTGTGAGCCACAGCCCGCGCTGTTGACCACGAGCGGGATGTTCTCGGAGGACTCAAAGGCGATGATAGTTGAGCGGGCCAGGTCGCGCGCACCTGCCAGGTCGCCATTGTGAGCATGCAGAGCACCACAGCAGGTGTGCTCGGCGCGGGTGCGGCAGTGCACGCCCGCCGCGGCGAGAACTGCTGCACTGGCTCGGTTCACACGGCCGAAGAGCTCGGGCATGACGCAGCCCTCCATGAGCCAGGCCTCTTGCGTTTCGGGTCCCGATGCGGGCGTAGCCCGGTCGAGCGGCTGTCGCTCGGCGCGCGGGGGGACGGGAGGTAGAGAGGCCAGGGCCCGGCCGCGCGCCCCCAAGAACAGCGGCGCCAGACGGGTCAGGCCTATGACCTGAGCCAGCTTCAGGGCACCCAGGGCAAACCGGATGCCTGTTCGGCTGGGCAGGATGTGCCCGAACCCGATCCCCCTCGCCAGACGCACCAGCCAACCCTTGGGTCGCGCTGAGTCCAGTCCGTCCCGGCAGTCCTCCATCATGGACTCGAAGCGTACACCTGCGGGGCAAACGCTTTCGCATCGTAAGCAGAGCAGGCAGGAGTCCATCGCCTCTTCAAATCCGTGATCGGGTTCGATGCGCCCCTCGGCTTCAGCGCGCATCAGGTGGATCCGCCCGCGGGGACTGGCGCTCTCGTTGCCCGTGAGTTGGTAGGTGGGGCAGGTGTGCAGACACAGCCCACAGTGAATGCAATCCAAGCTCTGGGCGTGTTCGATCAGGGATGCCCCCGCTTCTTTCGAGAAGGTGCTCATGCGCGCCTCCCTGGAAAGGAAGGCGAGCGGAACTGCGCTTTCGGATCGAGCTCGTCCTGCAACCTGTGCATCCAATCCAGGGCGGGCTGGGTGGCCAGGGCGGAAGCCAACTCCGCGTGTGCCTGGGCCTGGACCGTGCGGGGCTCCAGGCGCGCGCCAAGGGGAGTGAGGATCTGCCGCAACTCACCCAACCGTTCCACTTGCCGTTCGGATGAGACTTCGCCAAGGCCAGGCAGGTGCAGGCGCAATTCCCCAAAGCCCATCTGCGCGGTTATTTGCAGGCCTTCTTCCTCGTCCAGCTTGCGTAGAACGGCGCTCAGGCGGGACGGACGGGTGAGGACCCGTGCTTCACCCCAGCCCCCAGCCGCTTCCAGGTCGCGCAGGCCATCGAACGCCTCGTCCGCATCGGATCCGCGCAAGACCTCCTGGGGATCCAGCACTCTCTCGACGTCCCGAACGTCTTCCTCGTGGGCGCGACCGCGCCCCTCCAGGGCCACGTGCAGGCGCCACGGCCCGCCGTGGTTCTCCATGGTCCAGGCCAGGGGTTCGCTCTCCAGGGCGCGCAGGTTGGCGCAGCGGGTGAGCAATCCTCCCAACTCTGCTTCCTCACGCACCAGGTGCGTGTGATCATCGGCGCGCGGGAAGAGACGCAGGCTGGCTTCCAGGAGGACGCAGAGCGTGCCCCGGGACCCGGTGTAGAGGCGATGCAGATCAAAGCCCGTCACGTTCTTCACCAGGCGCCCGCCGCTACGGGCGAGGGTCCCGTCGGACAGAGCCACGCGCATGCCCAGCACGTGATGGCGAACGGGCCCGCGCTTTTGCCGATCGGGACCGGACAGGCCCGCGGCCAGGACTCCTCCCAGGGTGGAGACGTCCGGTCGGGCGACGGCCGGGGTGAGGCGGTGGCCGCCGGCGCGGACCCGCTCTTCGAGCTGTGCCATGGTGCAGCCGGCCTGGGCCGTGAGGGTCCCGTCCCCGGGCACGTAGTCGACGATCGTGTCCAGGCGCCGGGTGCTCAGGAGCAGATCGGCATTGCTGGAGTACTCGGGCCGACACCACTCCAGCTTGCTTCCCAGGCCCATGGGCAGCACCCGTATGCCATCGGTGTGGGCTCGCCTCAGAACGGCTTGCACCTGTACTTCGTTCGTGGGCAGGGCCAGGGGCTGTTCGCCCAGGAGCTCCCCTTCAATGCCCTCCTTGGCGAGAGCTTCGAGCAGGGCAGACATCAGACACTCTCCCCTGACGACCCTGCGAGCCGGGGCCGTACTTCCTTGCAGGAGCGAACCGGAAACATCTTGCCCGGGTTGAGGCGCATATCCGGATCCAGACAGCGGCGTACGCGCTCCATGACCGAGAGGTCATCGGGGGTGAAGAGTCGGCTCATCATCGCCTGCTTTTCAAGCCCCACCCCGTGCTCGCCTGAGAGGGAGCCCCCGTACTCGATGCAGGCCTCCATGATCAGGTCACCGGCTTCAAGGACCCGGGCCACTTCCTCTTCATCGCGCCGGTCGTAGGAGATGTTGGGATGCAGATTCCCATCCCCCGCGTGGAAGACGTTGGAGATCTTGAGATTGCGCTCGGTGCACACATCCGTGGCGTAGCGCACGATCTCCCGCAGGCGGGTGCGTGGCACCACCACGTCGGCCACGTAGAGATCCGGGGCGATGCGACCCATGGCACCAAAAGCACCCTTGCGACCGGCCCAGAGCTTGCGCCGTTCGCCCGCATCTCTGGCGCGGCGTACTTCAAGGAGCCCGTGGGCTTCGAGGATGGGGAGCATACGCTCGACCGTGTCCTCCACGGCGGCCTCACGGCCTTCGACCTCGAGCAGGAGGACCGCCTCGGCTTCCTGCGGGTAGCCCGCAGCAAAGACGCTGGCCTCCACCGCCTGGATCGTGAGCTTGTCGAGGATCTCGATGGCCGAGGGCTCGAGGCGCGCGGCGATGAGATCGCTGACCGCATCGCAGCAGGGGTCGAGAGCCTTGAAGATGGCCAAGAGGGTCTCGGTCACGGGTGGGATCGGAGTGAGTCGCACGGTGATCTCCGTGGCTACTCCGAACATGCCCTCGGAGCCTACAAAGAGCCCCACCAGATCGAATCCGTCCGGGTCGACTTCGGACTCATCCAAGCGCAGCACCTCGCCCGTGGCTGTCACGATCACCAGCCCCAGGATGTGGCGCGTTGTGCTGCCGTACTTGAAGCAGTGGGGACCACCCGAGTTCTCCGCGACGTTGCCGCCAATCGTGCAGGCCATCTGGCTGGAGGGATCGGGAGCGTAGAATAGTCCGTCGTCATCACAGCAACGCGTGAGGTCCACGTTGACCACTCCCGCTTGCACTCGCGCAAAGCGATCCTCCACGTTCAGCTCCAGAACATCGCGCATGCGTGCGGTGCCTACCAAGACCCCGTTGGGCACAGGCGTGGCACCGCCCGACAGGCCTGTGCCCGCTCCCCGTGGCACCAGGGGAATGCCGTACTCGTGCAGGACCCGCATGCACTGCGCTGTCTCGCCTGTGTCCCGTGGCAACAGGACCAGCTCTGGCCGGTGGCGCTTGAGCGTCAGCCCATCGGACTCGTAGGCCAAGAGCGCTGCGGGGTCCGTCAGGATCCCATCGGGCCCAACGATGGCCCGCAGCTGTGTGACGATCTGCTCTTGCATGGCACGCGATTCTAGCTCGCCATCAAGCGCGAGCCACATGGCCCCTTGATTCAGTCCAGTTGATTCAGTCCCGGCTGTCGAGGGCCATGCGGGCTGCTCCGATCCACCCAGCGGCTGCACCCAGGGTGGCGGGCAGGAGCCGGGGCGGGTCATGGCCGTAGTCGCGCTCGGCGAGGGCTGCGCGGATGCCAGGTTCCAAGAGGTCCAGGCCGCGACCGAACCCTCCGCCTATGACGTAGCAGGTCACGTCCAGGACGGCTGTCGTGGCCAGTAGGCCCGCTCCCAGGTCGAATCCGATCTCAAACAGGAGCTCCCGTTCCGGACCGGGCTGTGCCCGCGCAACCTCGCACAGCTGGCGTAGGTCCGTGTCCAGGCCGGCGGCACCCGCTCGCCGGATGGCTGCGGAGGCAGAAGCGAGCCGCTCAAGGCACCCATAGGCGCCGCAGCCACAGCGCAGGTCGGGATCCTCGGGTCCATTGACGGGGAGGCTGCGCACCACCATGTGTCCCACCTCTGCGGCCTTGCCGGTGGGGCCCTTGTACAGCTGTCCGTCGATGACGAGGCCACTTCCGATACCCGTGCCCAGGGTGAGCATGATCAGGTCCTGTATGCCGGACCCCGCGCCCAGCCACTGCTCTCCATAGGTAGCCACATTCGCGTCATTGTCCACGCACACATGCTCGCGCGCTAGGTCGAGTCGCTCGGCAAGCTCCGCTCCAAGGTCCAACCCCTCCAGGGCCTTCAGATTGGCGCTACGTAGTAGGCGGCCCCCCGGCTCTTCGAACACACCCGGAACGCCAAGGCCCAGGGGGCCATTCGAGCCGAGCTCGCGCGCAAAGCCGGCGAGACGGTCCAAGAGATCGTTCGCCCCCGCGTCGAGGTCCGTGTCCATGGCAACCGTACGGGCCAGGGTCTGCTCCACGTCGGGGGTGCCATGTTCCCCTTCCCAGACGAAGCCCCCCTTGACTTGTGTGCCACCCAGGTCCAACCCGACTATGGTTCTGGGCGAGTCGTTCATTTACCGGGACGTGCCCTGCGCGTAACCCGTCGATAGGCGAGAAGATGGTTTCGGGCGCTCTCTCGCCAGGAGAAGTCCTCTTCCATGCAACGTCGAACGAACATCTTCCAGTCCTTGGACTTCTTGAACAGGCTGCGGGCCTCATCAAGGGCCGTGAGCAGGCCGCCGACTCCATAGTGATCGAAGAATAGGCCGGTGCCGTTCTTCGGGTCCTTTTGAATGTCGTTGATCGTGTCTTCCAAGCCACTGGTGCCGTATGCGATGGGCACGGTGCCGTAGCGCATGGCGATGGCGCACAGGGAATTGGACGGATGGAAATGGCCAGGGAGGAGCAGGATGTCCGAGCCGCCCATCAGGGTATGGGCGGTGTTGATGTTGTAGCCCTCTAGGACACGACAACAGTTGGAAAAGGTCTGCTCCACCGTGCGCAGGCGCTCGAGCACCTCGGGCTGTCCAGGACCCATCATGATCAGCTGGGTGCTACGCTCCAAGATGGGGGTGATTGCCTCGGCTAGGAGATCGAACCCGTTGTCAGAATCGAAGCGGCCGATGATGGAGATAACGGGCGTACGCGGCTCCACGGCGAGACGCAGTCCCTCCTGCAGGGTCGCCTTGCACTTGCGCTTGCCCTTCAGCGGGTCCGCCTCTTCAAGTGAGTAGGGCTGGGCCAAGAGCATGTCCGTGCCCGGGTCCCAGGCGCGGTAGTCGATGCCGGTAAGGACGCCCACCAGCTCCTTCTTGCGTCTCTTGAAAGACTCGTCGAGCCCATCCCCTCGTTCCTCGCTCTGCAGACGCAGGGCCTGGTTGGGGGAATGGGAACCGACAATCGTGGCGAACTCGATGCCCGCCTTCAGGAAATTGACGCGCCCTCCGAGCTCCAAACCCTCCACCGAGCGGAAGTACTCAAGGGGAACACCGATCTTGGGCAAGATCTCGCGCTCGAAAGTCCCTTGCATGGCGAGATTGTGCAGGGCGAAGTAGGTGCCGGCCTTGGCCGCAGGGTGAGTGGGGGTCTGTGAGCGGTACTCGAGTTCCTGGAACAGGGGAATCAGCCCCGAGGTCCAGTCCATGCAGTGGATCACACTGGGCGAGAAGCGCAGCAGTTCGAAGGACGCCAGGACGCCCCTGGCGAAGGCCGCATAGCGCCGCCAGTTGTCCGCATAAGGGCCGTTGTCGTCACCGTAGGGGTGCCGGTTGCGGAACAGCTCGGCGTGGTCAAACATGACCAGGGGCAGGTTCGTGCCCGCCAGCGTGGCCGTGTAGACCTTGAGGGTCAGCTCTCCCCTGTCCTCGGGGATGACCACATCGCCCGCGAATGCGAGGTCCAGGATGTTCTCAGCCGCAAGATCCCCATGCAGAGGCATGAAAACACGCACGTCCGCTCCCAAGGCGTGCAGGGTCTTCGGCAGGAACTCGGAAATCTCCGCGAGGTTGGTCCTGCGAACCAGGGAGAAGATCTCCGGCGTAGTGAATGCGACTTTCAAGGGGCGGGTGGGACAACGGGCGGCGGGGGAGGGACCCGGCGTCCGGGTGTATCCTCTTTGAGGGTGGCCCCGATGCCAGAACCTTCGCTGAAAAGTATCCTCTGCCCGCGTCGCATTAAATCCCTAAGTCGTTTTCAGTAAACAGCTTACGTTTAGCGATCTTCGAGTGCGGTACTAAGGGATATTTGCCCGATTTGCCTCGTAAATCGGGATTACCTCCGGGAGCAGGGACCGGATCTGGTTGATGCGATGAGCGTTGGAGGGATGTGTGGAGAGGATCTCAGGGGGAGCTCCTGAACCGAGGTCTGCCATGCGCGTCCAGAAAGTCACTGCGGCCCGCGGGTCGTACCCGGCCCGCGCCATATAGCGCAGACCCTTGCGGTCCGCTTCCAACTCGGCGTCGCGGCCGTAGCTCAACTGCAGCAGGCTGTTTCCAAGCCCTGCCCACTCCTGGGCCGTGCCCTCCAAGAGAATCTGGATCAGAAGCTCCGCACCGTACATGCGGGTCATGGCCTCCGTACCGTGGCGTTCAATGGCATGGGCTATCTCATGACCCATGACCACGGCCAGGCCCGTGTCGTCCCCGGCCACGGGCAGGATGCCCGTGTACACCGCCATCTTGCCTCCAGGCAGGCAGAAGGCGTTCACCATCTCATCGTTCTGGATGACCCTCACCTCCCAATCGAAGACGTTGGCGACCTGGGGGTCCTCAATGCGTGCCGCCGCCACCAATCTGGCCTTGACCCCCTCGACCATGGCCGTGGTGGGCCCAGGGGGAGCAAGCTTCTCCTGCTCCATTAGGAGCACGTAGGCCTCCGCACCCAACCGCTTGTCGTCCTCCAGGGTGAACATGTTCTGGCAGGAGGTGAAGACCAGGGCGAGGGCCAACAGGGGCGCACGCAGGCCTCTCCCGGGAGCCCCCCGGATTGCGGGGTCGATCGGGTCAGGGCCCGGGGTGTAGACTTCCGATCTAGTCGCGGCCTGGATGGGGCGTTGCTTGCATTCCATGTGTTTCACCATCGTTCTTGAGATCTGTCACTCCGCGGCGAGCGACCCTCGCAGTATGAGCGAAGAGGGGCACGGTTGCGAGACAAGCCTGACCGGAGGGCGCCCATGACCCAGCCCCTGCTGTTGGTGATTCTTGATGGATGGGGGCACCGGGCCGAAACGGAGTCCAACGCCATCGCAGCGAACGCGCCGTACTTCCACGATCTGCTGGGGCGCTACCCGCATGCGCTCCTCTCCACCTGTGGCCGTGAAGTGGGGCTGCCCATGGGCGTGATGGGGAACAGCGAGGTCGGCCACCTCAACCTGGGCGCCGGCCGTGTCGTGAACCAGGATGTCACTCGCATTAACGCAGCCATCGACGAGGGTTCGTTCGCCCAGTGTGGCGCCTTCGTCCAGCTTATCGACCGGCTCGTGCAGGAGGGGAAGCCCCTGCACCTGCTGGGCCTCGTCTCCGATGCGGGCGTGCATGCCAGCGACTTGCACCTGCGGCACCTCCTGCTCCTTGCCGCTGCGCGCGGGATGCCCGCCGACGCCGTGTTCGTGCACGCCATCACCGATGGGCGCGACACGCCGCCGCGCTCGGGCCATGAGCACCTGGCGCGGGTTGAAGCGGATCTGGCTGCCGCCGGGGTGGGCCGTATCGCCTCGGTCGTGGGTCGCTATTGGTGCATGGACCGCGACAAGCGTTGGGAGCGCGTGGAGCGCGCCTACGACCTCCTTGTGCAGGGCGTGGGAGCGTGCGCCAACAGTGCCGCACAGGCCATCTCCGATTCCCACGCGGCGGACGTGGGCGATGAGTTCGTGGAGCCCGTCGTTATCGGTCCTCCCGACCAGGGTCGCATCGAGGACGGAAGTGGGCTGATCGTCTTCAACTACCGCTCCGATCGGGTGCGTGAGATCTGTGACGCCCTGCACACCGGGCCTTTTGACGGCTTCGAGCGCAAGCAGAGGGTGCAGCCCGAGATCGTGACCATGACACGCTACCGTGAGGACTTCCCCTTTGCGGTGGGGTTCCCTCCCGTAGCCCTCAAGGGTCTCTTCCCGGAGCTGGTCAGTCAGGCGGGCCTGCGCCAGAAACGCATCGCCGAGACCGAGAAATACGCCCACGTGACCTTCTTCTTCTCCGGTGGAGAAGAGGCGCCGTACCCCGGAGAGGAGCGCATCCTCATTCCCAGCCCCAAGGTGGCCACCTACGACCTGCAGCCCGAGATGAGCGCCCAGGGGGTGACGGACGCCATCTGCAAGGCCTTGGCCGAGGACGAGACGGACGTCTACGTCATCAACTTCGCCAATGCCGACATGGTTGGGCACACCGGCAAATTTGATGCGGCCGCTACTGCAGTGAGCATGGTCGATGCTTGCCTGAAGACCATCGTGGAGGAGGTGCGCAAGCGCGGGGGTACCACCGTCATCACGGCCGACCACGGAAACTCGGAACAGCTGTGGGATCCCACCACGGGTCAGCCGCACACAGCGCACACCCTGAACCCCGTTCCCGTTGTGTTCTGCGGCGACGCACTGGTGGGGTCCAAGATCCGCGACCGCGGAGTTCTTGCCGACGTGGCACCGACCCTGCTTGGGCTGATGAAAATGGACCTGTCCGTTGGCATGGACGGCAAGTCGCTGTTCGATTGAAACGTGCCCATGGCGACCTGGCGTTCCCGATTCCAACCCCATGTCCTCACCTGAATCCATTCCCGTTGCCATCCTAGGAGCCACGGGCAGCGTCGGGCAGCGCTTTGTGTCGCTGCTTGGTGACCACCCCAGCTTCCATATCGCGGCCCTGGGGGCATCGAAGGACAGTGCCGGCCGGCCCTACGGTGAGGCGGTTTCTTGGGCCCTGGACGCGCCCCTCGATCCCGCTCTGGCCCAGATCCCCGTGGGCGACGTCGATCCGCGGCCCGGAATCCCTCTCGTCTTCTCGGCCCTCGACGCGGCTGTCGCCGGGGACGTGGAGCGCGCATGGGCCGAGGCGGGTGCGCTGGTGGTATCCAACACGGCCTGCCACCGCATGGATCCACGGGTTCCGCTGTTGGTTCCCGAGGTCAATGCCGATCACCTGGAGCTCTTGAAACACCAACCCTGGGAGGGCGGGATCATCGCTGGGCCCAACTGTTCGACGGTGGGTCTGGCTCTGGCTCTGGCTCCCCTGCAGCGGGCCTTCGGAATCAGGCGCGTCCACGCGGTCACCCTGCAGGCCTTATCCGGCGCAGGCCTCGGGCCCGTTCATGGAATGGAAGAGCCGGGCAATCTGCTTCCGTGCATCGATGGCGAGGAGGAGAAGATGTCGCGCGAGACGGCCAAGATCCTGGGGCGCCTGGAGGGGGATTGCATAGTGCACGCGGACCTGGCCGTCAGCGCCCAATGCAATCGCGTCTTCGTCAAGGATGGGCACACGGAGTGCGTGTCGCTGGAGCTTGAGCGTTCAGCGAGGCGCGAGGAGATCCTGGGCGCGTGGGCGGAGTTTTCCGCCGAGCCCCAGGCACTGGGGCTGTGGAGCGCGCCGGAGAGTCCTGTCCACTATTTGCCCGATGAGTGCGCGCCCCAGCCCTTGCTGCACCGTGACTTGGACAAGGGCATGGCTTGCGTCGTGGGCCGCCTCCAGGAGTGTCCGGTCCTCGGTTGGAAGTTCGTCTGCCTCAGCCATAACACCCTGCGTGGGGCGGCCGGTGGGGCGCTCTTGGCGGCGGAGCTGGCCTGCGCCAGGGGCTTCCTTCCGGTCGGTGGCCCGGCGTAAGCCCTAGACCTCGTCCAGGGACTTGCCCTGAATGGCGCCCTTGACTACGTGGTCCATTAGCACGGCGGCCAGAGGGAGAGAGGCCTGTTCGAACTCGTCTCGAGCACTGCGGATTTCGTCTAGGTCGTCACCGTCGCAGGCCTTGCTCGCGCGCGCGGCGGCGTCCGCCAGTTCCTTGTGGCTCTCCGGGTCGAGTTTCTCATCGGCGGCCGTCTGGTTCTTCTTGACGGCCAACAACATCGTTCCGATCTCCGCCTTGAGGTCTGCGACCCGGCGGCGATCAAAATCCTCGCTGGCGTTGTCAAAGCCCGCTTGCAGCATGGCCTCCATGTCCCCTTCGCTCAGGCCATGGCTAGGGCTGACCTCGATCTCTGTTCGCACGCCCGAAGTCTCTTCCTTCGCCGTCACCGTGAGGAGTCCGTTGGCGTCGATGTGAAAGCACACGGCCACGCGGGCCATACCGGCGGGCATGGGGGGGAGGCCGGTCAACTTGAAGCGGCCCAGAGAGCGACAGTCCGCTGCCATCTCCCTCTCACCCTGGACGATGTTGAAGTCGATGCCGGACTGGCCATCGACATAGGTAGTGAAACCTTCGGTAACGCTGCATGGCACGGTGGAGTTGCGTTCGATCAACTTGGAAACTGCACCACCGACGGTCTCCAGCCCAAGGGACAGGGGCGTGACGTCCATCAGGAGGATATCGCGTGTGCCGCCCATGAGGACCTGGGCCTGTGCGGCTGCCCCAAGAGCGACGACCTCATCAGGATTGAGCTCGGTGTGCGGGGGACGGCCAAAAAACTCCTCCGTGCGTGCGCGCACCAGCGGAACCCGGGTGGAGCCACCCACGAGGACCACCTCGTCGAGCTCGGAGGGTTCGATTCCGGCGTCCGCCAAGGCGCGGCGGCAGCAATCCATGGTGCGGTCCACCAGGGGCGAGATGCGCTTCTCAAACTCCTCGCGTGTGACCCGGTGCCGCCAGTTGAGGCCTATGTCGGGCAAGCTCAGGTGGACTTCATGTCGCGGGTCCGAGGACAGAGCGATCTTGCACTTCTCGGCAGCCAGACGGGCAGCTTGCAAGAACGCAGGGTCGGCCAGATCTTCCGCGCTGAGTTCTCCGGCCAGATCTTCGCGAATGAGCTCTACGATCACCCGATCGAAGTCATCCCCGCCGAGCTGGGTGTCCCCGTTCGTGGCCAGGACCCGGAATACGCCTCCCTCTATGGAGAGTATGGAGACGTCGAACGTGCCTCCTCCCAGGTCGTAGATGGCCACGGTGCCTTCGCCCTTCTGGTCGAGGCCGTAGGCCAGGCTGGCTGCCGTGGGCTCGTTGACGATCCGTAGCACCTCGATCCCGGCCAGACGCGCTGCATCCCGCGTGGCCTGACGTTGTGCGTCGTCGAAGTAGGCGGGGACCGTGATGACGGCGCTCGCGATCTCGGCATTTTCGAAAGCAGCGCAGGCTTCGTCGCAAGTGGCCCGCAGGATGAGGGCGCTCAGTTCGGGTGGCGTGTACGTCTGGCCGCGTACTTCAATCTCGAGAACGCCGTTTGCGTTTTCTGAGATCGCGTAGGGCAGGTCTTTCAGTTCGCCTCTAAGGTCAGCCAGACCACGGCCGAGGAGGCGCTTGACGCTAAAGAGGGTGTGCTGTGGATCCACTACGGCCTGAGCCCGGGCCTGCTTGCCCACGAGGGGCGCGCCCTCCGCGGGGAAGTTGATGACCGACGGGATGATCCCCGACGAACCCTCCTGGCGCAGGATGACCGGACGATCGTCCTCCCAGAGCGCTGCCAGGGAGTTGGTCGTGCCAAGGTCGATGCCAATGACGATGCGCCGCGGCGCACCGTCGAGAACGTCCAGTTCGATGTAGCCCATGGGGGGTGCGGGGGTCAGTCGCCTCTTGTCGAGGATTGCTCGAGGGCCAGTTCGTTCAACTCGCTCAACGTACGGTCCAGGTAGCGGACCGTATTGAGTTCTTGGCGTAACGTCCGTGGATCTCCGGGATCGGCGGCCTGCAGCCGTCCGCCCAACTGCTCGAGACTCGCTGTGCGTTGGGTCTGGAGGTCCGTACGCAAACCCTCCAGTCGGCTCTGGTTGTCCGGCGTTGTTTCGGCCCGCACTTCTTCAAGGACTTCGTTCCACTCGAGAACCTCCATCAAGAACTGCTGAGGCATCTGCCGCTCCTCGTCGGGAGAGGGCGCGCCCATGTCGGCCAGCAGCCACTCCGCGCGCAGGACGTCGTCGTTGAGGGTGGAGTAGGCGCTATTCACGAGGGCCGTGTTGCGTTCTGCGAGCTGGCGCGCCTCATTTCCATGGATCCCATGGAAATCGGGGTGCGTCAGGCGCGTCAGGCGCAGCAGGTTGCGTCCCAACTCAGCGCTATCGACGTGCCATCCGCGCACAAGCCCAAGAACCTCGAAGGGAGAGGGAATGGCCGCTGTGGATTGAAGGGCGCCGCAGCCCTCACAGACCAGCGGGGTCTGCAGCGCGGCGCCGCAATCTGGACAGGCGCTCATAGCAGGAGAACGGGGCTCTCAGACGCTGAAGGACTCTCCGCAGCCGCAGCTCTTGGAGGCGTTTGGATTGGTGAACTTGAACCCGCGGCCCATGAGGTTGTCCTCGAAATCGACAACCGTGCCATTCAGGTACAGAAAACTCTTGGGGTCGCACATGATCTGAACACCATCGACCTCGCTCAACTGGTCGGTGGGGTTTTGGTTGTCATCGAACCCCAGTGTGTAGCTGAAGCCCGAGCAACCGCCACCCTTGACGCCCACGCGCAGGCCCGTGCCCTCGGGAAGGTCTTGCTCCGCGACGATGCGCTTGACTTCCGTGACGGCCCTTTCTGATAGAGAGATAGACATGGATCTAGGTTTGGCTAGGGTCGGTGCCCTGCTTGCTCTTGAAGTCGTTGATGGCGGCCTTGATGGCGTCTTCGGCCAAGACGCTGCAGTGGATCTTCACGGGGGGTAGGGAGAGTTCCTGGACGATCTCCGTGTTGTTGATGGCCATGGCATCATCGAGTGACCTGCCCTTGAGCCACTCGGTGGCCAGCGAGGAACTGGCGATGGCCGAGCCACACCCGAAGGTCTTGAACTTGGCGTCCACAATGGTGTCGCCCTCGACTTGGATCTGGAGTTTCATCACGTCCCCGCACTCGGGTGCGCCGACAACGCCGGTGCCCACGTCGTCCGCCGATTTGTCCAACGAACCTACATTGCGTGGGTTGTTGTAGTGGTCAAGGACCTTGTCGCTGTACGCCATTTGAAAATCTGGTGGTTGGCTGGGTTCTGGGGCTGGGTACCGCGCTTAGTGCGCATCCCATTGGATTTTGGAGAGGTCCACGCCTTCCTGGACCATCTCGTAGAGGGGGGAGAGTTCACGCAGGCGTTGAACGGCTGCGATCACCTGCTCGGCTGCCACGTCCACGTCCTCTTCGGAAGTGAAACGGCCAAAGCCGAAGCGGATGGAGCTATGGGCGAGCTCGTCGCCCACGCCCATGGACTGCAGGACGTGGCTGGGCTCCAAGCTGGCCGAGGTGCAGGCTGAGCCCGATGAGACGGCCAGGTTGCTGATGCCCATGATCATGGACTCCCCCTCGACGTAGGCGAAGGAGAGGTTGGAGCAGGCGGGCAGGCGGTGCTCGGGATGTCCGTTCAGGTGAACGTGGTCCAAGGCTCCGAAGATCTTCTCCTCGAAGCGCGTGCGCAAGGACAGGGCATGCTCGCGGTCGGTGTCCATGTCGGTCTCACACAACTCACAGGCCTTGCCCAGACCGACGATGGCCGGCACGTTGAGCGTTCCCGATCGCATTCCGCGCTCGTGTCCGCCCCCGTCCATCTGCGCCACCAGTCGTACGCGAGGGTTGCGGCGCCGCACGTACAGAGCTCCCACGCCCTTGGGCCCGTAGATCTTGTGGGCCGAGAGACACATGAGGTCCACGTTGTCCGCCTCCACGTCCACGGGAACCTTGCCCACGGCCTGGGTACCGTCCGTGAAGAACAGAACGCCACGCTCCTTGCAGAGGGCTCCGATCTCACGGATGGGGTTGATGGTTCCGATTTCGTTGTTGGCCCACATGATGGTCACCAGGATCGTGTCTTCGCGCAGGGCTTCGGCCACCTGTTCGGCGCTGTGACGCCCCGTGGAATCGGGGGCCAGGTAGGTGACCTCAAATCCTTCCTTCTCCAGGCGCTTGGCCGTATCCAGGACGGCCTTGTGCTCTGCTTGGCTGGTGATGATGTGCTTGCCCTTGGAGCCGTACATCTGGGCTACACCCTTCATCGCCAGGTTGATGCCTTCGGTGGAACCTGAGGTAAAGATGATCTCCTTGGCGCTGGCACCGATCAGGTGGGCGATGCGTTCGCGTCCCTGGCCCACGGCTTCCTCGGCCTGCCAGCCGAATGAGTGGCTGCGGCTCGCCGCGTTGCCGTAGATCTCACCGAAGTACGGAAGCATCTCTTCCAGTACACGGGGGTCCACGGGGGTCGTGGCCTGGTAGTCGAGGTAAATGGGCGCATTCATGGGGTGGCCGTCTCGGTGGGAGAGGTCGAGGGTGCGGTGAACAATTCGTGCGGTGCGAGGGAGGAGTCCGCCAGTGATTGGAGCGTCGTACCTTGCAGCAGCGCCCAGATTCCGTGCCGGATGCGATCGAGCGGAGACCGGATGGGACACAGGGGCTCGATGCCACAGACGCTGTTCTGGCCAAAGGCCGGTGGCTCGTGGCAACTCGTCAGCCCCGGCTGGCCTTCCAAGGCTTGAACGACAGCGCCGATCGTGATGGCGTTCGGGGCCTGGGCGAGGCTGTAGCCGCCACCTGCTCCCCGCTGGGATTGCACCAAGCCCGAGTGGGACAAGTCCTGGAGGGTTTGGGCCAGCAATCTCTGGGGCATGGAGTAGTGTTCGCCGATGGAGCGTACGCTCAGCACCTCACCTGACCGATCGGCGAGGTGCATCAGGGCGATCAGCCCGTATTCAGTGCGCTTGGTGAGCTTGAGCATGGCGTGGAAGGAGGGGTGCCGTGGATAACGCACCAAATTGGTGTGGAATAGATTCCAAAGCACGCCCGCAGGCCACAGCAGTCGTGGGCGCGGGCTTCTCTACGGCAATAATAGACCTATATCGGCTCTGGGGCCATCCCAGTGGGGGACAAACCTGACGCTGGCGTTAGATTTCAGCCTCAAGGCCCTTGCGGACCCCCAGAAGCCCATGTGAGCCTCAAAATGGGTCGGCTCAAGGCATGGAGGCCCATGGGTCGATGTATGGGTGTCATGACTCAACAAGAAGAGCCCCGGGGCCTTGCGGCTCCCATCCTGTGCCTCGCCTGCGGGCAGACCCTGCCGGATCAGCCGTCCTACGATCTCCTCGATCAGGATGACCCCTGCCCGGCCTGCGCGGACCGTGTGCTCTACAGCCTTTCGCCGATCCTGCAGATGTTGCCCCAGGGCGAAACCGAGCAGTTGACCCGCCCCACTGAGCCGGAGCCCAGGTCCTGAGACGGGTCTAGACGGCCGCCTGCGTCCGTTCCAGGCTGGCGCGTAGGTCGTCAGGTAGAGCGCAGAGCACACCACTCTCCAGTTTGATGGATGCCAGCTCCATGGTCGCGCTGGCGATGTGCACCCCGTCAGCTGGCCGATCGATTAGGTAGCCGAAGGTGATGGATGCCGGCCCCACCCGCTCGACCCACACGCTTACGGCCAGTACGTCCTCGAAGCGGGCAGGTGCGCGGTAGCGCAGGTTGGCCTTGCGCACGGGCAGGCCGATTCCGCGCGCTTCGAGCTCCCCGTAGGGCATGCCGGATGCGGCCATCAGAGCCGTACGAGCCTCTTCCAGGTAGAGCATATAGTTCGCGTGGTGGGCGAAGCCCATCTGATCGGTCTCGCCGTAGCGCACTGTGATCCTGTGCTCGTGGGGGGCCATGTGGGCATGGTACCTGGATCGAGCCCGCTTCTGGCACCTCATAAGTCATCTGAAAGGGAGACCGCCCCCTGTTCGAGAGTGTCCTGGGTCCCTGCACCCTCCCGCGACCTCCGCTACCTTGATAGTCTCCCACCACCCATGTCCGCTCCCAATCCCAACCGACCCCCGGGCAGCCCTGCCGTCGCATTGCTCCTGGGCTGGTTCATGCCCGGAGCGGGGCACCTCTACCTGGGCAAGCTGAAAACGGGCCTCATGGTTTTCGTGGTCATCGAGGCTCTGTACGCATTGGGCCTCTACTTCTCGGGGGGCATGTTCTTGGAGTACCTGCCTCCAGAAATGCGCGGCCCCTATGCGGGCTTGCTGACGCCAGAGGTTGGCAACCTTGGGGCTCTTCTGGTCCAAATGAGCCACTACGGCTACGGCGTCGGTCATCCAAGACCCTATCCGCCGCTCATGGACCTGGGCACGACTCTGACTGCGGCCAGCGGCGTACTCAACATGGTCGTGCTTACCTCGGCGCATCTCGGGGCACGGCGCCAGCAGCCCTGCCAGGGGCCTGGTCCTAGCCCGAGTGTTGCGGCGGGCGCCTCATTGGTTCTGCCCGGTCTGGGCCAGTTCTTGCAGGGCAGACGCGGGCGGGGGGCAGTCATCGCCATACTCCTGGTAGGCCTGTTTGCCGTGGGTTGCTGCCTGGGAGACGGAGCCAACCTGGACCGTGAACGGCACTTCTACTATTGGGCCGGCCAATCCATGCTTGGGCTGCCCGCGTTGGTGACGGAGTTCGCTTTCGGACATCCGCGCCTGAGCTTGGAGATCCCCTATGCCGATGGGGGAGTCGTCCTGGGATGCGTCGCGGGCATGCTGAACGTGCTGGTCATGCTCGATGCTTTCCACTACGCCGAGCACGGCCCGGAAACGAATGAAAGGGGAGGGGGGCAAGCAGCATGAAAGACCTTGGTGTTCATGCGCTCCTGTTCTTCTTTGCGGGAGCCGTCATTGTCATCATCGGCACCCTGTTCAGTGAAACCGATGACGCCCGGGCCAAGGCCATCCTGCCCCGCCGACTCCTGCGCTTCTTCTTGGGGAGTCTCCTAGTTTTAGGAGTCATGCTCATCTGCGAGCACACCCTCGCTTCGGTGCACTAGTCCTCCCCGTGTGGGAGCGGTCGGTGCAGCCCGTAGAGCCCTCCCGGCCCTCGGCGAACCCAGCCCTCCAGTTCCAACTGGACAAGGAGGCTCAGGGTGGCGTCGACCCGGCGTTCGAGCCGTTGGGCAAGCTCATCCACGCAGAGGGTCTCCCCTTCTAGGGCGCGTAACAGGTATCCGGACCCTCCTCCGGGCGGTGCGGGGGCGGGCGTTCCGCTCTTGGAGGTCAGTTGGAATCCCCAGAGATCCTCCAACAACTGCTCGGGTGAGCCCACGGGCGTGGCCCCCTCTCGTATGAGGCGCAGGCAGCCGCGTGCCATGGGATGATCGACGCGGCCGGGCACCACGTAAACGTCCCGACCCTGGTCTGCCGCCCAGTGCGCGGTGATGAGCGACCCCGAGGCGTGAGCGGCCTCCACCACCAGCACGGCATCAGCGAGGCCGGAGATCAGGCGATTGCGCATGGGGAAGTGATGGCGCCGTGCCCCCGTACCTGGCGGATATTCCGATAGCAGGAGCCCCTCCCGCGCCACCTGCGAGGTGAGAGGGCCCCGGGGCCAGGGCTGATCCACAGCCGAACCCAGAACCGCAATGGTCGCCCCGCCGACCTCCAGGGCTCCCTGGTGCGCCGCCGAGTCGATACCACGGGCGAGGCCACTGATGACGCACATGCCTACCCTGGCCAGACCCGCTCCAAATCGAAGCGCCTGACTGCGGCCATACTCTGTGGGGGAGCGTGTTCCCACGATGGCGATCGACGGCCTCTCGGCTAGTAGCTCTGTCTTTCCGAGGGCCCAGAGTTCATCGGGGGGGGAGGGGATCTGGGTCAGACTGCGTGGCCAGGTGGCGCCTCCCCTGCAGATGTGCAGGGGGACCTGCGGCTGGGCATCGGAAGGGGAGTGCATGGTCACTCCCAGACGCGCGCCCCGCAGGGCGGTTACCGGTTCGTTCAGGAATCGGCCGGAGTCATGCGTGGGGCCGGCGCTGTGCCGGGCTCCCCGCGCACGTGAGCCTGAAGCTCCCCCAGGAAGCGGGCGAGGTCCAGGCCTTCGTGTGCCGGCAGGAAAGAGCCGAGTAACCGTCGCGCTCCCACGTTTAGCGGCCGAGCTCCGTCCAGGTTGCCGCGGCTCTGGTGATGCATGCAGATGGAAGCCTGTACCAGCCCCTTGTAGAAATCCGCAGCGCCACTCTCGCTGGCGAGCCAGCAGCGTTCAAAGCACTCGTGGGCGGCGTGGTACCGACCACAGTCAAAGGCCTTCACGCCCTCAGCAAACGCAGCCTCCCGGGCGTTCTCATCGAAGTCCTCGGGATCGAAGTCGGAAGGCTCGGGTTCGATGCGTGCCACGGGACTGAGAGCGAGGCCCTAGTTGTCGCCCTTGCTCTTCTCGGACTTTCCCTTGCGCTTGCGATCCTTGGGCCGGTCTCCCTCGCCTTCACCCTCGTCGGCCTTCTCCTTGGGGTCTGCCCAGTAGCGGTCCCACTGCTTGGCCAGAGCGCGGGGAAGGGGCGCCGCGTCCTTGGACACCTCCAGAGTCTTCTTGGTGTCGTTCCACCAATCGTTCCATTTTGAACTTTGTGCGCCATTGTCCACTCCGGTGAGTACACACAAGGCCAGACGAAGATCATCCCCATGGGGACTGTTCCCGCGCCGGCCTCCGGCCTTGCGGCTCATGGAGATCAGGGCTTCCACTGATTCCAATGACCGCACCCGGCCCAGGGACAGGATGCGGGCCTGGACGACGCGCCGATCTTTGGCCGAGAACAGATCCTTGGTGAGATAGGGGATCGATCCTTCGGCATCGTGGCGGCCGATGGACTTGATCAGCAGTGCGTGGGTGACGGGGTCATCCTCCAGGTCACGCTTGGCGCGACCGCCATGGTCCAGGAGCACCTCCAAGGAAGCGGGTACCCGCATGTGGCCCAAGCTGTCGATCGTGGCGTGCTTCACGTTGACCTCCTTGTCTCGCAATCCGTACTTCGCCAGTGCCTTGACAACCTCCTCACAGGACGTCTTGCGCGCTTCCTTGGCGGCCTCGAGACGCACAGAGACCTCCTTGGACTCAAAGCCCACCTTGAGCTGCTGGACGGCGGCCTCTATTTGCTCCGGGCTCGGACCTTTGGGTGTCTTGTCCGGTCCCTCCTGTGCCAGGGTGCTAGCCGGGAGCAGCAGAGCCAGGAAGAGAGGACAACAGAGCAAGCGAAGGAATTGGAGCGGCATGGTCAGAGGGTGGATTGAGTGGGGGGGGAGCCGATCAAACCCAGTCTAGCCCCACAGGTGACGGTCCGCCTTTGCATTGTTGCAGCGGCGATGGCGGCAAAGAAGGACCCCGCCCCAGAGTATTCTGGGGCGGGGTCCTGTTCCGGTCAGGCCGGGATCAGAGGCTCAGTCGGCACTCGCCACGGGCTCAGGCGTGCTGGGCTCGGTGGGGGTGAATACCAGGCCCTCGCCGTCTTTGGAGTTCTCGCTGGTGGCCTTGTCAGCCCAGACGCCGCTCGAGTCTTCGAAGTCGCCGCGCAGGAGCTTCTCGGCCAGCGGGTCTTCGATGTGGCGCTCGATGGCACGTCGCAGGGGCCGCGCGCCATAGTCCTCATGGAATCCCTCGGTGATCAGGAAGTCGATCGCGGGCTGCGTCAACTGCAGGTCGATGGAGTGCTCACTTAGACGCGCACGGACTTCGCTGAGCTGCAACAGGACGATGCGTGACAGATCGTCGTGGTTCAACGGGTTGAACACGATGGCCTCGTCGAGACGGTTCAGGAATTCGGGGCGGAAGTGTCGTTCCACCTCGACCATGACGTCCGCCGTCAGCTTCTTGCGGCGATTTTCTTCGCTTATCTCCGTCTTCTGGACGCGGCCGAATCCGAGCTGGGCGCCCGCTTTCATCTGCTGCGAGCCGAGGTTGGAGGTCATGATCAGGATCACGTTGCGAAAGTCCACGTGCCTCCCGAAGGAGTCAGTCAGGCGACCCTCCTCCATGATCTGCAGGAGCATGTTGAACACGTCGGGGTGGGCCTTCTCGATTTCGTCGAGCAGCACTACGGAGTAGGGGCGACGGCGCACCTTCTCGGTCAGCTGGCCGCCCTCCTCGTAGCCCACGTAGCCGGGAGGCGCTCCCACCAGACGCGAAGCGTTGTGCTTCTCCATGTACTCGCTCATGTCCATGGTGATGACGGCGTCCGGGTCGCCGAACATGAACTGGGCCAGTTGCTTGCAGAGGTAGGTCTTGCCCACGCCAGAGGGGCCCAGGAACATGAACGAACCCATGGGACGGCTGGGATCCTTGAGGCCGGAGCGCGAGCGGCGCACCGAGCGCGCGATGGCGGCGATAGCGGGCTCCTGATGGATGACCACGGAACCGAGCTCGTTCTCCATTTGCAGTAGGCGTTCGCGCTCGCCCTTCTCAAGGCGCGTGAGCGGCACACCGGTCATCTTGGAGACTGTCTCTTGGATGATCTCGGCTGTGACTTCTCCGACCTGCTCCTTCTGTTGTTGCTCTTCGCGCCACTCAGTTTGGATTTCTTCCTTCTTCTTCTTCAGCTGATAGGCCTTGTCGCGTTTCTGCGCGGCAAGCTCGAAGTCCTGGTCGGCTACGGCATTGTCCTTTTCCTGCTCCAGACCCGCGATCTCATCGGAGAGCTCGCGCATGTCGGGCGGGGGGACCATGGACTTGATGCGGACGCGTGCACCCGCTTCGTCCATGACGTCAATGGCCTTATCGGGCAGGAAGCGGTTGTTGATGTAGCGCGTGGATAGCTCCACGGCCATGCGCAATGCCTCGTCCGTGTAGGAGATGCGGTGGTGGCTCTCGTAGCGGTCGCGGAGGCCCATCAAGATGTCGACGGCCTGCGCGGGCGTGGGGGGTTCGACGTTGACCGACTGGAAGCGCCGCTCAAGGGCGCCGTCTTTCTCGATGTGCTTGCGGTACTCGTCGAGGGTCGTGGCGCCGATGCACTGGATCTCACCCCTCGACAGGGCGGGCTTGAGGACGTTCGAGGCGTCGATGGCGCCTTCCGCGCCACCCGCGCCCACGAGGGTGTGGAGCTCATCGATGAACAGCACGACGTCTTGGACGCGACGCACTTCCGTCATCACGGCCTTGATGCGCTCCTCGAATTGACCGCGGTACTTGGTGCCTGCCACCATCAGGGCCAGGTCCAGCACGACGATGCGCTTGCCGCGCAGAATCTCCGGCACGGTACCTTCGATGATGTTCTGGGCCAGCCCCTCGACGATGGCCGTCTTGCCCACGCCCGGCTCACCGAGCAGGACGGGGTTGTTCTTCGTACGGCGCGAGAGGATCTGAATCACGCGCTCGATCTCATCGGCGCGTCCGATGACCACATCCAGCTTGCCCTCGCTCGCCAGTTCCGTGAGGTCGCGGCCGAATGAGTCCAGGGCTGGGGTCTTGCTCTTGCTCGCGGGACCCGCGCCCTCTTCGGTGCCGATGGAGCCATCCTCATCATCCTCTTCGGAGCCGTCGGCTCCCAGGAAGTCGAGCACCTCTTCACGCACGTCCTCGAGCTTGACGCTCAGGTTCAGGAGCACCTGGGCGGCGATGCCCTGGTTCTCCTTGATCAGGCCCAGCAATAGGTGTTCGGTACCGATGTAGTTGTGGCCCAGGTTGCTGGCCTCTTCCATCGACAGCTCGAGCACCTTTTTGGCGCGAGGTGTGAAGGGCAGTTGCCCCATGGTCACCATGGAGGGTCCGGTCTTGACGATCTTCTCGACCTCCATGCGGATCTTGTCCAGTTCGATCCCCATGTTCTTGAGGACGTTGGCTGCGACTCCACTACCTTCTTGGACGAGGCCCAGCAGGACGTGTTCGGTGCCGAGGTACTCGTGGTTGAACCTCTGAGCCTCTTGGCGGGCGAGATTCATGACCTTCTTGGCGCGGTCCGTGAAACGATCAAACATGGTTGGATTCGGAGTGGGGTCGAAGGGTGGGCTGCCGGATCTGGATAGCTATCTTTCGGACTTGTGGGGCTTGAGGTTTATTCCCGTTTCAGCATTCCGGGCTGCGTAGGGGTTGATCCCCGTCTCAGCCCCATGAGGGCTCCCTAAGGGGTCCGTCCAGGGCCCCAGAGTGCCTTTTTTGGGCCCCCGAGGCTAGGGGTTCCTGATCCCGTGAGCCCTCGGGACGACTCCTAGGGACCCCGGGTTGAGCCCTATGCCGGGTCTTCGGAGCCCGGCGAGGGCCCAAGGGTGTCCCCGGTCTGGGCCAGTTCGTCCCGAAGATCGGCGGCGCGCTCGTAATCCTCCTTGCGGATCGCGAGCTCCAGGGCCCGGCGCAAGTCGCTCAGGTGCTCCTGGACCGAGGCCTCGGCCTCGTCCACGCCGGGCAGGCGGCCGACGTGCTTGTCCGCGCCGTGCATGCGTGCCAGCACTTCCGTCAGATACTGCGCAAACACCTCATAGTCGCGTTCGCAGCCCACGCGCCCCTTGCGCTGCAGTTCCACGAGGGTCATACCGCACTCAGAACAGGTCAGGCTCGGCGTCGCGCCCTTGTGGGTGACCTGCACCTTGATCGGGCTCCCCTTGATTAGGTTCCACAATTGTGTGCCCGCCATGGTCTGCATCAGGCCCTCGGGCATACCCGTCGCAAGGCCTGACCCCTGGGCGCAGACCTCACATAGGTGGTGGATCGTCAGCTTGTTGCGGCTGTCGCCGGGCCCGACGAAGTCCTCGACCTCATAGACGTGGACGGTCGCAAGGTTCTTGTTGCAGCTTGGGCAGAGCATGGGCAGTGGACGGCTCCGGCAGCGCCGGACCGACACCTATTTCTATAGGACTCCCCGGCGGGTCCGTCAACAACCAGACTCGGGTGGAGATCCGGGAGGGTCCCTAAAGGCACCGCGCGCCCGTTCCACGAGGTCTGGCGTTATGCGGTGACGGCTGAGGCAGGCCGCCAGCTCCGCCTCCGCGCCCGCCAGAGAGGCAGCCAGGAAGTCCAGGCTGTCGGCTCCGCTTGGCAAGCGCGTCAGCAGGGCGGCCAGTGCTGGGGAGGGCGTGAGGGGTCCCTCAGGCGGGTCCGAAGCCGGTGGCGTCTGACCCTCTGCAGCGCTCCGGATCTTGCCTGGGCTCCAGCCGCTGGCGGAGCGCAAGGCCGGGTCCTCCTCCAGGGTCGCGAGGAGTAGTCCCAAAGACGTGATGGAGCGCTCCTTCCTGCCGTGTGCGCTACGGCAAGCGCGCACGAGGGAGCGCTTGGCGGCCCCCGAGAGGCCTTGAAAGAGGTGTCCATCTGGATTCAAGCGCTTCGGGGCCTGCACGCCCTCGTCGCCCTCGTCATGGGGCCAATCAGGTTTGCCCAGGGCTTCCTGCACGGCCCGGGGCAGGGCTTCGGCGCAGGCCTCGGCCAGCCCCGCAGCCCCCAATTGCGTCCGTGCCTGATCGAGCGCCCTGGACCGGGCCTTTTTCAGTACCGCGAGCGATTCAGATGAGAAAGGCAGCACGGCCTTGGCGCCCACCACCATCAATCCCGGTGAGAGGGCCAGCAGCTCCGTGTCCAGGGTCTCGGGATCGGCAAAGGCGTGCTCGATCACTTGTCCAGCGGCGCTCTCTTCGTCTCCCAATACGGCACCGAGGACGTGCTCTTGATGGACCTGGTCGGCGTGCAGCCACAGGGCGCGCCGCACGCCATTCTCCACTAGCCCGCGCAGGTAGGGGGCCAGCTCGGCCAGCGCCCGACCCAACTCGATGTCGTTGCTTTCGAGGAGAAGCTTCACTTGTAACTTTGCAGGTAGGAGTGGAAGGCGAGGGAACGGTCCTTGAAATTCTGGAACTCGTCAAACGAGGCGCAGGCCGGGGAGAACAGCAGCGTGCCCCCTTTGGGTGTTTCGTCCAGTGCGCGGTGGGTTGCCTGTTCCAGATTGGTCTCCACCCAGGCCTCGGCCCCGGCTTGGAGCAATGCCCAGTGGATCTGCTGAGCCGAGGCACCATAGGCAACGACCCGCGTTCCACGCGCCTTGAGTTGGCGGGCCAACTCGTTCCAGCTCAAGCCCTCTTTAGCTTGGCCGCCCAGCATCAATGTGCACGGCTCGGAAACACTCTCCAGGGCGGCCAGGGTGGAATCGGGAGTGGTCGAGACTCCGTTGTCGACGACGACTATGCCGTCGAAGTCTCCTAGTGATTCCATGCGGTGCTCAAGTCCCTTGATCTGGCCCAAGCTCCTGGCCAGATCAGCGGGCTCGCCCCCCAGTTTCCTTGCCATGCCCAAGGCCAGAAGGGCGTTGTCCACCTGGAACGAACCGGGCAGAGCCAGATTACTGACGGCCCCCAGGTTCTCGTCGTCGGCCCGGAAGCGGCCTTCGACCACCCGGCAGTCTCCACTCGTGCGGGAGTGGGTGCGGACGAAGCAGTCGGCCTGGACCCGATAGCGGGGGCGTTCGATCAGGCCCACCGGGAGGAAGGCTGTCCCCTCAGGGCCCAGCTGTTCCAGGATGCGGGCCTTGGCTCGCTCGTAGGCGGCCACCGACCCGTGGCGTTCGAGGTGGTCGGCCAGAACGTTGGTGATGGCGACCACTTCCGCTCGTCCGCGTTCAGCGTTCTCGGACAGGGCCTCCAGTTGGTAGGAGGAGATCTCTACCACGGCAATGGTGTCCTCAGACAGATCAGCCGCTTTAGCAAGGAGGGAGACACCGATGTTGCCTCCCAGCACCACTGAATGGCCCGAGTGCTTCAGGAGTCTCTCCAGGATGTGTGCCGTCGAGCTCTTGCCCTGGGTTCCGGTGATGAGCACCAGCCGTGCCGCACAGGATTCCAGGAACAGCTCCATCTCGGAGGTCACTTTCGCCCCGGCACCGCGTGCGGTGACGAGCAGCTCGTGATCCGGGGGAACGGCCGGATTGGCCACAACCCAATCGGCTCCGGTGAAGTCCTCCTCGCGGTGTTCTCCCAGGACCCAGACGGGGGGGGCGCCGTTGGGTGGATCGGTGTTCCACGCTTCGAGGGCAGGCGCCAGATCATCGGCCGTGCGCAGATCCGTGATCGTCACCAGGGCACCGGCTTCCACCAACCAACGCGCCGCCGATGCTCCGCCCCCGAAGAGGCCGAACCCCATGACGGTCACCTTGGAATCCTGGAAGCGCTGCTTTACGGACATCCGTCGATGGGTTTGGACTTCGGTTTCTCGTCGGCATTGCCGGCGGCCTCTCGGCGCGCCCAGGCACGTTCAAGAAAGGTGTCCACCCGGACATCTTCCGTGCCGTCATCTCCGCGATCCTGTTGCAATTCCACGTGGTAGGGGCGCCGATCGGTGCGGCCCAACGGGATGATCAGCTCCCAGATCACATCCAGGGGAAAGCGCGCCCGCAGCGGAGGGGTCAGATCGAGGCGCTCCGACCAGGTGTGGTAGCCGGGGAGGTAGAGGGTCAAGCGGCGCTGGCCGTAGTGCACGAACTCGTGTTCCAGGGGTGTGTGCCCGATGATCTCCTCGTCGAAGCGCACTAGAGCTCCGGGGGGGACCGACTCCACGGCGAGGATGCGTCGCGTGCGACAGCCGCAGAGGAGCAGCGTGCCACACAAGACCACCGCCAGAAGCACTCGCCCATTTCTCAGGGGCCTCGGACACGCGTCGTGGGAAGTGGCTGTTTTGTGCATGGAATGGCGGAGAGGCCGGGATTCGAACCCGGGGTCCCCGTGAAGGGACACCACATTAGCAATGTGGCGCATTCAGCCGCTCTGCCACCTCTCCGGCCGGGATCTCACGCGCGCGGGCGGCGAGCGGATCGGTCGCGGAAGATACGGCCCCTGCGGCGTACAGGCAAGCCCGGCGTGGCCCTGGACCATGGTGGGGGCCCCGAGTCAGCGGCTGGGGGAGCTTTTTGTGAAATGGGCCGCTATTCTCCCCCATTGACTCGGATAGGAGCGAGGCACCTGTCCGAGGACTCTCGCCGCTCCACCGCTCCCTCGCACCCTCGCACCCTCGCACCACAGCCACCTCTTTTTTCCGTCGTGTCCACTCCTAGTCCCTATCCCACCCGCAGGTTGATTGCCCAGGCCAGCTTTCAGCTCTGGGTCCTCTGTGTCCTGGCGGGCGCCGTCGTCGGGTCAGGATGGCTGTATCGGTTGCCCGAGGACTCCTCCCCCTGGACACGCGTCTACGTGGGGCTGGCCCTGCTTTCCTCCGTGGCGATCCTCTCCCTGCCCGTGGGGCTCACTTTTGGGCTCCTGCATCGCAGCGTCGAGCGCCCGCGCATGATCGGTTTCCTTCAATCAGCCGTAGGCATCTTCTTCCTCGCCCTGCTCTACACGGACACGATCATCTGGCGCATCCTGGGCCGTCACTTCGATGGAGCGGTGCTCAACGTGGCCCTCACCCCGGGTTCGGCGGACGCGGTGCACCTGGGCCTGCCGGTTTGGGGCTCGGTGGCCCTCATCTTCCTGGTGGGTGCGAGCCTGCTGTACTGGAGCTGGAGCTGGTTCCTGTCGGACCTGATCCGGCGCAGGACCTTGGGCCTTGGCACCCGCTTGCTGCTGCAACCGCGGGTTGTCCTGCTCCTCTTCTTGTTGCCCGTGGTGGGTTTGGAGAAGAGCGTGTACGCGGCCGCGGATATGACCGGCGACTGGGAGTTGAAGATGGCGGCCCGACCCCTGCCTCTCTATCCCCGTGCGAACCTCTCACGTTTCTTGGAGGGCGAGTCCGGTGGGCCGCCTCTCTTGCAGGTGATGCCCGAGTCCGCGGAACTGGACTATCCCCACGTGCGCCCAGTCCTGCCGGCTGATGGCCCGCGCCCGAACATTCTCATCGTTGTGCTCGACTCTTGGCGGCGGGACATGTTCAACCCGGAGCTGACACCGGGCCTGCATGCTTTCTCACAGGACGCACGGGTGTTCACGAACCACATCTCCGGTGGCAACGGCACCCGCTTTGGTCTGTTCAGCATGCTCTACGGCCTGCACGGCTCCTATTGGTTCAAGGCGCTGGCGGAGCACGCGAGCCCCGTGCTCATGGACACACTTGGAGAGGAGGGCTACGAGCGACGCGTGTTCTCGGCGGCCTCCATGAACTTCCCGGAGTTCCGTCCCACGGCTTGGTCAGGCATGGCGGACGAGGACGTTGTGGACCGCTTCAGGGATGAGGAGGGCGAGGAGCTCTCGCGCATCTCCTATAAGAAGGACCGCTTCGTGGCTCAGGCTTTCACAGACTGGGTGGGGGAGCGGCCCAACGAGGAGCCCTTCTTCTGCTTCATATTGCTCGATGCACCGCACCAGCCCTACTACAACCCGGGCGGCCCCCATCAACCTACCGTCGACAAGCTGAACTACGTGGAGCTGGGTATCACCACCGATGGGCCTGAGCTTGCGGACCTGCGCGAGAAGGTCAAGAACACCTACATGAACTCCGTCGTGCACGCGGATCGTACGGCGACCCAGATCCTGGACGCGCTCGAGCAGGCGGGCCTGTCCGAGGAGACCCTGGTGGTCGTGACCGGGGACCATGGCGAGGAGTTCTGCGAGAACGGATTCTGGGGCCATACCAGCAACTTCAGCCCGGAGCAGATGGAGGTTCCCTTCTACATGCGGGGGCCAGGGATCGAAGCCGGTCAGGAGGATCGTCCCACCAGTCACGTGGATCTCTCCAACTCCCTGCTCGAGTGCCTGGGTGCCGACCCGGCACTGAGTGGGGGCTACTCTCTGGGTCAGAGCCTCTTCGATCCCGCCGTTGAACGCGCGCGAGTGATGGGCTCTTGGGGAGACGTGGGAGTCTGGACGGACTCGGGCATCATCCAAATTCCCCTGGACTCCGCCGCCAAGGACATCGAGGTATACGATCGCGGCTGGAACCTGCTGCCCGATGGGGTCCAGCGTTGCGAAGACCAGCGCGAGGTCCTGGGGCGCGTCGTCCGGGAGTGCGTGCACTTCCTGCGCCAGCGTCAATGAGCTCGGCGCGGAGTTCGCGCACGGCCCTGATCGGGACTCTGGTCCTGGTGTTCTGCGTTTCCCTGTGGGTGCGCGGGGCCAACGGCTATCGGGTGTCTGCGAGCCCGACCCAGACCACGGACTGGTTCAGCGCCGATCCCGACAGCCACTACCACATGCGCCGTCTGGAGCGCGCCTTGACGGATGAGGGGCGGGTCCAGGTTCGCGATCCCCTGTTGGCCTTCCCGGAGTTCGAGGGGCAGGGTGGGGCACCCATTCCCTGGCCGTCCATGTACACGCGCGTCCTGCACACCGTGCTCGCTCCATGGGCGCCGACGGATGCGAGTGCGCGGGCGCGGTACGTCGAACGTCACGTCGCCAGCGTGCCATGGGTTCTGGGAGCTCTGACCAGCTTGTTGGTGGCCTTGGCCGCTGGGTACCTGGGAGGAACACGCGCCGCCCTGTTGGCTGGTCTCTACCATGCCTTCTGTTTTGCGTCCGTGCGCTACTCCCGATTGGGCAACGGGGACCATCACGCCTTCGTCTCCTTTCTTCAGTTGAGTTGGCTCATGCTCGCCGCGCGCGGGCTTGAGCCTTCAGGTCTGCTGCGTGTCCGTCGTTCGGTCATGTTCGGAGTCATGGCCGGGGTCCTGGCGGGATTGGCGCTCGCCTCATGGGTGGCGTCCCTCCTGCTCATAGGCACGTTGGAGCTGGCCCTCCTGTGGCGCATGTTCCGGGCCAAGCCGAGCGAGCTCCCAGGTCTGGGTGCCTTTGGCGCGGTCTTCCATTTGGCCGCAGCCTTGGTGATATGGCCCGATGCTGCCGCGAGTCCCTGGGGCGCGCTCGAGATCATCAACCTGTCCTGGTTCCATGTGGGCTTCCTCGGCGTCGGTGCTCTGGCCTGCCTGCCCCTCTGTCTCATGAAGCCGGACAGCCAAGAGCACGGGGCCGGACTGCGTCTCTACCCTTGGACATTGATCGCATTCCTTGGGCTGGCTGGCCTCGTCTTGGCTTGGGGACCGCTGGGCGAGAGCGTGGCGGAGGGGGCGCGGTGGGCCACGGGTTCCAACCGCTTCATGGGTCGCATCCACGAATCTCAACCTCTGGGGTGGGGTCTCATCGGCGGCTGGGAGCCCCTGACGCGTTGGTTGGGATGGGGTGTGGTTCTCCTGCCTCTGGCCTGGTGGCACGGGGCGCGCCGCGCGGGCGGAGCCCTGCTGCCCTATATACCAGCTGTTCTCCTTTACCTGCTGATGGCCCTCTTTCAACGGCGATTCGCCGAGGGTCTCGCGGCACCCATGGCCGTCCTGCTCGGAGTCTGGTTGGGGCACCTCACGCGTTCATTGCCAGCGCGTCGCCTCCCTCATGCGTTGCTGGCTCTCGCGTTGGCTCTCCCGCTGGTGTTTCACACCGCCACCGTTTCCAGCACCTTGTCGCGATCCACTGCGGACTCACTTTTTCCGCAGACCCTCACCGTGGAACGCGAGCGCGGACTGCGTGGGCTTTGTGCCTGGTTGGGAACCCACGGCACCGATGAGGAAGCCGTCCTCGCTCAGTGGGATTTGGGTCACATGATCGAGTGGGGTGCCGGGCGCCCAACCGTGGCCACGAACTTCGGCTCGTACCTGGGCCGTGACAGCTTTGTGGATCCTTGGCGCTTCCTGGCTGCTGCTTCCGATGAAGATGCCGAGGCCCTGTGCCACGAGCGGCGTGTGCGCCACGTTCTGCTCGGGTCCGATTGGATGCGCAACCTGGACACGATGGTGCGCGTCTTGGCTGACGACTCCCGATCGGAGTTCTCCGAGGACAGCCTCCTGGGGCGGCTCCTCCCGTGCGCCTACGGGGATGAGATTCCGGGCCGGCCTCACCCGGGTTTTCTACGTCTGGTGGCTTTTGGCGAGCCACTGTCCGATGGCAAACCGGCCGGGTGGATCTGGGAGGCGGTGCCCGGAGCCGTACTGGAGGTGAGCGGATCCGCGGGTCAGGTTCTGCGTGCGCGGGTGCGCCGCAAGTTCAACGGGCAGCAAACCCAGTTCGTCTGGATGGGGGAGGCCCTCGTGGACGCGGACGGCCTGGCGCGCTTGCGGGTGCCCTGGAGCACCGAGGATGAGGAGTCCGGGGAGGCCGCTGCCCCTTTGCGGTGGACAATGGGCCAACGTAAGGGCGTCGTTGATGTCCCCCTCCAGGCAGTCCTGAATGGGGGGGGGTGTGTCCCGTCCCGTGACAATTAGGTGAAACCCGCTCATCAGGAAGGGTAGCCATGCCTCATTCTGGCATTCTGGGCTCCTCTCCCCGAGTGGCTGCTCTTTTGCAGTCCGCTCACCGACCCGATGGACGACCTGACTAAATTTCGCCGCCCGCTGACGGCGCTCATTTCCCTATTCGCTCTCCTGTGCGTGGGGACGTCCTCTGCTCTCGGGCAGCAGACATTCAACTCGATTCCTCATGAGCGGCTCGTCGCGGACCTTCTAGCGCGCAGTGGGCGTGCCGGCGTCTCTCCCGACACCTTCTCCACGGAGGAGTATCTCGATCAGGGCTACATCCGTATTCGACTAGGCCTGTTTGAACTGCTGCTCGATAGAGAGAGCGCCCGCTCCCTGCCCGACGCAGACAATTACAAGAAGGTCTGCGACAGCGTTCTCGTCCTACAGGACCGCTGGCTCGACTGGGTCGAGCCCAGTGCGGATGCCGAGTTAATCGCCCGGATGCGCGATGACATCAAGGAACTCGCGAAGTGGTTGAAGCGTGTGCGAGGGAGCCAGATTGCCAAGCTCGTCAAGAGCATGGAGGATTGGGAGACCGACGAGGCTTCCGACCTCTACTTGGGTCTGAATGCTCGCGCTTCTGTGCGGGAAATCGCGGCACGCTTGGCCGAAGCCATGGGGACCGGCGCCTACATGGGGCTGGATCGTGAGGACATGCCGGAGACCATCATTCTGGCGCCGCGCAGGTTGCCCTTCATCGAGTGGGTGTCTCTGGCAGGCTGGGTGTACCCCGAGATGAAAGCGGGCTTCTGGCAGGATGGCGTGGCCGTCTGGACCCAGTTCTACCTAGATCGCTACAAGGTCATGTCCTTGGAGTTCGGGAAAGGAGCGAGCAACTGGTCCGCCGGGATAGCCATGAACTCGCGCGTCTCTACTGGAATGGAGCAACAGTTGACTCAACTGGCGACCAACTCCCTGGTGGATAGCTACTATGGCGACCGGGTGCCCGAGTCTTTCGCCGGTGCCCTATCGGTGAACCTGGTGATTGACGTGTTTGGCGAGTGTCGCACACGGGCGGATGGAGATCTTCGTTCGCGTCGCACCGAGGCTTATGAGCGCTTTGTTCCCGGCGGTTTGTCCGAGGGTGGCTGGCTTCCTGCGATCTCAGCTGACAGTTGGTGGAGACAGGAGTCCAACTACGGCGCAGATCGTTTCGTGGGCCCTTTGGGGTCTGCACAGAAGAACGGCTACAAGGACACCCGGGATCGCCTGCGCACCTTCCGATTGCGCAATGACGCTGACAGCCACGATGAAATTGTCCGTGCTCCCTTTCTGGGCATGGCCGCAGCCGACATGCCCGTGCCCGGGTCGACATTCCGGGGCGACTACAAAGAACTCCTGCGCGCCTACCGCACGGCCTTTGTCTACTGGCTGCACAGTGAGCGCGCCAAGGACGCTGAAGAGGTCTTCTCCAAACTGCTCGTCCACCTAGCGGGCACCAAAGAGGATCTGGAGGAGGCGATTGCCTCTCTCTACGATGTCCCCCTATCGAGCACCGAGCTCACGAACGAGGATCTGGAGGGGCAGTTCCTGGCGTGGGTCCTGCGCCAGTAGGTTCGGCAGCTAGCGCGCGTATCCCAGGCTCTTGAGAGTCAGGGGCGAATCCGCCACATCCGCCACATCGGCCGCGTCGGTCCGGTATCTTCCTCGGCCATGGAATTGTTCGATCTTCTTTCCGTGGTGCTGGTCTTCGCCGCTCTTACGGCCTGGGTGAACTGCCGCTTCCTGGGCCTGCCGACGACCATCGGGGTGATGGTCCTTGCGTTGGCGGTTTCAAGTCTAGGCGTGCTGGTGGCTCCCCCCGCCTTGCGCGATGCCACCCGTGCCCTTCTCGAGCGCATGGACTTCGCCCATGCTCTGCTCGACGTGCTGCTGGCCTTCCTGCTATTCGCCGGGGCCTTGCACGTGAAGATCGACCGCCTCTATCAACACAAGTGGATCATCGGCGGCCTGGCCACCATCGGGGTGCTGGCATCCACCTTTCTGGTGGGGGGGCTGATTCACCTGACCCTCCCCCTGCTCGGACTCGAGGCAAGCTGGATTGAGTGTCTGGTATTCGGCGCCTTGATCTCCCCGACGGATCCCATCGCCGTGCTTGCCATTCTCAAGGGGACGAACGCTCCAAAGAGTTTGGAGACCAAGATCGCCGGTGAGTCCCTGTTCAACGATGGCATTGGTGTTGTTGTGTTTCTTGTCATTGCCGGCATGGCTATGGGTGGGCACGGTGACCACGGTGTACTGGATGGTGCTGGAGTGGCCGCGCTGTTTCTGCGCGAGGTAGGGGGCAGCCTGGTCTTGGGCCTCGCGGCTGGCTGGGTCTGCGTGCAGTTGATGCGGCAGGTGGATCAGTATCAGGTGGAGGTCTTGTTGTCACTGGCCCTGTGCGCGGGCCTCTACTCTCTGGCCGCTGCCTTGCACAGTTCGGGTCCTCTGGCTGTCGTGGTGGCGGGGCTGATGATCGGCAACCAGGGCAAGCGTCTCGCCATGTCCTCCTTGACCATCGAACGCTTGGACGTGTTCTGGGAGCTCGTGGACGAGATCCTGAACGTGGTGCTCTTCGTCTTCATCGGCATGGAGGTTTTGATCCTCCCCTTGGGCGGGAGCGCCATCCTGGCCGGGCTGGCGGCCATACCTTTGGTTTTACTCGCGCGCTTTCTGGCCGTGGGCGGGGCAGTCTCCCTCCTGCGCCGCTGGCGCCCCTTCACCCCGCACGCCGTCAAGATCCTCACCTGGGGCGGCCTGCGCGGCGGAATTTCCGTGGCCTTGGCGCTCTCCTTGCCTGCTGACCTGCCTGCCAGGGACCTGATCGTCACCATGACCTACGTGGTGGTGGTGTTCTCTATCGTGGTCCAGGGCCTCACGGTGGGACGCCTAGTGCGCTGGATTCCCCAAGAAGACCTTCAGGAGGGCATCCCGCCCCATTGATTTGGAGGATGTGTTCTTCCCATGCGGCGGGTCTCTCGCATAGCTTTCAGCAATGACTAACTTCCTGCGCTGCCTGCCCCTGGCACTACTGTTCGGCATCCTATCGTGCAGCGAGGAGGCTCCCACAGCCTCCCCTGAATCAGACGCCGCCGGCGACTCTGAGCTGATGACCTCGGCGGCGGACGCTGCCCAACTGCCGGAGGTGCGCTACTACGTCGTCTCCGACGGCTGACCCTTCTGCATCAAAGTCCAGAGCGCCGTGCGCGCACTGGCAGCAGAGTACGAAGGGAAAGTGAAATTTGAGCTGGTTTCGCCGGAGGAGACCCTGGCCGCCGTCGAGGAAATGGCGGAGTTCGGTTTCACCGACGCCAAGCACGGACTCGTGGCTTTTGACTCGCAGGGTGAAGCGAAGGTCAAGATCCCTGGTCACAGCTTCGGACGCGAGGAGATCGTGAGCGCGATCGATCAGGTCTTGGGCGGGCTCTAGGGGTTCGCGCCCCGAGGCAGGCACGCAAGCACCTGCTCGGCATCCGAGTAGCCTTCAGTCAGGACCACACGCTCCTCACCTGATTCCAGGATCAGGGTGGGGAAGGAGTGGACGTTCAGTTCGCGTCGGAATGCCAGGTCCGCCTCCAGGAGGGCCTGGGTTCCGGGTGCGTTCAGCTCGCGCTCGAACGCACCATCATCAAACCCCAGATCCCGCGCCAGCGCCACCAAGGTCCCGGTGTCCGACGGGTTGCGAGCCTCCTGGTAGTAGGCTTGTTGAATGCGATCGAACATCAGGGGCCCCGCACCCGAACGCAATCTCTCAGCTAGCAGAACGGCGCGGCAGGCCGGGTAGGTCGAGCGCCGCGGTTGGCACTCGCTCCAGAACTCCCAGTTGAAGGACGCCCCGGTGGCCTGCTCAACCGCCTTCCAGGCTTGCCGGACATAGCCTCGAGTCTCATCATCCATGGGCGTGGCGCTGTCGGGTGCGAGCCCGCCCATGACGTAGCGCACCGGCGTCCCCTCAGAAAGTGCTGCCAGCACCCGGTCACGGATGGTTCGGAATCCCCAGCACCAGGAGCACATGGGGTCGGCGACATAGATCAGGGTGTCATTCAATATGACGAGAGTCTGACGCAATCACGGCTGGCATGCACCCCTCCCTCGGCTATCCTCTGGCCCCATGTCCGAGACCCCCGACCTACACTCCCTGCGCATCGATCGCACACCGTCCGCTCGCAAGCGGCCGGGTCCGTGGCGGGGTCGCATCGTCTGGCTGGTCGTGCTGGTTGTTGCGGGCTGGCTCTTCCAGCGCCCCGTGATGAACCTGGTGGATCGAATACGCCTGGTGGAGGTAGAGGTCACAAGTGTGGTGCGCCGCAGTCCCTCACAGGATGCGGGCTCGGAAGGAGCCGCCGCCAACGGCTACGTGGTGGCGCGCAAGCGCGCGGCACTCTCGGCCGACCGACCCGGCCGATTGGTGGAGGTCAACGTGGTGGAGGGCTCGCGGGTCAAGGAGGGCGATGTCGTTGCGCGTATCGACCACGAAGAACAGGACGCAGCGGTGGGGCGCTCGCGTGCGGATCTGGAAGTCGCCCGGCGAGGGGCTGAACGCGTCGCCGCCACGACGGCACGTGCATTGGCAGATGAAGGGCGGCTGAGCGCGAGCGTGGAATCCACCGCCGCTCAACTGGACGAAGCCCAGGCACAGCTGGACTTCGCCCGGGAGGCGGAAGTCCGCTACGAGGAACTCCTGCGCCAAGGGATCGTCCAAGTCGAGCGCCGTGACGAGGCGGTGCGCGATCGAAGAGCGGCCGAGGCGCGGACCCAGAGTGCCGTTGCGCTCCTTGCCAGCGCCCGCTCCACCCTCGAGGTGGCCTTGGCCGATATCGAAGTGGCCCGACGTACTCAGGCGGAATTCGAGGCGCGCGCCCACAGCAGCGAATCCGAACTGACCCAGGCCCTGGCCGCCCTTGAGAAGACCTTTGTGCGCGCACCCTTCGACGGGGTCGTGGTGTCGAAAGAAGCCGAGGTGGGGGAGGTCGTCTCGCCCAACTCGCAAGGAGGCTCAAACGCTCGCGGCTCCGTGGCCACGATGGTTGATTTTGCCAGCCTTGAGGCACAGGCCGAGGTGCCCGAGACCAGTCTGGCCGCGGTGCGCCTCGGTGCACCGGCGCGCATCTACCTCGACGCCTTCCCAGGCGCGCCCTATACCGGCCGCATCGACCGGATCTGGCCCGCCGCTGATCGGCAGAAAGCCACGGTGGAGGTGCGCGTCGCCTTCGATCAATTGGACGAGCGCCTGCGTCCGCAGATGGGCTGTCGCGTGGTGTTCTTGAGCGAGGGTGCGGCCGCACAAGATGGGCCGGTCAAGCTCGTGCTCCTGGTTCCGGCCACGGCTCTGATCAAGCAGGGGCAGGCGAACTCAGTATTCGTCGTGGAACGCGATCGGGTGCGTCTGCAGGAAGTCGGCCTGGGAGCCACGCGCGGCAACCGGGTCATCATCGAATCGGGTCTGACCGGCGAGGAGGAGATCGTTGTGACTCCACCTCTTGAAATGGAAGACGGGCAACGCGTACGCGTCGCCCGCTAAGGGAATCCAGAACATGAGCAGCACGGCGGCAACACGAACGGTGGTGGAACTGAACGGTGTGACCCGGGCCTACTCGCGGGGTGGCGAGCGCATCGTCGTGCTGGACGCCTTGGACTTCGCCATCGAAGAGGGAGAGCGGGTGGCGATCATGGGCCCCTCGGGGTCGGGCAAGACGACTCTGCTCAACCTGATCGGCGGACTGGACAAGCCCGAGTTGGGTTCGGTTCGCGTCGCGGGCGAGGAGTTGACCGAACTCACGCCTCCCGAACTGGCTCGCTGGCGGGCGGGCAACGTGGGCATCGTGTTTCAGGGCTTCAATCTGATTCCCGTGCTCTCCGCCCAGGAGAACGTGGAGCTGCCCCTGCTGCTCGCACCCCTGTCGCGCTCCGAGCGCCGTGCCCACGCCGCGCACGCACTGGAGCTGGTGGGCCTGGCGGACCGCGCCAGCCACAGGCCAGGTCAGCTCTCGGGCGGCCAAGAGCAGCGCGTCGCCATTGCGCGCGCGATCGTCAGCGACCCGACCCTGATCCTGGCCGACGAGCCGACCGGGGATCTGGACCGCGCCTCCGCGGACAGCGTGATGGCCTTGCTGGCGCGCTTGAACGAGGAGCTGGGCAAGACCGTGATCATCGTGACCCACGACCCGCTGGCCGCTGCCAGCGCCCAACGCAGCGTGCACCTGGACAAGGGCCGCTGGAAGAGTGATGGAGAGGGCGCCTGACCGTGCCGATCCACCTGATCTTCCGCAATCTGGTGCGGCACAAGCTGCGCACAGCCCTGACCGTGGGCTCGCTCGCCATTGCCGTGTTCTTGCTGTGCGTTCTGCGCGCTCTGGTTGTCAGCCTGGACGCTGGGGTGCGCAACTCCACCAGCGACCGCCTGATCGTGCAGTCTGCGGTGAGCCTCTTCGTCAACCTGCCCGCGTCCTACGTGGGCAAGTTGAAGGCCGTGGAGGGCGTGGACAGCGTGGCGCGGCTGCAGTGGTTCGGCGGCTACTACCAGGACCCCTCCAGCTTCTTCGCCCAGTTCGGCGTGGACCCCGAGAAGTTCCTGGGCATGTACCCCGAGTTCAAGATCGTCGAGGGCTCGCGCGAGCGCTTCCTCACCGAGCGCACGGCCTGCATCATCGGCCGCCAGACCGCCGACCGCTATGGCTTCAAGGTGGGCGACACGGTGCCCATCATCGGTACGATTTTCCAGCGCTTGGACGGCTTGCCCTGGGAGTTCCAGGTGGCCGGGATCTACGAGTTGGAGTCCATCGTCTGGGACGAGACCACCATCTTCTTCCCCTTCGATTACCTGGAAGAGAGCTTGGAGAGTGGCGCAGCCAGCGGGCCCCCCGGGTCGGGGGTGATCTACATCCATCTGGCGGAGGGCGTGAACCCGGTCAACATCGCCGCCGAAGTGGATGGCCTCTTTGAGAACGGACCGCAACGTGTCCAGACCACCACAGAGGCGGAATTCAATGCCCAGTTCGTCTCCATGGTGGGCAACATCCCCTTCTTCGTAACCACCATCGGTGGGGGCGTGCTGGCGGCCATCCTGCTGGCTGTGATCAACACCATGTTGTTGGCGGGGCGTGAGCAGCGCCACGACATGGGCGTCCTCAAGGCCCTGGGCTTTTCCGACTGGGCTGTCTTCGGGGTCATGCTGGGCCAGGGCGTTCTGTTGTGCGTGGTGGGCGGCGCGCTCGGTATCGGGCTGGCCCAACTCAGTTCTCCTGAAATCGCGAAGCTTCTGGGCACCATGTTCCCGGGCTTTGAGATGACCTCGGAGATCCTCACCAACGCCTGCACCCTGTCCCTCGGCATTGGTCTTCTGTCCGGCGCCCTGCCCGCCGCGGCCACGCGCAAGCTCCTGGCGGTCGACGCCTTCCGGAGGGGAGCCTGATGCAGCTCGTTCCCTTCAGCTACAACCTGCGCAGCCTGTTGGTCCGGCGCAGCACGACTCTGCTGACCATGGTCTCCATCGGCGCCACCGTGGCCGTGATCTCAGGTGTGCAGGCCCTGCAGCAGGGGTTCGTGACGATCTTCGAGAAGGGCGGCCGCACGGACGTGGTGGTCTTCCTGCGACCGGGAGCCACCACCGAGAACCAGAGCGGGTTCACCCGCTCCAGCGCGGACATCCTGCTCAAGAGCATTCCCGAAATTGCCCTGACGGATGACGGTCGGCCCATGGCCTCCGCTGAGAACTACATGGCCGTGCGCCTGTTCAAGATCGGCGGGGGTGAGACCAACGTGCCCGTGCGCGGGGTGCAGCCCATGACCATGACCATCCGCGAAAACGACCTGGAGATCCTGGAGGGCCGAATGTTCCAGCCGGGAACGGATGAGATCATTGTTGGGGAGAACCTCACCCGTCGCATCCGCGGTTGCCGGCTGGGCGAGGTCATCCGCCTCAACACCGTGCCCTTCACGGTGGTGGGCACCTTCACCGACGAGGGCACCTTCTCTTCGGAGATCTGGGGCGATCTGGAACGCATGGGCGATGCCCTGCAGCGCTCGGTCTACAACCGCGTGATCGGGGTCCTGCGTCCCGACGTGGACGTGCCCGCCTTGATCGAGGCCCAGGAGAACCACCCCCAGGTGCCGGCCAAGGTCATGACCGAGGCCGACTACCTCATATCCCAGACCGGCGTGATCAGCGCGACCCTCCTGGGCCTGGGCGCGTTCCTGGCGGTGATCATGGGCATTGCCGCCGTGTTCACGACGACCACCACCATGCAGGCGGCCTTAGCGGCGCGCACCCATGAGATCGGCATCCTGGCCTGCCTGGGCTTCCGCCCCATCTCCATCCTGCTCTCGTTCCTGTTCGAGTCCCTGGTGCTCGGCGTACTGGGCGGACTGGTGGGCATCCTGCTGACCCTGCCCCTCAACGGCATCGAGACCGGTACCACCAACATGATCACCTTCACCGAGGTAGCCTTCGCCTTCCGCATCACCCCCCAGGTGCTCGGTACGGCGATCGTCTTCTCGATCCTCCTGGGCCTGCTAGGTGGTGCGATTCCCGCCTTCCGCGCCGCTCGCATGACCGCCGTGGAAGCCCTGCGCCGGGGCTAGTCGGATTCGAGCTCCACGCCCAGGCCGTCGGCGATGCGGTTGACGTAGGCGTAGTAGGCGGTCACTTCAGCGATGGCGAGGACAGCACCGTGATCGAAGCCCGCGGCCTCCAGGGTCTCCACGTCGCTGCGCTCCATCGATGAGGGCTCGCGGGTCAGCTTGAGGGCGTAATCCACCATGGCCCCAAGGCGGGGCGGAAAGTCCTCCGGGAGGTGCTCGGCTTCCAGTCCGTTGAGCAGAGCCTCGTCATCCACGAGGCGCCGCAGACCGCGGCGGTGGTGCTGCACTCAGTAGTGGCAGTCGTTGGCGCGGCTGACCACTAGGGCGATCATCTCTCGCTCGGCTACGGACAGACTGGGCGTGGCCTGCATCACGGCGCGGTACAGCTCGAAGTGCGCCCGCAGGCCTGCGGGGTGCAGGGAGTGGATCTGCATGATGTGATCCAGCTGTCCCGTGCCGGGGTCGGTGACGCGGCGGTAGAGCTCGCGCAGCTCTTCGGACGCGTCCTCGGCGGGGATGGTGTCGATCCAGGCCATCGTGCGGATCAGGGTGTGTCCGGGTAGCAGACCCGGCTGCGGTGTCCGCTCTTGCTCACGCTGCGCACGCCGAAAAAGCAGCCGTCGGCGGTGATGCCCTCGATGGTGGCGCGCACGATGGTCTGCTCGCGGCCGCGCACGCGCAGGACGCTGGGCTCGGGGCCCTGGGCTCGCACCTCCTGCCAGTCGGGGGCCGTGGTGTCGCGCCAGACGACCTCGTAGCCGGCGACGGAGGCATCCTCCACCGGTGCCCAGGAGAGCTGGGTGTCGTAGGAGACGGCGGCGCGCATAAACAGTTTTTGGGGCGCAGGGGGGGCCAGAGCCCACTCGGCCAGGGCGGCCGCGTTGACCCGTGCCACGCGCGCCATGTAGTCGGCCGAGACCCACTCGGGCACGTCGCCGTAGTGCACCCCGTCCTTCTCCCGCACGTCCTGGTGCTGGCGCTCGTAGTTCTCGTTGGCCTCCGAGAGGCGCACGGCCGGGACGCCACCCTCGTGGAACGGCTTGTGGTCGCCGCCGCGGCCGAAGCGATCCAGGCGGAAGATCAGTCGCAGGTTGGCCTTGGGTACGTAGCGCCGGGCGCTCGCGGCGATGGAGCGCGCCAGCTCGCGGGAGGTGGAGTGCAGCCCATCCGCGGCAGAGAAGCAGCGCACCGTGCGGTCGTCCACGATGCCGTTGCCCCCGTGGATGTTGCCCACGATGTCGTTGGTGATCATGCCGTCCACCTGCAGGCCCGTCTCTTGGGCCCACTCGGCGAAGTGCGTGGCTCCGTAGAGGCCCTGCTCCTCGCCCGCCACGCAGATGAAGACCAGGTTGGCCGCGTACTCGCCGGCGCTCATGACTCGCGCCAGTTCAAGCACCACCGCCGTGCCGCTGGCGTCGTCATCGGCGCCGGGTGCAGCGCTGGTGGAATCGGAACCGCTCCCCGCGCGGGAGTCGTAGTGACCCGAGACCACGTAGGTGCGTCCCAGTGGGTCGACTCCGGTCCCCGGCAGGAAGCCGTACACGTTGACCATTTCCACTTCTCCGAGTCCCCGTGCGTTGACGGTGAAGCGCTGTTCGTGAATCTCAAGCCGCCCCCCGGTGGCCTTGGAGATGGCATGGAACTCGCTGCGTATCCATCGTCGTGCGGCGCCGATACCGGTCTTCTCGGACTCCGTAGCCGAAGCCGAGTGGCGGGTTTCGAACCCCACGAGGGTTTCAACGGTGCTCATGAGCCGCGCCGGCTCGATGGCCTTGAGCATCCCGGGGATGGGGTCTTGGTGTAGCGGGGCAGACAGAAGGGTGACGAGGGCGAGAGCGAGCATGGTGGGGGCCTCCTTGTGGCGGGTGGTGGAGTCTATCCGATCACGGTTGTCGGGCTGGCGGTTCTGCCCGACAGGGGCGCCCCGCGCCGTCAGTCCTCTTCGCTGGCCCCGTCCGCGTAGCCCAGAGCCTTGAGGGCTTCGAGTTCGGCGGCTTCCTCGGGGGAGAGGTCTCCAACGCCGGGGTCGCTGAGTGCCATGCGCGCGCGTTCATCGGCCATGGCGTCCACCAGGGCCTTGAGGTCGGCTGGGGGAGGGGATCCGGCGAGCGGGCTGCGCTCCCCGGGGTCGCCGATCCGGTCGTAGTACTCGTAGACCACACCAGCAACCGTGCTGCGTCGCACCACGGCGCGGGTTAAGTCACGGGCCACAAACATCTTGCCCGCATGACCGGTGGGGGCACAGGCCTCACCCTGTTCCTCCTTACAGTGGCTGCTCTCCCCGGTCAGTACGGAATGCCCCCCCCCCGCGAGAATATCCGCGCGGCCATCGGCACCGGCCAGGGCCGGCGCACCGATCAGCTGCAGCAGGGTTGGAGCCACGTCCTGCAGGCTGATGAGGGCGGGCTGCACTTCGCCCGCGCGTTGTGCTCCGGGCAGCCGGATGATGAGAGGGATGTGCAGCTGCTCTTCAAAGGCCGTCGTGCCGTGATCAAACCACAGGTCGCGTTCGTCGAAACTCTCCCCGTGATCGGCGTTGAAGACGATCACCGCCGAGTCCATGCGCTGCGTTTGACGCAGGGCATCCAGCAGCTGGCCCACCTGCTTATCGGCGTATTCCACCGCTTTTGCGTAGCGCTCGGCGTAGAAGGTTGGGTCGCTGATACCTGCGACGCGTTGATAGCCGGCGATGCGCTCCAGCTTGTCGGCGTTCCTCTCCCAGTTGCGTCGGGTCTTGGGGTTAGGCCATTTGCGCAGAGGCCCGTGGGGGTCGAAGGAGTGGAACCACAGGAAGACGGGCCCCTCCTGGGCTTGTAGCCAACGCACTGCGGAGGCGGCCGTTTCTTCACCTGGACGTTGTAGTTCTTCGGGCCATTCGTACGTATCAAAGCCACGGTCCAGCCCGAGTTCTGGCCGCAGGGTGAAGCCGGACACGAAGGCGCCGGTGCTGTAGCCCTGGGCCTTGAGTGCCTGGGCCAGGGTGGAGACGTCGCTCGGCAGGGGGGTGCCACCCCGGAAGATGTTGAGTACCACCCCGTGCCGCCCGGGCCGGCGGCCCGTATGCATGGAACAGAAGGCGGGCCCGGTGACCGAAATGGGCGAGTAGGCCCGCTCGAAGCGGATGCCTTCGGCTGCGAGGGAGTCGATGTGCGGCGTGCGCGCCCGGCTGTCCGGGTTGTAGGCGCTGACGTTGTCGGCGCGCAGGGTGTCCACCGTCAGCAGGATGATGTCCGGCCGGGCGGGCGGTATCTCCTGCCCACCACAGGCCTGCAGGCTTAGGGCGAGAATCAGCGGCAGGGGTGAGCGGGTCATTGGACGGGGAGCCGGAGTGGCCGCCTCAGAGTCTAGTCCCTGGCATTGGGGAGGACCCCAGAGGATCCGCGCATGTTGTCGCCACACCCGGCTCCCCGGCCGCGTGGTGGGGTGTGCGTTCGCCCATCCCCAGGGTCCAGTCCATGGTGAATCGCGCGTTGATTTCACTCATGGGATTGAGCACCAGCTGGCGGTGACTACCGCCCGGCACCCGGTGACGGAAAGCATCGATACCGAAGGCGCCGAAGTATCCAGCTCGCGCCAGGGCGCGGCCTGCCTGTTCCACAGCCTGCTGCAGGAGCTGGTCGTCCGCGCTGTGTACGAGGTCCGGATCCGCGGTGGCAGTGTGCTCCCAGGCTCCCTCGCGGCTAGTCCTTTGAAAGCAGGGCGGGGCGATCAGCACCGCGCCACCGGACTCCACCCAACCCGAGCGCGTGTACTCCGTTTCGATCTCAACCCAAGGCTCAATGGTGAGGGGACCCAGGCGCAGGCTTGCATTCAGCCAGGCTCGGTCGTGCGCAGAGGGCTTGCCCCCTGTTAGTCGACGGCGGCCTCGTCCCGCGGCTCCGAAGGTGCGCCGCACCAACCAGCCCTGTGCGGCGGGCTGTGCGAGCTGCTCCAGAGCCACATCCAGGTGGGTGGCTAGGTGTTTCTCGAAACTCGCCTGCGCCAGAGGAGCGCGCACCTCGCTGGCGAAGGGCCGCGCGTTCACCCCTCGGAGGACGTCCACGGATGGCGCGGATTCTGGAACGGCGCCCACGGCACGCAGCATCGACAGAGCGCGGGGCGTTGGGCACCAGGCCAGACCGGGCAGTCCGCGTAGCGTTCCCGATTCCGTGTACTCGTCCAGGTTGGCCTCGGTCAGCAAGACGTCATCTGGCCCGAGCAGGGTGCCGACCAACTTGCGCTGTTGGGCGGCCACGATCGAGCGCATGTGGGCCGAAGGCGTGTAGGTGCCTAGCGTCTCCAGTTCGTGCTCGGCGTCCAGGTTCAGGACCCAACAGCGTGCTTGCCTGTTCACGTGCGCCTCGTGGTGGGGCCCGCGTTGGCCAGGGCGCGCAAGAAGTCATCATCCATGCCCGCTGACCGGCGCGCGGAGTCGTTCATGGGGTGCCCCTGCATGAGGGCCGGCGTGAGAGGTGCGGGCAGGGCCTCGCGCCAGTGGTCGTAGTTGAGTGGCTTTCCCGAGAACCGTTCAAACCACTTACGTGCGAAGGACACGTGGCTCACTTCATCGCGTTCCACTTGCTTGATGATCGCGGCTCCCCGCTGGTCACCGGCCTCCGCAAACGCCCGGGCGAAGCGCGCACAGTGATCCAGGTTCGAGCCTTCGAGGCCCAGTCCCTGGAGGGCGACGAAGGCCAGGGCGTCTGGGCAAGTAGTGACCCGCTCCCAGAACCAATCGCGTACGGGGAAGTCGCCTACTGCGGTTCCATGGTCCGTGAGGTAGTTCGCGTACAGGTGCAGGTGCCCCAACTCTTCCAGGCAGAGGCGCACGGCGCCCGCCTTGAACTCGCGTGGGGCTTCGGGGAAGGCGAGCACGGCCCAGGCGAAGAGTTCCGCCGCTTGCAGTTCGTGGTGGAGAAACGTGTGCATCAGGCGCATGCGAGCCTGCGGGCTGTGCAGTCCGCTGGGGGTGCGCGGGCTGCGGGGGACCACGTTCAGCTCTGGTGGTCGACCTGGCATACACAGGCGCCTCTCAGTCGGCTCTGGATCCCAAGAACCCTCCACCGTCAGGTCGGGCGTGGCCGGCGGGGTGAGCTTGGCCTGCAGGTGGGTGCTCTCGATAAAGTCCCAGCACCAGCGCTCCACGGTCCCGACTGGAGGAACTGCAGACGGATGAGCTTGGGACGGGTCGGTTTCCATGGGCGGCACCCTATCCGCACGGGCCGCTCCCAGTCCATCTGACCTGTTCAATCGGCCGCTAGAACTCCCCCGTGACCACGATCCCGTCCAGGTCTCCGCGCTCATTGGCCTGGTTCGCAGCGGACCGGAAGCGCAGGCGCAGGTTCGGGATGCCGTTGGCCGTGTGGTCGAGGTCGAAGGAGAGCGTTGCCCAGCCGGGATTGGTGGCGTCTTCCAGGGTGTGCCACTTGGAACCATCGTGCCAGCGCAGACGCAGGTGCTCTCCCGGGTCGTAGTTCTTGGTCTTGCGCCACAGAGAGACGGAGATGTTCTTGTAGGCCAAGGTGTCGATGGTCTTCTCGATCCAGCGGTTGCGCCGGATGCGCACGCCGTACTGACCATCGTGTTTCGCACCGGTCACGACCTGGGCCTTCTTGTTGGAGGTCGTCCAGCCGCCCGCGCTCAGCCCCCCGCTCTCGAAGTCGTCGGCGAAGAGCACGATGGGGGTCCCGGTGCCCAGGTCCGGGAGACAGGACGCTTCCGCGGAGGCGCGCATGACACCTACCACTGTAGGGTGGAAGTAGGTCGTGATGTTGTTCATGCCGCCGTTGCATCCGTGGCAGTAGCTCATGTTCGTGCCCTGGTTGGTGCAGTGGATGGTGCCGTTGCAGTTGGTGGCGCACTCGTCGAGGGGAGGGCAGTAGCCATCGTGGGTGTGCAGGGTTCCGAAGTTGTGACCCGTCTCGTGGGCCATGACGAAGAAATCCCAGGTGTTGGAGCCCTGCGTCACGGGAAACGAGGTGCCGCCGTTGATGTTGCCGCTGACCGCGAACCCATAGGTCGTATTGCAGAGTACGCCGAGCCAGGCCACTCCGCCCCCCAGGCCGGCGCCGCTCAGAAAGTGCGCCACGTGGGCTCCAGCAGGGAGCTGTCCCGCCCAGGCGGCCTGGAATTCGTTCAGCAGGTCCCCTGCCCCCCCGCCCGTGTCCTGGCTGGTCCAGGGGTCGTGAACATTGGTGTAGAACTGCACGTAAGGGTAGGTGATGCGCACATCCACCTGCTGTTCATACCGGTTGGACACCGAACCGATGAGCGCCATGACGTAGTTCTGCTCCGCCTTCAGGTCGTTCCAAAGCTTGAACAGCTGGTAGTCGGTTTCGACGGCCATCTTGCATTCGAGCTTGGTCGCCGCCCCGTAGGTGGGCGGGCCGATCGTCGTGGGGTCCAGAACCCTGGAGCCCAGTGGGCCGCCTCGCAGGCTGTCAAGCTGGCACTCGGGGCCACCTGTCCCCGGCGCCGCAGCCAGCGCGCGGCTTGAGTACATGCGCAGGCGCGCCTTGGACCAGTCGTTGTCCGCGGCGGCAAAAGACGAAACGTGCGTGTAATCCACACCATCGTGGATCCAGCCGTAGGAGCCGTGGGAGGAGAACGCCAGGTAGACGTGGCTCCCTTCCGCACCCAGAACCTCGCCTTCCCAGAGGCTCAGGTCGCCCGGATCATAGCTCGCGCGCGCGCCATCCACGTGAACGCCCACTGTTCGAGGATCGAACCCCAGGCGCTTCAGCTTCAGGGTCAGCATCGAGCCCACGGGCAGAGGTACACCCACGAGGGTGACGGATTGCAGTTCGGCCAGCTCGGCCAGCAGTCCCGCGTCCTGCGCGAGTTCCAGCACTTCGCCTCCCGGTTGGGTGGGCATCAGTTGCGCGGGGAACGGCAGAGTTGTTTGTGCGTGGGCACCGGCGGTCAGGAGCAGGCTGATCGCAAATAGGGAAGGGTGCATGTTCAATGGGAAGGGAGCGAGGACAGAGGGGGTGAGCGGGTTCTGAGGGACCATCGATTGTCCCAGAAGGCAGCGCCGTCCGATACGCACAAGTTGGGAGCCCCCCGGCGTGCGGCCAGATACGGTTTTTCTACGCGTCCTCGGGCCGTGATGAGCTGCGAGCAATATGCTGGGCCTGATCGTGCCCCAAGCCCTTATTCTGAAGCCCATGAACAAGAGACACTCCACCTTCGCGCTCGTCACCCTCTCCTGCGCTGTTGCCCCGGTCGCCGCGGCGCTTGGTCACAGCGGTTCCTGCAGTGACGAGACCAGCCTCTTCGATGCCCCCGAAGCGCTGCTCACCGCCGACAGCCCCTTCACCGGCCAGATGTACCCCTCGCCCGTTCTGCGGGACATTGACGGGGACGGCAAGGCGGAGCTGGTGGTGGGGGACCTGCCCGGCCGCATGCGGTTCGCTACGCGCAAGGGCAATGGCCTGCAGTGGTCCAAGCTCAATCCGATGAAGAGTGGGGACGAGCCCCTGCGCCTGAACAACTGGTGATGCATCGGCATGAGTTCACAGTTCGTGGACTTCAACGCCGATGGTCATCTGGACTTCATCGCTGCCACCTATGAAGGCACGGTCTTCCTCGTGGCCGGTAGTGAAGACGGGTGGGGACAGCCTCAGCACCTGGAGGATGCCAAGGGGCGCAACATCGTCATCTCCCTCTACTACGACATGGAGGACAACGAGTACAAGAACGCGAACCGTAGCCCCGAGGGCCAGAAGGACTCTGGCGATCACTGCGTCAGCGCGACCGTGTTTGACTGGGACGACGATGGCGACCTGGACCTGCTCCTGGGCGCCTACGGCGGGGCGCTGTATCGCCAGATGAACGAGGGCAAACCCGGTGCCCCGGCCTACACCGGCGTCAACATTCCCGTGGAAGCGGACGGGGAGCCTTTCGAAATGCGGGGGGGGCTCACCGCGGCGCGCCTCGTGGACTGGAACGGCGACGGCCTACAGGATCTCGTTTGCGGCGGCTTCAAGGGCGGCGTATCCCTGCTCCTCAACGTGGGGCAGCGCGGGGCACCTCGTTTCGGGGCACCCACGACGCTGATCAAGAAGTCCAAGCAACTCGCCGGACCGAGAGAGGGTCTGTACGTGGATCCGGTGGACTACGACGGCGACGGCGACCTGGACCTTCTGGTCGGAGGCATTGCCCTGGTCCCTTCCAAAGAGACGGCCCTCTCGGACACCGAGGCCGACAACCTGGATAGGTGGACGAAGAGACTCGAGGGCCTGGAGGCGCAATCCGACGCCCTCTATGAGCAGTTGAAGGAAGAGTCCGCCAACCTCTCCAAGAAGGAGAAGCGTGCGGCCCTCAAGGAATTTCAGTCGGGGGAGGCCATGCAGGGGCTTGAGGAGGCCATCGTGCGCTTCCAAAAGAAGGTTGGCAAATTGGAGTCACCTCCTGCCCGAGAATCGGGAATCTGGCTCTACCGTCGGCGCTAGGGGACCGACTCTCCCGGTCGAGACAATCACTCACTCGCGTCCGTCAGCGGCGAAGCGGAAGGGTGCCTCGCCGGTGAGATCCGTGCTCAGGGCGGAGGGGCACCAGTTCTCTTCCACGTGCTCGATCACCAGTTCGTGTCCCGCGAAGTGATCGACAAAAGGCCGCATGCGATGGTCGTACATGCTGTCGGTCATGTCCCGCAACAGCACCACGTTCTTGCCCAGGTGCACCATCTGCCGGATGCCGAACGGGCGTCCCAGCACGCACATGTTCAGATGCACTCCCACCAGGATCACGTTGTCGATGCCGCGCTCGGCTAGGAGGTTCCAGGTCTCCTGGCCATCGTGGGAGATGGCGTCCTGAGGACAGATCTCGATCTGTTCGTTCTGACGGGTCCAGGCCTCCCTTATCTCGCACTTGGTGGCGCAATCACACCCCATGTCCGAGTCGTCAATCGGTAGTCCCGGCTCCCGGTCCGGGTCGGGCCAACACCAGCTCGTTCCCCAGCGCTCGGCTGTCGAAAGCGGGACGGGCGTGGGCGAGAAGGCTGCTTCTCGGGCCCGCCGCCTCTGTCCGGTTCCTGCGTAGAAAGCCACCACCGAACTGGGAGCGTGGATGACGAAGACCCCGCGCTCCCGCGCTCGATTCAGCAGCCGGTTCATGGGCCCCGCCAGTTCCGTCACCCGCTCGGCGGCTCCCTTGCACCAGTGATCATCCCACATGTCGCAAACGATGATGGCGGTCTCTCCTGCCGCCCACTCCACCGTGCCGGAGTGGTGTGCAGCCTCTGGGCCGGTGTCCGAGCGCCAGCGGGTATTCAGCGTGATCGATTTGTGTGGGGTGTCCAAAGCCTGATGCTTGCCAGCACAAGATAGGTTCCCCGCGCAGAGCAGAAGGAGGATCTTGATTGAAGTTCGTAGCTGGGTGGGGGGCATGCAGGCTGGAGTTGTGGGGGCGCTCATCGGGGCTAGAGGCGGAAGTCCCAGCCTTCGCGGTACTCCTTGGTGATGAGGGCTGTCGCATCGGCGCGGTCCGCAAAAATCATCGTCTCTGGGTCGTAGCGCAGCTTTCCGCCCAGGCGTTGGGCGATGCAACCGAGCAGGAGCATCTCGGTGAAGGGGCCTGCGTAGGAGAAGTTGGACTTGGGGAAGTCGTGGGGCTTCTCGCCGACACAGGCCAGGTACCACTCCTTGTGGTGGCCCTCGGCCGAGCGTTCGATCTGCTGCTCGGGGCGGCCCTGCTCCTTGTTCCTCTCTTCGGGCAGGAGCTTGGGCCAGTTGCGGGGGTCGCCAGCGGCGTACATCTTGCCCTCCGTGCCGATATAGAGGCCGCCCTGGTTGGTGAGGTTCTCTCCTTCGGGCAGCTCCTCGGGTCGCTCGGGCTTGTTGCCGCCGTCGTGCCAATAGATCTCAAAGCCAGGTCGGTCTCCCTTGGCAGGGAAGGAGAAGCGCACCGTGGAGTTGGGGCCGAACATGGGCGCGTCGCCGAAGGCGCCGCCGTCCATCAATTCGATCTCGGTCGGGTAGCCGGGTTCCATGGCCCAATAGACGGGATCCAGCTGGTGGCAGGCCATGTCGCCCAGGGCCCCGCAGCCGAAGTCCCAGAAGCCACGCCAGTTGAAGGGGTGGTAGACACCACCCCACTTGTCCGAGGGGTCGTGGTGGAAGGGGCGCATCTGCGCCGGACCGATCCAGGTGTCCCAGTCGAAGTGTTCGGGCACCTCCTGCTCGCCCTCCGGCACCGGCTTGCCCTGGCGCCACCAGGGGCGGTCGGACCACACGTGGGCCTCGACCAGATCGCCAATGGCACCGCTGCGCAGGTAGTCGATGGTGCCGCGCAGGGAGTCGGTCGCATGGCCCTGATTGCCCATCTGCGTGGCGAGCTTCATGTTCTTCTGCGCGATGGTCAGCTGGCGCGATTCCCAGACGGTGTGGGTCAGGGGTTTTTGGGTGTACACGTGCTTGCCGTGGCTCATGGCAAGGATCGTGGCGGGATAGTGATGATGATCGGGCGTGCCCACCATCACCGCGTCGAACTCCTTGTGGTGCTTGTCGAACATCTGGCGGTAGTCCGTGTACCCCTTGGCATCTGGCCAGCGCTTGGCCGCAGCGCCCCAGCGATTGCTGTCCGCGTCGGCATAGGCCGGGCATCCGGCACCCAAGCCCGCGATCTGCCCGATGTGCTGGCCCGTGGCGATGCCGCCCGCGGCGACGAAGGCCACGTTCAAGCGCTCCGATGCGCCGTAGATGCGAGCATAGGAGCTCGCGTTCATGCTGAGCACGGAGCCCGCGGCGGAGGCGGCGAGGAAACGACGGCGAGTGAGTGGGGTGGGCATTTTCATGATGATCACTGATGGGGCGCAGCGGGGCGGTGCCGGGACTCCACGGATTATGGCCTAGAGCCCTCCCCTTGGGGGCATGGGATCTGGAGCCTCAGCGACCCACCTTGACGATCACGAAGAGTTGGTTCTTGTAGCGTATTCCGGTGCCGTAGGGATCCATGTGCTGTTTAGAGATCCGCTTCATGGCTAATCTATTGACCCAGCCCGCCCCGGCCCGCGTACGGACTTCGTAGTTGGTATCGGCGATGTACTCGATACCGCTGTCGCGTATGTACTCGGCTATCGCATTCCGCTCCAGGTAGGGCAAGAAATCCCAGCTGTTGATCAGCCCATCGAGATTCACGACGGGATATCCGGAATAGAAGCCGAGCACGCCAGCATTCCAACAGCCGATCACGGATCCCTTGGGGACCTTCTTGCGCAGGGCGAGGCAGCCTCGGTACCTCGCGTCATTGGTGGAGACGTTCCAGTCGCTGTACTGCACCTCTCCATCCCAGTAGTGAGTGACCATCTTGGTCGCGCTGAGCACGGTCAGGAGCGTGAGCGCCCCCGTGGCGACGATCATGTGGGCCCCCTTCGGAATCAGGCGCGCGCCCACGAATGAAATACTGGTAGCTGCCAGGACCGCTACGCTGGTCGTGATCACGATCTCGGCCTCCATTAGTCCCCAGCGCTTGAGCGCGTAGGTTGCCTCGTAGGGGAACCACAGCAATGAAACCACCACATTGAGCAGGGCGAAGACCGCCAAGTAACTGAATGGCACGAGGCATCTGAGGGAGTGCCACAGTTCAGCCAGCCAGACCCTCGGCTTGCCGAGCAGGGCGGGACCAAGTAGCAACGCCGCCACGAACCCCCAGAATGTCCCGTATGAAGTGGAGTCTTCGAGGAAAAGCCTTCCACCAGTGAGCCACGTTCCGTCCATTCCACGGGACGTCAAGAACCACTGCCGCGGTTCCCTGGTCCAATCGTTGAGGAGTTCCAAGAACTGGAGCGACCAGACTGTCTCGATTCCGTTCTCCGCGAGGAACTGCGCGGATCGGATCAGTTTGGCGCCACCCGAGACCGGCATGGCGTGCCCCGTGGTCGCCAGGTTGTACGCCAGATAGGGCAAGATGATCGCGCTGGCCACGCCGCCGATCACTAGGCAGTCCCGTAGGCGCTGGCTTAGATTTCCGTCGCGGCGGCCTGAGATCAGGTACGCCGCAAGCAGAACGGGAATCAGGAACCCTGCGTTGAGTCGGGCCAGGCAGGTCAGACCCAGGAGTATCCCCAGTGTGACCGCCTGCCTGCGCGTCCACCCGGTCCGGAAGTGCCTCTCGTAGGCCGACACGGTCAGGAGGAGCAAGAGGGCATAGAGGCTGTTCTCCATCCCCCAGACCCGCGTCCACACGATGCCGAGGGGGAACAGGAACGCGCCGGCGGCGGCGATGCCCGCGCCAAGCGAGATGGTCCTGCTCACGAGACGCAGGAGGACCATGCACGAGGCAAAGTGGATGGCCGCCGTCAGGAACACGAATACGCGAGATATCACGTCCGGGCTTTGGATTCCCATCCAGTACATGACCTGGGCCAACGCCGTGAGGATCATGCACCACAGGGGTTGCACTCCGTTTGTGGCGTTGATGCCATCAAAGGTCCAGAAGCCGTACCGGGGATAATTGAGAGCCACCTTGAAGTAGTAGTAGGCGTCGTCCCCCCGGTGAACGAATTCTTCGAGGGGCACAAAGGCGTGGCCCAATAGGCAGACCAGACCCAGGGATAGAACCCAATATGCCCGTCGGCGGAATACGCCTTCGATGGTCGGGGTCTGCGAGGCTTCAGGCTGTTCAGTCATTCTCCATCCAATCCGTTGGAAAATCGGGTGACAGGCGGATCACTTCGAACAGGGTGGCCACCAACCGCCCCTCCTTTCCGGCACGGAAGGGGTTGAGGAACTCCCAGGCCACCTCCTGTTGGCGGGTCACCTCCAGTGCACGACCGTTGTCGGACTCGGTGATGAGGGTATTGCCGTTGGGGAGGCGCTGGCATGATCCGCAGGTGTTGGTGAAGAAGCGATTGACCGGCGTTCCGGTGTAGGCCCAAATCCTTTCTCCTGTGACCGGGTTGAACTCGATCACGCGCGAGCGTCCCGACTGGGGGCGGCCCCCCTTGTTGTCTAGCAGCAGGATGTGACCATTGTCCAATGCCGTCGGCTGGTGCTGCCACTTCCAGGTGCTGCGCATGGCCCAGACCACCTTGCCCGACTCCACAGAAATGATGGCGATGGCGTTGGTGAACAAGCACGAGATCAGCACGTCCCCGGGCTCCACGCCTGGCAGTTGGTCGGACAGCCGCTCGTCCACCAACTCAAGCGTATTGGTGTGCAGGATGTCCCCTTCGCTCAGCATGGTCTCCAGTGCATCGACGAACTCCGACTCCTCAAAGGCCTCCAATACGGAGATCCGCCGCAGCTCTTTGCCGGAGGCGTCCAGCTCGGCGATGAAGTCCACCAAGATCGGCTCCTCGGTGTTGATGCGCGAGACGATCGAGGCCGTGCGCGTCAGCACCCAGATGTGACCCCGATCATCGACCTGCAGGTCGTGGTGGGCCCGATCCCGCCAGGTCCACAGCAGGTTGCTCTGCGCGTCGAGCTTGATTAGGGCGTGTCCCTCGAAGATCGCCAGGAGGTCGCCGTTCTCGAAGAGGTGCGCCCGGCGCCAGAAATCCCGGAAGACGCTTCTTTCCATCTCACCGACCGAGTCGTCCTCGACGACGGATGAGTAGCTGTAGCGCCAGCGGTGCAGGACCTCGCCCTCCATGTCCATCAGGAGAGCCTCGGGAGCATGGCCCGAGACGACCAGGTTGAGTCCGGCGAAGGCCTGCTCCCGGTTGTGGATCGTAACGTTGCTCAGCTCGCCCGCCTCCTCGGTGCCACCGGCGTAGCCGATGCCCTCAAGCCCCTCGATCTTGTCCGCGAGGCTCTTCGACCAACGGGGTTTCTTCCAGCGCCCACTCAGGGCTTCCCGATCGGCGTCCAGGTCGCTGGGCTCCTCATCGATACCAACCATGGACGGCGGTGTGTTCGTCCCCGTGCCGTCGTTCGGGTCCTGTCCACCGCAAGCCGTAAGAAGCAGGAGTGTGAGGGGCGCCACCAGAGCGCCCCCGAATCCACAAGCAGCGTCAACCCTGGCCCTTCCGAGCCGGTTGTCCCGAGTTGGACATCGGAGGCTTCGGGGGTGCTGATTTTGGCTTCTCATGCCGTCAATCCTATCAACCCGGCTCTCTCCAAGGACAACCCCCGGCCCGGTCGGCACGTGCGGCGATGCGGAGCCTTCACTCGTCGTCATCGCCCAGATAGCCCAGATTGCGAAGCTGCTCGATGCGCTCGGTGTCGGCGTAATCGAACTCGCGATCCTGGCTGGCCAGCCAGGCCGGATCATCGTGGGTCGTGATGCTCATGGGGGAGGTGGGATCGGACGGAGTCTCCACCAGCAGGCCGGCCAGGGGTCGTCCGTCCATGTCTTCGCCAAAGGGGATGCCCAAGAGGCTGAGCAACGTAGGGCAGAAGTCGAGGATGCTGCCCAGCTCGGGCATGGCAGTGTGATCCAGCTCGTCGAGGGGCTTCGCCGGCCCCTTGCGGATTCCCGTGCCCGCTGCGATGAAGGCGCCGGGGTCGCCCTCGTGCCCACCGGTGAGAATCGAGTGTTCCGAGTCGTCGCCGGGCTTTCTCTCCGGCAGAACGTGGGACATGCCGTGGTCGGAGACCACGAAGACCGTGACGTCCGGCGGGTACAGAGCCAGCAGCCTTCCCAGCACGCCGTCCACCCAAACGTAGTAGGAGGGGATGATGTGCTTGAACGTGCGCACCTCCTCGGAATCGGGTCCCAGGCCGAAGGGCTCCGGCTCGTGGGCGGCCCAAAAGCGGTGGCCGACCACGTCCGTGCCACCCAGGTAGACTGCGGCCACACGCGAGTGCACGCCCTGCGCCAGGTGCTTCTCCAGTACCGAGACGTAGGTATTGTCCGCGCGGAAGGCCCACTGGCATTGTTCCCAGCGCCTGGCGGGTTCTCCCAGCGTCGGTGGATCGAAGCCACCGAAGATCTCCGTCGTCAACTTCGCCATGGACGCTTCGTGTCCCGCAAACACCTCAAGGACGCCAGCCTCCTGCTCGGGTGGCCAGACCTGACCCGGGGTATCCGCGCGCAGGGAGCCCTTCCACATGCCGCCCCCTTTGGTGATCGTATTGGTCTGGGAGACCATCATCCCGGGGACCCGTTCGGGAGGGTAGGTCATCCACCATCCGATGGTGGTGGTGGAGATGTCTGCGTCGGCGAGGATGTTCCAGTAGGCCTTGGCGCGTCGATCCATGCGCGTGTAGAGGCTCTTGGGTCCGCGACCCTCGCGCGGCTTGACGAACCCCAGAATGCCGTGCTTCCGGGGCAGCTTGCCGGTGGCTAGGGATGTCCAGAGGCGCGGCGAGAGGGTCGGCTTGAGGGTGGTCAGGGTGCCGTAGGTGCCGCGCTTCATGAGCGCCTGCAGATTCGGCATCCTCCCCTCGCGCACGAGCGGCAGAATCACCTGCCACTCGAACCCGTCCAGGGCGAGGACGAGTACGGGTGCCTTGGCGGTTCGCCCGGGCTCTTCAGCAGGAATCGGTTGATCGCCACAGCCTGCTAGCGCCGAGCAGGCGAATATCGCGAGTAAGGGCTTCACGCTGTCCACAATACTGTTCCTCAGACCCATCTGGGGCAGAGTGAAAGAGGGGTTTTATACAAAACCACTAGCTGTCGACACTCGGATCCTTGGGCTGGCACCCAATCAGACTCTCAGAAGCGGATCACCTGTCCCAGCCCCTTTTGGCGGGCGGTGCTTATGGCTGCCGCCGCTGCGGTGACGTCCTGCACTGCGAGCCCGACCGATTTGAACCACGTCTTGTCCTCGGGGGCCTCTCTACCTGTAGTCGCTCCGCGAGCCACATCTCCCAGCAGCGTCCAGTCGTCCGCGGTCGTGTGCCCATGCTCGATCGCCGCGATCAACTCTCCGGCCTCCGCGAGAGCCGCGTCACGGTCGTCCACAAAAACCCGGGCGTAAGCGGCGAGAGCAGGGTCCATCTCAATCATGTGGGGCTGATGGCTGCCAGCAGAGCCGAGGTGTGCTCCTTCTGCCAGGAGAGCGGCATCGAACAGCGGCTCTGAAGCGGAGGTCGCTGCCAAGACAATGTCAGCATCGCCAACGGCCTCCTCCACGCGTTCGACAACCTCCAACCTCGTGTCCACCTCCGGGGCCCAACGCTCCGCAAAGGCCGCCGCGTGGTCAGGATTCCTCGACCAGACGCGCACGCGTTCCAGGCGTCTCACCGCACACAGGGCGAGGAGCTGTGTCCCCGCCTGGACGCCACTTCCCAACACCGCGCCCGTGACGGCGTCCTCGCGCGCCAAGAGGTCCACGCTGGCCCCGCCGGCGGCGCCGGTTCGCCAGGCGGTGAGGAAGGTCCCGTCGAGGACGGCCATCGGCTGGCCCGTGTCCTCGTCCAGAACGACGACGAGTCCCGTCACCGTGGGCAGGCCCTTGGATTCGTTGCCAGGGAAGACGGAGACGATCTTCGTGGCCAGTCCCGTTCCCGGCAGGTGGGCGGGCATCACCAGGGTCATTCCCCGGGCCGGCTCAACCGGGAGCCCGAGGCGTAGCGGGCTGACGCACAGACCCTCCGCCTGGGCCGCGAAGGCCTCCTTGCTGACCTCCACGGCCTCCGCCATGGGGAGCGCCGCGCGCAGATCGTCGCTCGAGAGCATCAACAGGTCCATGCCGTCATTGTGCGGCTTTCCATTTGCCGGTCCCAGGGCTAGCCTGTTCTTGTCGCCACCTGATTCCAAAAGCACCCATGAAGATCACACGTATCACCGCCTGGCAGCTGGACCTCCCTCTCCATGAGGGCAGCTACAACTGGTCCGGAGGCAAGTCCGTCCAGGTGTTTGACAGCACCCTGGTGCGCATCGAGGTCGACGAGGGATTGGTGGGGTGGGGGGAGGTGTGCCCGCTCGGGTCGGCCTACCTGCCCTCCTACGCTGCGGGAGTGCGCGCGGGGCTGAGCGAGATCGCGCCCGACATGCTGGGGCTGGAGGCCACCGAACTGGGTCGGCTGAACCGTCACATGGATGCCTGTCTGAAGGGCCACCCCTACGTTAAATCCGCGTTGGACATGGCCTGCTGGGACATCCTCGGCAAGGCGGCTAGCATGCCGTGCTGCGATCTTCTTGGGGGACGCTATGGAGAGGACATCGTTCTCTATCGCGCCATCTCTCAGGACGCGCCCGAAGCTATGGCTGCACGTGTCGCCGAATACCGTGCGGAGGGCTACCGCCGCTTCCAACTGAAGGTCGGCGGAGATCCCGACGAGGACATTGCCCGTATCCGTTCAGCGGCCGAGGTCCTGGAGCCGGGTGACAAGTTGATCGCCGACGCTAACACGGGGTGGCTGATGCACGAAGCTGCGCGAGTGGTGCGTGCCGTGCGGGACGTCGACGTCTATATCGAGCAGCCGTGCCTTTCCTACGATGAGTGCCTCTCCATCCGCCAGCGAACAGACCATCCCTTCGTCCTTGATGAGTCGATCGATGGCTTGGATCCCCTGCTGCGCGGGCACGCCGACCACGGCATGGATGTGGTCAACATCAAGATCAGCAAGTTCGGTGGACTGACACGGGCCAAGCAGGCGCGCGATCTGTGCGTAGAGCTCGGCATCGCGATGACTATTGAGGATGCCTGGGGAGGGGACGTGGTCACAGCGGCCATTGCCCACCTGGCGCACTCGACACCCGAGGAGTTCCGCTTTACCGCGACCGACTTCAACAGCTACGTGACCCGCAACTATGCGGATAACGCTCCGCAACGCGACGGTGGACGCATGGCGGCCTCAACCGCCCCCGGCCTGGGCCTGGAGCCCCGGGAAGCTGAACTGGGCGCTCCTTGCCTGGACGTGCACTAGGGGTGGCAACGGGCCCTAGGCCTCTTCGTGGCCATCGCTCGGGCCCTACCCGAAGCACTAGAGATTCGGGTAGGTGAACCGCAAAGGCTTCCGCAGTTGGTGGAAGCTTGGCTCGTTCATGACGCGCTTGATCTCCTCTGAGAGGAGGCCCTCCAATTCTTCGCGGGTCTCGGGGAAACCGATCCCTCGCCAGCCCGGCTCCATGCCGACGCTCTGTACGAGCACCTGCTGGTAGAACTCGACCACGTCACAGTTGGGGTCCGAGCAGTCCCCGCGGGACTCGGCGGGGCTTTCGGGGCAGTCATTTTCGGGATGCTGCCAGAAGACGCACTGGGCCCGCTGGGTCTCGCGCGCGATGACGGAGGTCCAATCCTCGACGCCGAACTCAGCCGGGTAGACGGTGCTGTAACCGAACTGCGTGAGGAAGTGCACGATCTCCTCCACGATCACCGCCTTCACCCGTTCGTCGTCGCGCTCCTCATCACCGATCATCCACCAGGTCGGAATGATGATGTCGTAGCCGAGCTTGCGCTGTAGTCCAGGGAGCTGCCACTCCTCCCAGTCCTCGTGGTCATGGGGCATGGCCAGCCAAGCCGTGTTCGGATTGCTGACGGCTTCCACAACAGCCCGGTCATCGGGCACACCGTCCATGTCCTGATCCAGGAGCTCGGCCAGGACACGCGCTGCCAGTGCGAGCGTCTCCGCGGGGATGCGGTCGTCCGCAGCGACCAGAACGCCAAAGGGTTGGGCACAGCGGGTCATGTCGGACTTCAAGAGAGCCTCCCGCTGGGAGGGGGTCAACTGGAGACGAGCGTCGGCGGTGGACAGGACCTTGCACACGTCCTGGGCTAGCGCACCTGTGGGCGGATCGTTCGAAGGGTCGCTGGCGCAGGCGCAGAGCAGGAGGAGGGGGTAGGGCAGCAGGGGTCTCATCTGTCGGCTGGGAGCTTGGGTGGGGTGGTGGGGACAGGTTCTGATGGGCTCCAGAGCCGGGGAATCGTAACCTCCCTGCATGTTCACCCGATCCATTGGAATCCTGTGCGTCCTCGGGCTGACCTCCGGCTGCGCGTCATCACCCTCGCCTAGCCACCTGGGAGACGCGGTTCTCCTTGTGCCTGCCCGGCCGGCCGCGCCCGACCCCTACTACCGCGTCGACCCGGCCCCGTCCGCCGACTACCACCCGTTCACAAAGTCCATGTCCGTCTACGGCCTCGACTTCATCGGCTCGGACGAGATCAGGGATGGTTTCATGGAGAAGGTCGCGGATGTGGTGGTCGAGATCTTTCCGCGCACTGCGGACATGGATGGCGGGCTCCAGCGGCAACTGCTCCAACACCTCCATCGGCATCGCACCACCATTCCGTTCTTCGATGGTGAACCCGAGATGCGCCCGAGCGATGAGGCCGCCTGGGATAAGCTCGCCATGGAGAACAGCATCTGCGACATCATCATGCAGGACGTGGATGGTCAGGTCATGGAGGTCATCGAGCACATCCTGCACCACGTCAGCGACGTGGGCTTGCACTACACCTTTCCCGATGAGTGGGGCCTCTCCCGCGATTCGGTTCTCTGGGCTGCCATGCAGGAGGCCATCGAGGCGGGGTACTACGACGTGGCCCAGTACGATGACATGAGAGAGGAGCCCGAGGTCTATGACCGGGTGCTCCTGCAGGAGTTCGCCTACTGGATCATCACCTGCGCCTGGGATCTGCAGGTTCCCTATGGACCAAGAGAGTCCGAGTGGAGCGGGATCCGCACACCCGCCGAACTCAAGGCCAGGCTCCCGCGCTCCATGGAGTTGATCCGCGGCACCCTGGACCGGGTCATGGTTCCGCCGCAGAAGGCCACGCTAGAAACCTTCAACTCCTGAACCCGACGCCCACCATGCACACCCCGATCCTATCCCTGCTCCTGTGCGCCGTTCTGCCTTCCCAAGAGCCCGTCACGGGTGGTGCCGCCCGTCTGGTGGCCTGGGAGAAACGCGTCGAGCTCCAATCCTCTTCACCCTTCAAGGACCTGCAGTGGCGGGCCCTGGGCCCGAAGTTCTGCGGCGGCCGCATCGAGGCCGTGGACTGCCCGCCCGGGAGCGCGGGCACGATCTACGCGGGCGTTGGCGCGGGAGGTGTGTTCAAGTCGACCAACGGCGGCCTGAGCTGGGAGCCGATCTTCGCCCAAGAGTCCACCTACGCCGTGGGCGACGTCGAGGTGTCCCGCGCCAGACCCGAGCTGGTCTGGGTGGGAACGGGAGAGGCGCACCTGAGCGGCACGTCCTATGAGGGGACCGGCGTGTTCAAGTCCACCGACGGAGGCGCCTCGTGGAACAACATGGGCCTGCACGACAGTGCCCACATCGGCAAGGTCGTGGCTCACCCGACTGACCCCGACCTGGTGTACGTGGCGGCCATCGGGCCGCGGCACGATCCCGCGGGCGAACGCGGCGTTTACCGCAGCAAGGATGGCGGTGCGAGTTGGGAGCGCGTGCTTCATGTTGGTGAGCGCGTGGGCATCATCGATCTGGTGATGGACCCCAGCGATCCCGCGCGTCTTTGGGCGACTTCTTGGCAGCGAGGCAGCGGTCCGGGAAGCGGCGTCCACCGCAGCACGGACGGCGGTGATACCTGGACCAGGCTTGGCGGTGGGTTCCCCGATGGGGAGCGCGTGGGTCGCGTGGCCGTGGACGCCTCGGTCTCCGAGCCCGGCGTGGTCTACGCCCTTGTCGTCGATCACTCGCCCAAGGGCGGCGGCCGCGATGGCGTACAGGGGCTCTTGTTCCGCTCCGACGACGGGGGCGACACGTGGAGCCAGACCCATGAGGATGCCGTACCCACCTACGTGGGTTGGGACTTCTGCGACGTGCGCGTGGCGCCGGACGATGCGGATCAGGTCTACCTGTGTGGTCTGCGCCTGCTGATCTCCAAAGATGGAGGCAAGACCTTCGCACGGGGCGGCGAGGACGTGCAGCGCCTTCACGACCATGAAGGCAGCGGCATGCATCTGGACATGCACGACGTCTGGATCGACCCCGACCGTCCCGAGCGCGTGCTATTGGGCACGGATGGGGGCTTGTACGTCTCCTGGGACCGGGCGGCGAGCTGGCTGCACCTCAACAACCTGCCCATCGCCGAGTTCTACAAGGTGCACCTGGACGGCGCCGAACCCTTCCAGATCTGGGGCGGGACCCAGGACAACGCGTCCCTTGTGGCTCCATCGAACGTGAGCCTCTCGCCGGGCGGTCCCGACGCCTGGGAGCAGATATTTCTTGACCGCTGGTCGGGGGGAGATGGCTTCTCGAGCTTCCCCGACCCCTTCGACCCCTCGATCGTCTACTGGACCCAACAGCAGGGAGATCTCCGGCGTGGGACGCGTGGCGAGCTGCGGCGCTCGAAGCGCGTGCGGCCCAAGGGGCGTGGTCTGCGTTTCACCTGGGACACACCCTACATGGCCTCACCGCACGCGGAGGGCGTGCTCTACTGCGCCGCCGAGAGCGTGTTCCGTTCCACCGATCGTGGTGAGAGTTGGGAGGCGATCGGCCCGGAGCCCTGGGGCGGGTCGATCCTCTCGCTGTGTGAGTCGTCCCTGGACCCCAAGCGTTTGGTGACGGGCGCGGGCGGTGGCCGGGTACAGCTGACAAGCGACGGGGGGGCCACCTGGAAGCACGCCGGGGAGGGACTGCCACCGAGGCGTGTCACCGACGCCGTTACATCCGTGCACAATCCCGAGCGCGTTTACGTTGCCCTATCGGGATCCTCGGATGGCGACCGGCGCTCCTACGTGTTCCGCTCCGAGGACTTCGGCGCCACCTGGAAGAGCCTCGCTGGCAACCTGCCCCACGAGCCGGTCACCGCGCTGATTGAGGACCCTTCCAACCGCAACGTTCTCTACCTGGGGACCGATCTCGGGGTATTCGCTTCCACCGATGGGGGTGCTAGCTGGGCCGTACTGGGCGGGGGCCTGCCCACCTGCCCCGTGGTCGATCTCGCAGTGCACTCGGCAAGCGGGACTCTGGTCGCGGTGACCCATGGGTTGAGTGCCTTTGCTCTTGAGGTTGCCAGCGTGTCTGACGCTGAGGGAGAGTAAGCGGTACGGCGGAGGCCTCGCCGGCCTGGGAACCCCGTGGGGTCCATAAACCCAGCCGCGTCAGCATGTCCGTGATCACGGCGGAATCAGGGCACCTATCCTGGAGGGATGCAGACCGATTTCTACCCTCTCCAGACCCTCCTGCTGACTCTCTCCGG
>DUDB01000061.1:0-831 GCA_012959525.1 Planctomycetota bacterium
TAGCCCGCCCACTCCTTCCACGCGTAGCTCTGCATGAGCGCTGCCGTTCGCTCGTGAAAGGGGGTCGTACGGGGCATGGAAGCGGAGGATAGGACGCCCCCGGGCGGTAAGCCACTTCCTTCGGGTCCATTTTCAGCTAGGGAGTGCGGCCGGTGTATCGGCCAAGGACCGAGAAGGGGCGGAGGGATCCTCGCCGTGCTGGAGCCCCACAGACGACCGTCCGTCCTGTTCGCCGTCCGATGCGGAAACACTCGAAGAAGAGTCTCAGCGCAGTCTCCCAGGATGTTGATCCTTGTGGCAGAGCCGAGGTCGCTCCTAGCTTCGCCCGAAAGAGCGGGGATGGGAATGGCCCATCCCCGCTCCGCTGCCACCTCTCCTAGAGCGCGTCGTCAATCACGACCACACTACGCACGTTGCCAAGCAACCGCGAGCCGCCGAACAAGGCGAACGGCTGGACGTAGATACGCAGGGCTTCTTCACCCGGCGGCAGAAGGGGCGGAGCGATAGAAATCTGGAGGGAGCCACTTCCGGGAACCTTGCCCAGGTAGACGAACTTCAGCTGATTGCTGCGCAGGTGCAAGATGCCGAGATCAAGGCCCAGGTAGCGCCACGCCGAAGCGGGAGAATAGACCATCCAAGATCTGGCGCCCTGCGGTCCGGTCAAGGTCAACGGCATTGGATCGCTCTCGCGAACAACCAACGGGCTATCGAGGTGCAAGAAGGGGTCGTTTCCCGACAACACACTGGCCGTCCCGTCGTTGTAGACGGGCTGCCCGTCCTTTTCGTCCCAGTTGCAACTGCCACAACACCAATGATCGCCGCGCAAACCGC
>DUDB01000061.1:875-111503 GCA_012959525.1 Planctomycetota bacterium
CGGGCACAGATGCCATGCCCCCCATTGGATTTATAGGCAAATCCACAGCCCAACCCACCGCCCACCTCACCGGCGTCTTCGGAATATCCGCCCTCGCCTCCCTGGACGACACAGGAATACAGACTCACCGTAGAGTCCATGACCCAGAGTCCGTTCTCGCCGTCAGCTCCATCTTGGCCCTCTTTCCAGCCGCTCATGAAGCTCCACGAATCCCCATCGCGGCCGATCAAGGACGAGCCTGAGAACACAACGTCATCACAGCCCAGCACCTGGTGCATTCCGGGCTCGTCTTCTGGCGTGGTGGAGTGAGCGTCCGCGAGGCTGGGCTCAACAATGGTGCATTCCGTAAAGATGACCGTGCCCTTGCAGCCGGTAACGGTGAAACCGGCCTTCAGGTGCAGACCGGAGAGGCTCAGGCCTTCCCCCTTGGCCAGACCTGAGAGCGTTACGAGACCGATCACCCGGGGCGTCAGGATTGAATCGGCGGAGAGGGCCAGCCCCTTGTTGTCGATACTGAAACCGCTGTAGGTGCCATCCATGATCAGGAGTGTGTCGTCCGGGCTGGATGCATCCACTGCATCCTGAATGTCCAGGAAGTCTCCCGCGCCGGAAGCGTCGACAACCAATACGTCACCCGGTGCCGCGAGGGCACGGAAGCTAGCTGCCGGGGCAGGGGTGGAGAGAAGTGCGGTGATTGACAGTGAGGTCAAAAGGGGGAGCAGTGCTTGGCTGGGATTCTTCATGTGAGGAAAAGGTGTCAGGAGTTGCGGGATGGCGGCGAGGGCTGGCTGAACCGCCTTGCGCCACGGGGGTGGCCGTCCCGGGGGAAAGACCCCGGTCACCCCTGTGTTCGACGACCCCCCACGGGCGTTACAGGGCCTGAATGGAACCCACCACCGGGGCCTCCCGTGGTGAATGGCAGCCTGGGCGACAAAGAAGGGAAGGAGGGCTGGGAGCACGAATGCGGCTCCGCGTATGCGGAAAAACGGGAACGGGTTGAGGCCCTTGCGATACCCTCTGGGCCATGCGTATCTGGATTCTCCTACCCTTGCTCGCCGCCTGCGCGGGATCACCGACCCGCCACGTCGTGGACGCGGGTGCCATCGGCCCCTACTCCAGCGCGGTCGTGGCTGGGGACTTCGTATTCGTTGCAGGCAAGATCGGTGAGCGCGGCGGCAGCTTTGAGCACGAGGTGGAGACCTGCATCGACGCCGTGGAGCGCACCCTGGCCGACCTGGATATCAACCTGGGAGACGTGGTGGAAGCCCGCGTGTACCTGTTGGACATGGAGCTCTACGGCGACTTCAACGCAATCTACGCCAAGAGGTTCCCCGACCCCTATCCGGCGCGCACCTGTGTGGGTGTGGCCAGCCTGCCCGGCGGCGCCAGGGTCGAGTTGCAGGTCGCCGCGCGTCGGCGCTGACTCAGCGGGTCGAGCGCACGAACGCCAGCAACCGCTCGTGGAAGAGGTCGGGTTGGTCCAGGTAGGCCGGATGGGGGGCACCCTTGAACAAGAGTAGCCCAGCATCGGGGATGGCGGCGGCCAGCGACTCGGCACCGGCGACCGGGAAGACGCTGTCGGCCGTGCCCCACATGACCAGGGTCGGCACCCGGATCTCACTCAGGCGCGCCTCATGGCGAGCCACGGCCGCCGGAGCCACGGGTACGAAGCCCCCGCAACTCGCGCCGTGGTCCAGGACGAATGGGAAGGCGAAGGCGCCGCTCATGGATGGGGCAACGACAACGGGGCGCTCCAAGCCCAATGCTTCGACCAGTTGAGCAAGGAACTTTCCGGCCTCAAGTTCGGTCGACGTGCTGCCCCCGTAACCCGGCAGGTCCACCGCGACAACCCTCAGGCCCGCGCTGGCCAGGTGCTCAAGCGTGCCCAGCTCCCGCCAGGTCTCGCTGGAGAAGCGCGCGCCGTGCAGGAGCAACAGTGCGGGAGCATCCGGTGGGCCTGCGACGAGCGTCACGATCGACGCGCCACCGACCTCGACGCGGGTTTCCTCGATGGTGTTGGGCAAGGAAGCCTCCGATGTAGGAACCGACGTGGGCGGCGCATGCTCTTCAGGTCCCCCACAGGCGCAGAGAGCCAGACAGGTGACAATCGCACGCATGGGCCCAACCTAGCAGTCCGGGACCTCGATCGCGTGACAGTCCTCTTGGGGTTTGCCGAGACAGGCCAGGAAGACTCTTGCACGGCTCATCCCTCCCCATGCGCCAATCGGGTGCGCCTTGGGATGTGCGCCCCGCCTGAGGGGGGGAGGAACTATTGGCACCCGAACCGAGCGGCGGGTCTATTGGCCCGAGGAGAGGATGGCCTTGCACTCAGAGACGGGATCCACGACGAAAACGGATCCTCCCATTCCGTAATCCGTTGCGTAGATCAGGCCCGTGGCTGGATCCCGGGCCAGGAATCGAGGGAAGCCCAATGGCGAGCGCGATGAATCCGCATCCAATGTCATCGCCCTACGATCACCGCTAGCGAGGTCAATCACCAGGATGCAGGTCGTGTCAACGTCCATCAGACTATTGTGTTGCGCCATGTAGGCCAACCCCGCGTCCACATCCACGGCCAACTCCCCCATGTTGATGAATGGAACGCCGGTTCCAATGGAGTCGTTGTCTGAGACGATAACCCTGTCTCCACTTGTCAGGTCCACGCGCAAGAGTGCTTCACCATCGTCGTTGGGAATCCACGCCGATGCGAAACTCTCATCCACAGCCATCCCAGTGGGCCCCTCGATGTCGGGTCCGGTCCCCACCGCGGCGCTGCTTACCACCGTGATGGCGCCCGTTGCCAAATCGACGCGGCTCAAGCTGTCGTAGTCAAGAACAAGTAGGGATCGGTCGGCGTCATCCACGATCAGAGCCATTGGCTCATACCCTGTGACGAAGGGTGTCAACGTTCCCGCTACCGGATCAAAGATGGAGATTACCTCTGCCTCACCTTCCTGAAGGTAGGCCAACCCCGACTCGTTCGAGAGAGCAAACGTACCCAAATCACCAGGGGAGACCAGGGACGGGTCCATCCAGATGGAGCGGTCGCCTGTCGTCAGATCAACTTCAATCAGGCTGCCACCAAGAGAGTTGCCTGGATCGCCGCAGATCAGTCGATTGTTCGCCGCGTCAAGCCGGACCGCGCCCCACTGCCCGATGAATCCACCACCCTCTCCAACGCCCACATCGCTGAAGGGGCTGCGATCTCCGGTCGAAGGATCCACGGATACCAAGGACGCCAACTCCTGATTCAGGACCAGAATGCGGGCCCTACTCGCATCCCAAACCAAACCACGGGGCTTGTACAGCGGATCGCCCGCGCCTGTGGCGTTGTCCGAGATCACCGTCAACCCTCCGGTCGTGATATCCACCACCACCACTTTGGAGTTCTCTCCGCCGATGCCGTAGTCCGTCAAGAACACCCGGTCCGCCACCGGGTCGTAGGCGAGGTCCCTTGGTTTAGTGAGATCACCGGCTCCCAGGAGTTCGTCAGAAACGATCGTCCGGTCGCCAGTGGCAAGGTCTATCTTGAACAGAGCATCCAGGGCGTAGTCGGCGATGAGCGCCCTAGTCAGCGGCTCATCCAGGTAGATGCCGACCGGAGTACCTAAGATCGGACCGGACCCTGTCACGTCATCGGAGATGATCGTCCGGTCGCCAGTGGCGAGGTCTATCCTAACCAGAGCATCCAGGACGGCGTCCGTCAGGTAGGCCGTTGTTCCATCCGCAGAAACGGCGAGACCGGTTTCATAGGGAAGAATAGGGCCGGCACCCTTGCCGACAGCCCCCCAATCGGACAGCAAGCCTCTTACGCCGGTGGTCAAGTCCACCTCTATCAGTTTGTCTCCACCCACCATCAACATCCTATTGGATGCCGCATCCATGGCCATCGCCCTAAGGACCCAGCGCATGCTCAGGTCGGGATCCGTTGCCGGCCCCACGATGACTGAACGAACCCCGGTGACAGGGTCCACCTCAACCAGCGTGTCCCTCATCCAGTCACTGACGATGAGCGTGTCTGTGGCAGGATCCGCGTCTACCATCATCGGGTTGGCCCATAGGCTCCCGCTACAATCCACACTGGAAGTCGCGGCCGCCGTGGACGCGTTGCCCTTGTTGTCGGCAGTGCTGACCACCAGGACTGTTGAGCCAATGCCAATGGCCACTTCGGCTTGCCAGTCAGCGAAGCCATTGAGGGTGGTGGCTTCCACGCCGTTCACGCTGACCGACTCTATTGCCGATCCATCTGAAGCCGTACCACGCACCGTTAGCGTGGTACCCGAGACCTGACAACCCGGATGGGGAAAGAGGATCTTGGCCACAGGGGCCTTGGTATCCGAGGCGCCGCCGCCTCCTCCTCCTCCGCATGCCGTGATCAGAATTGCGGCCAGAGCGAGAGCCGTTGGGTGGACGAATCGGGATCAGTCAGAATGCGATTTCAGTTTCATCTTGGGATGCGCGTGGGGAGAGAGTGTCGGATCCAAAAGAGGCGGGGCGATCGAATCGGCGGCTCAAGTAACCCCGCATCGCCCGTTGAGACAGAGTAGGCAATCAGTCGTTCTTGTGACAACCGAGGCTACTGACGACCAGTCTGGTGCACGGGGCGGGGTGGGGCTTCTCGCTTTGAGGCGCTTGCAATTGGTCGATCTCCGGGCCACAAGGGGTGGAAGAAGCTGTACTTGGAGGCTTCAATCTGGACTATCGGGCTCAGAATCCGGATCGTCCCCTAGCCCACGGGTGATTGAACTCCTAGGATTCCTTGCCCCGGTCGCACCTTTGCGACCCCTGCGCGCAGCAGAAACCGCCCGTTGCCCCATGGCACGAGTGCGAACCGCGCCTCACCGTAGCTGACTTGTTCCTGCTGGATAGGTTGGACCTGGCGACCCTATCGCCGGCACACGACCCTCTTCAGGACATCAGTCAACATGACAGGTAAACGACCCACCGGGTCGAAGAACGCATTTGCGTCCTTCGGGCTGGACAAAAACATTCTGCGCGCCGTAACCGAGGCGGGCTTCAGCGAGCCCCGGCCCATCCAGGCCAAGACCATTCCCCAAGTGCTCAAAGGCCGCGACGTGCTCGGCCTGGCCCAGACCGGCACGGGCAAGACCGCCGCCTTCGCGCTGCCCATCATCGAGCGCCTTGTGGCCAGCCGCGGACAGAACCCGCGGGCCCTGGTCCTCGCGCCCACGCGCGAGCTGGCCATGCAGATCCACGGCGACTTCCAGATGCTGGGCAAGTTCACCAACATCCGCCCCATCACGGTCTTTGGCGGCGTCAGCGCCGTGCCCCAAAAGCGCGCCCTGCGCAGCCGACCCGACGTCATCGTCGCCTGCCCCGGGCGACTGCTCGACCTGATGGGCAGCAAGGACGTGCGCCTCGACGGGCTGGAGGTCCTGGTTCTCGACGAGGCCGACCACATGCTCGACATGGGTTTCCTGCCCGACATCAAGCGCATCATCAAGCAACTGCCCGAGAGGCGTCAGAACCTGCTGTTCTCCGCCACCATGCCGCGCGAGATCCGCAGCCTGACCGACAACCTGCTGCACAACCCGCACGTGGTCGAGTTGGCCATCACGGCGCCCATGGAGACCATCGAGCACGCGCTCTACCCAGTGGAGCAAAGCCGCAAGACAGATCTTTTGACACACCTGTTGCACGAGCAGAACTTCACCTCGGCCATCGTCTTCCTGCGCACCAAGCATCGCACCCGGCGTCTGGCCCGGGATCTCGAGCGGGCAGGCATGAACGCCATCGCCCTGCAGGGCAACATGAGCCAGGGACAGCGCCAGCGGGCCATGCAGGGCTTCCGCGAGGGTCGCTACAACGTCCTCGTTGCCACCGACATCGCGGCACGGGGAATCGACGTGGCGGGAATCAGCCACGTGATCAACTACGACATCCCGAACACACCCGATGCCTACACGCACCGCATCGGCCGCACGGGTCGGGCCGAACAGAGCGGCAAGGCCTGCACCTTCGTCACGGGAGAGGACTTCGCCGGCGTACAAGCCATCGAGCGCAAACTGAACATGCAGATCCAGCGCATCGACCTGAAGGAGTTCTCCGGCGGGGTGCGTGAACGATCCACAGGACGCGCCCAGGGACGACCCCAGGGACGACCCCAGGGGGGCGGCTGGAACAAGAAGCCCTCGGTGCGACGCAAGTTCGCTGGAGCCGGGAGCAGCTACAAGACCGCACAAGCCACGAGTACGACGAACGAGAGCCACACCCCGCGAGAGAGTTTCGGAGCGGGCGTCGCCGACGCGACCGCAGGTCGTTCGGGCAAACCCAAGCACAAGCTGTCCAAGGGCGGCAAGCGGCGCCAGCGCATGCGGTCGGGAGCGGGAGCAGGTTCCCGGCGAGGCAGACCAAGCGGACGAGCCCGCTGAGGTCAGGACGGGCACGCGACCAGCGGAGCCCTGCGCAAACAGGTGTAGCGGCGAACGGGCCTCTGCCCGTAGGTTGACTGACAAGGAGCCTTGTCATGTCCCAACCCATCGCCATGAACCGTCGTCAGTTCGTCGCCGCCGCCGCGGTGACCCCCGCCCTGTGGACCGGTCCCCTACGAAGGGCGCGGTTCTCGCCGCAGGATCAGGTGCACCTGGGTGTGATCGGCATCGGCATCCGCGGCCGCAACCTCATGAATGGAGCCTTCCTGGCACAGGACGGGTTCCGGGTCGTAGCCGTCTGTGATGTGGACACGAACAGGCGGGAGGACGGCAAGCGCCGGGTGGATGAGCGCTATGGCGACAGCGATTGCGCCACGTTCCTCGATCACCGTGAGCTCCTGCAGATGCCCGGCCTCGACGCGGTCGTCATCGCCACGCCCGACCACTGGCACGCGAACCAGATCGTTGACGCCGCCATCGCGGGCAAGGACATCTACTGCGAGAAACCTCTGACCAACTCGTTGCGCGAAGCACAGGCCGTCATCGAGGTGGTGCGCAAGCACGGGATCGTCTTCCAGACCGGGAGCCAGCAGCGCACCGAGTACGGCAAGCGCTTCGTCGATGCCTGCGAGCACGTGCGCAACGGACACCTCGGACGGGTGCTGACCATCAACGTCGGGGTCGGGGATCCGTCGCGGGCCTGCGACCTGGCCACGGAAGACGCCGAGCCCGGACTGGACTGGGACCGATGGCAGGGTCCCGTTCCCGAACGCGGCTACAGCAGCGTGCTCAGCCCGCGCGGTGTGCACAATCACTACCCCCAATGGCGTTCCTATCAGGAGTACGCGGGCGGGGGTGTAGCAGACATGGGCGCGCACCACATCGACATCGGTCAATGGGGCCTCAAGCGCGACGGCTCGGGTCCCGTACACGTCATTCCTCCTAGCGATCCCAGTGCCCTGCGTGGTGCGTCCGTGGTCTACGACGACGGCACGCGCCTCATCCACGGCGGACCCAATGGGACGACGTTCATCGGAGAGGGCGGCATGCTGCACGTGGACCGCGGTCGCATCTCCAGCGTCCCCGACGACATCCTCAAGCGCGAGTTCGGCGAAGACGACGAGCGCCTGCCGCGGCCCGCCAACCACGCCGCGAACTGGCTGGAGTGCATCCACTCGCGCGCCAGGCCCGTCTGTGACGTCGACGTGGGAGCGGGCAGCGCGGCCGTGTGCCACCTCCTGAACCTGGCCTATCGCCACCGCCGGGAACTGCACTGGAACCCCAAGACCTGGCGCTTCACCGATGTGCAGGGGTCAGACGAGAACCTGACCGAGAATGAATGGCTGGATGGACAGCGACGCGAAGGGTACGCCTTGCCGCAGATTTGAGGGGCGGCTTGTCTGATCAGGAGCCCTGAGCGGTTGATGGCTGCTTGGGAACTCTCCAGTTGGACCAAGAGCAGCCCTCGGGGCGACCGCCAGCAACCGCCACCGGACTCAGGATATACTGGGCGACGTGACCTTCCCCTCTACCCTGGACGAAGCCGGCCCGGGCCTACACCGCGCCTCGCGCCCCTCTTCGGCCCCCGCCGCCAGCGGCTTCCGCGTCAGCGAGGGCATGACCCTGGGCGACTTCACCCTTGTGCAAATCCTCGGCCGCGGGGGCATGGGAGAGGTCTGGGAGGCGGAGCAGCTCTCCCTTTCGCGCCGTGTGGCCCTGAAGCTGCTGCTGCCCGAGCGCGTCGATTCCAAGGGCCTGGATTTCTTCGCGCGCGAGGCGCGCGCCGGCGGCCGGCTTGCCCACCCGGGCATCGTCTCGATCCACGGCACTGGGGAAGACGAGGGCCTGCACTGGATCGCCATGGAGCTGGTGGAGGAGGCCTGCGACCTGCGCCGCTCCCTGGACGCCATGCGCGAGGAGGATGAGCTGCCCGGGGACTACTACCGCCACGTGGCGGATTTCCTGGCGCAGGTGGCCGACGCCCTGGAGGTGGCGCACGCCGCCGGCGTCATCCACCGCGACCTCAAACCGGCCAACATCCTCGTCACCCCCGATGAGCACCCCAAGGTCTCCGATTTCGGTCTCGCCAAGCTGACCGACGAGCACTCCATCTCCCTGGCCGGGGATCTGGTGGGCACCTACTTCTACATGAGCCCCGAGCAGGTGGCAGCCAAGCGCATGGGCCTGGATCACCGCACGGACATCTTCAGCCTGGGGGTCGTGCTGTACGAGATGCTGACCCTGGTGCGGCCCTTCGAGGGGGACACGACCGAACAGGTGGCGCACAAGATCCTGGTGGTGGACCCGCCCCCACCGAACGAGTTGCGCTCAAAAGTGCCCAGGGACCTGGCGGTGATCTGCGGCAAGGCGCTGGAGAAGGATCCCGACCGGCGCTACACCACCATGGCGGAGCTTGCGGCGGATCTGCGACGGCACCTGGCTGACGAGCCGATCCTGGCGCGGCCGCCGGGCACGGTCGAGCGGGCGGTCAAGTGGGTCAGGCGCAACCCGACGAAGTCGGCGGTGGCTGGTGTGGCGGCTGCGGCGCTGGTGGTGATCAGCTGGCTGGGGCTGCTGGCGGTGGAGAATGCCGACCGAGCTCAGAAGAGCGCCGAGCTGGCGACCAGCCGGGCCGAGACCCTCGAAGAGCGCAGCCGGGAGCTGGCCGAGGCCAATGCGGACCTCGTGGACGAGCGCGACCGCGCGGACGAAAGCGCCAGGCGGGCCGAGGAGCAACGCGCTGAGGCTGAAACGCAAAAACTCCTGGCGCAGGAGAGCGCGCAGCGGGAGGCACAGCGCGCCGAGGAACTGCAGCAGGTATCGGACTTCCAGGCCGAGCAGCTCTCGGGTGTCGACGCGGCGGCCATGGGCCTGACGATCCGGTCCATGGTGCTGGAGCGGGCGCGGGCCGCGGGGGAGCGGGCGGGGCGCGAGCCAACAGTGCTGGAGGAAGAACAGGCCGCGCTCGAGAAGCTGCTGGCCGGCGCGAACTTCACGGATCTGGCGCTCGCGGTACTGGACAAGGAGGTGTTTGGAGGGGCGCTCAAGGCTCTGGAGAACTTCGAGGAGCAGCCACTCGTGCAGGCGCAACTCTTGCAGACGGTGGCCAGCACGCTGCGGGAACTGGGACTCCTGGAGCGGGCCATGGAGCCCCAGGAGCAGGCGCTCGAGATCCGCAGACGGGAACTCGGCGACGAGGATCCAGACACCTTGACCTCGATCAACGACCTGGGGCACCTGCTCAAGACCCGGGGCAAGCTCGACGAAGCCTATCCGCTCTTCCGCGAGGCGCTGGAGGGATTCCGCCGCACGCTGGGCGACGAGCACCCAGACACCCTGGTCTCGCTCATCAACCTGGGCACCCAGCTCACGGCCCAGGGCAAGCTCGACGAAGCCGATCCGCTCTTGCGCGCGGGGCTGGAGGGCTTCCGCCGCACGCTGGGCGACGAGCACCCCTCCACCCTGGCCTCGATCAACAACCTGGGCCGCCTGCTCAAGACCCAAGGCAAGCTCGACGATGCCGAGCCGCTCTTGCGCGAGGCGCTGGAGGGACTCCGCCGCACGCTGGGCGACGAGCACCCTGACACTCTGATCTCGATCGGCAACCTGGGCAGCCTGCTCTACCAGCAAGGCAAGCTCGACGATGCTGGGCCGCTCTTGCGCGAGGCGCTGGAGGGACTCCGCCGCACGCTGGGCGACGAGCACCCAGGCACCCTGGGCTCGATCGGCAACCTGGGCCGCCTGCTCAAGACCCAAGGCAAGCTCGACGATGCCGAGCCGCTCTTGCGCGAAGTGCTGGAGGGTTGCCGCCGCACGCTGGGCGACGAGCACTCGTACACCCTGGTCTCGCTCGGCAACCTGGGCGGCCTGCTCCACGCCCAAGGCAGGCTCGACGAGGCCGAGCTGCTCTTGCGCGAGGGGCTGGAGGCAAGGCGCCGCACGCTGGGCGACAAGCACCCCTCCACCCTGAACTCGATCGTGAACCTGGGCGGCCTGCTCCGGGACCAAGGCAAGCTCGACGATGCCGAGCCGCTCTTGCGCGAGGCGCTGGAGGGTTGCCGCCGCATGCTGGGCGACGAGCACCCGTACACCCTGATCTCGATCAACAACCTGGGCGGCCTGCTCCACGCCCAAGGCAGGCTCGACGAGGCCGAGCTGCTCTACCGCGAGGGGCTGGAGGCAAGGCGCCGCACGCTGGGCGACGAGCACCCAGGCACACTCAAGGTGAAACAGCGTCTCGAAGCCCTCCTCAAGAAGAAGGAGGAGGAAGGGTCCAAGACAACGCCCACCGACCCCCCGGACAAGGACGGAGACGACCAATGAGCGTCCCCCCCGATCCCCACCGCACAGGTCACGACCCGAGGGACGCTAGGGGCAGAAACGCACTTGCAGTCCGTCCGAGAAGTTCGATCCTGCGCCGCCGGCAGCCTGATCGCGGTACCACAGCTGGTAGTTCCACTCCGAGCCGATGAAGACCCGGCCGGCTTGGGCCACCGGCGTGTTGAGGTCGATGGCGAGGCTCATGTTGCCCGACGAGTCGGCGTGCTGTACCGGGTAGCGGAACAAGGGGCCTCCGACACACAGGAAACCATCCATCACGGGCACCTGGGTGGCCTGTGACCCGTAGAAGAACATGCCGAACTGCCCGACGGGCAGGCCCGATACATCCAAGACCAGGTCGTTGGCACTCAGGCTGGTCGATCCGCTGGCGGCCATGAGCGCGCCCGAACCGGCAGAGTTGGGAGCTGCGACGCAGTAGTTCTTCCAGTCGCAGCCGCCCCAGGGCTGAAGGGCCAAGACATCATCCAGGGCCACCTCGAGCTCGCTTGCAGGGCCCCCATCTTCCGCTTCCAGCCTCAGGCGCACCGCATTGGAAACCGCCAGACCCTCGGGATACGGGAAGGAATAGCGGATCCAATCCCCAGCAGCGACCTGGTTGACCTTGATCCTGGTCACCTTCTGCCAGGTCTGTCCGTTGTCGTTGGAGATGCGAACCGTCAGATGGTCCTGGGCGTCCTGGAAGAAGTCACCCCCATCCGAGAGCCAGTACCAGAACCGGACGATCGGGCGCGCGGAGCCACTCATATCGAGGAGAGGCGAGGTGAGGGTGGTCTTGCCGGTCAGGTGGGCGCCCGCATCCGTGAACCAGCAGTCGGTACCCGTGGGTGTGTGATCCTCCGAAGGCTCAGCAGCGGACCCGGGCGGATCCCCGCGTTCCCAGACTCCATTCAGGGCCGTGTCCGTACTCGATCCCACCGTCCAACCCTGATCCTGTTCGATGTCGTCGTCGAACAAGGACACTGCGCCGTCTCCACCGATGGCCCACCAGTTCGAATAGGGCGCCTCCGCAGGCGACGTCCACAGAATTCCGTTGGTGGACCGTGCCCCCACGAACCATCGCACCTCTTGGCCGACGTCCAACTCGGGCAAGGCCGCCTCGTAGAGGCCGGCGCCCAATGCAGTGAGAGGAGCCTCGATAACGCCGCTGCCAAGGTCGTAGTAGAGGCGCTCGCTACCCACCTGCAGATCTCCAGGTGTGTCCTCTTTCAATTTGACCTGGATCTTCTCACCAGCCACCGCAGCCAACTCCGGCGTGCCCTGGGGATAGGAGAAGGAGACCAGCGCCTTGCCAATCCACCAGACGAAGAGACCCTTCTCCAGGTCACTACCAATGACCACACCACTGGGGAAGTAGGGGTAGTTGCTCCAAAGACCGTTGAAGCGGGTCGCGTCGTCGCTGGGCCAAGTGTCGAACCAACCGATCTCTGTTGGGGCCAAGGGGTTGGTTGAGTCAAACACGCGCAGGCCTGCCCGGTAATTGGCTTCAAAGATCCTGTTGCCCTTGGTGTACAGGTTGTGGCTGATGGCCCGGGCCTTCGAGCTGAAGCTTGCCGTGTGCTTCAGGTTCGAGAGATCCGAAACGTCCATTACTATGGTGCGCGTCTTCTGACCGCTTCCATCCTTCTCGTCATTGACGTAGAAAAGTTGGCGGTCGGGTGAGAGCCAGCCCTGGTGGGAGTAGGCGGGATTGGAGTAGTAGCCGTAGTCCCGCACGTACATGTTGCTCTTGTTGGTGACGTCCAAGACGATCACGCCAGTCATGGTGCTTCCGTTGTTCAGGCCACCGCAACAAAAGGCAATCTGACGCCCGGCGTAGGGTCCGCTGGTGTAGGTCACCACCTGGGCATCGTGCACGTAGCGCCCATTCCATTGACCCACAAAGGGTGGATTGACCGGGTCGGCGTTCAGGTCGTAGGCCCGCAAGCCTCGGCCGGTCCCCCCGGCACGGTAGAGGTATCCCGACGCCTCATCGATAACGGCATTGTGGGTGTCGAGCACACCACCGGTGGTCACCGTATTCGCAAGAGTTACAACCCCCGAGTCGATCTGGGCCAGATCGATAACCTGGACTCCCACGCCCGCTTCCGTAACCGAATAGGCGTAAGTGCCAAAGGTCTTGATGTCACGCCACAGAGAGCCCGCGTTTGGGATCACGGCCACGACATTGGGTGCCGAAGGATCCGTGATCTCGACGAAACCCGTACCCATCTGCAGACCGATGATGGCGTACTCGCGACCGGATGGTGAAACGTAGCCCCAGCAGTCATTGGCACCCTTGGAGTTGGGGTCGATCCACTCGGGGGGCAACCACGAGAGCAACTGCACGCCCTTCCTCGGAAAGGTGATGGAACCCGTACCCGTCTGATCTCCAAGCCCAAACATGGTCCCGCCCGGTGTGCCCGGTGTGGTCGCCAGCAGGTTGTTCAGTACGCTCCCAGGTACGTGACCCGGACCGCTCCAGGGGGGCAGGCGATGCAGAATCTTGGGGTCGTCATCGTGGGCGAGAGCCACTGCGGCGAGAGCGACGACAAACAGGAGAGCGAGTGGACGTTGCATGGCGTGTGGGTGTGGGCTGGGCATTGAAACGCGAGCCCTGTGATCCTAGCACCTCAGCGGATCGAGGGCCCAGATGGTGCGGAACGGGCACTCGGGAGCAGCCACCCAACGGGCTAATGACCTCTGCGGGTGCGACACCCAAAGGGGGCGACTCTTTCCGGATGGAGAGCTTGTGTCGCCGAGCATTCCACAGGCCGCACGGTAGAGCGCTAAGATCCCCTCATGCTCGGCCCCCTTGCTCTCCTTGCTTGCGCCCTGCCTCTTGCGGCCCAGGACTCACCCACCCACCTGGGGTCGTGGGTGCACACGATCCACGGCCTCGCCACGCCCAGCTCGGTGGCCGTAGGGCCTCGGCAGCAGATCCACGTGGTGGAGACCTCGGCCCACCGAGTGCGGGTCTTCGACAAGGATGGGAAGCAACTCGAAGTCATCTCCCCCACCGCTGACCCCATGTGCCTTCCCCTGGGAGTTGCCGTGGCACCCGATGGCAAGCGCTTTGTCAGTGACAGCGGCAACCACCGCATCCTGGTCTTTGACACGCAAGGCAATCGGGTGGCAGCCTTCGGAAGTCTGGGGACCGGGCCCGGGCAGTTCCACACACCTGTCGGTATCGATGCCAACCGCGAGGAGATCGTGGTCGCCGACCGTGGCAACAGACGGGTGCAGGTCTTTGACCACAAGGGAACCCATCTGCGCACACGGGCTCTGCCCGATGCGGAGCGAGGTTCTTGGCCGAGTGACGTAATGCTGGGTCCCGACGGAGACACCGTCGTCCTGGATTCAGGGGGCAGCCGCGTTCTCTCAGTCGACGGCGACGGCACCTGGAGTTTCCTTGGGGAGTTCGGGTTCTTTCCCGGAACCTTCGCGACACCCCAGGGACTTGGACGCGATGGGGACAAGCTGCTAGTCACGGACTTCGAAAACCACCGCGTCCAGGTGTTCCCCTTCTCCGCCATCATGCCTCCATCCAAGGCACGCTCCAGCGTGGCCTCGCCCAACTACATCCTCGGAATCCACGCCATCCGCCCTCGAGAGGGCCGGGGCAAGATGCACTACCCAAGGGACGTGGCCGTGTCCCCCGATGGCAGCTTCGCGGTTCTCGTCGAGCCTTGGGATGGACGCGCCCAGGTCTTCGCGCGCGCTGCCGGTGCCCAGCCCGAGCCCGACACACAGCGCCTGGTGACCGGGCAGGCGGCCGCCCACTATGGAATGCACCTGGCCAGCGACGGACCCATCCTCGTCATCGTGGAACCCGAGACCGCCGAGGTGCTGATTCACGACATCCGCCAGCCCCGGCCCGAAGAGCGCCTCCCCCCCATCCTGGTCTCGCGCACCGGGGGACGCGGCAGGCGCCTGGGGCTGTTCCGACAACCGACCGGCCTCTCCATCGACTACGAGCGCCGCTCTCTGCTGGTCTGTGACACGGGCAACCGCCGGCTGCACGAGCTCACCTTCCGGCACGACCCCAACAAGGAAATCGAACAGGACTTCGAGATGGTCTCTGCCGTGAGGATGCTCGATTTCCAACAGCCCACAGCCACGGGCTCAACCGAGCTCCCCTGGATTGTGAAACCCATCGCGGTAACCACTCGAAAAGACGGCGCTCTGCTTGTCTTGGATGGCGCCAACGCGATGGTGCACGAGTACGACTCTAGCTGGAATTACATGCGCAGCCTTGGCGGACATGGAACAAGCGCCAATCAATTGAAGGAGCCCGTGGATATGGCCCTGACTCCCGACGGGGAAGCTCTCTATGTGACGGATCGGGCCGGTGCACGCGTGGTGCGCTGGCCTCTGGGCGAGGGCGAAGCCCAAGTGCTGGGGGCAGGCGTCTTGGAGGTACCCCACGGCGTGGCCGTGGGCGCTGATGGGCGCGTGTACGTAAGTGACTCCGGTGCCCACCGTGTTCTCGTCTTCAACCAGACGGGCGAGGAGGTGTCGCGCTTCGGAACCCGCGGTCTGATCAGGGGCTCCTTCGACTCGCCGCGCGGGCTGGTATTCAATGAAGCCGGTGAGTTGGTCGTGCTCGACCATGCCAACCACCGGGGCATCATTGTTTCCCCCGATGGCGAATACGTGGACGCCTTCGGACCCCGGTCGTACATCCGCCCCGCTCAAAGACCGGAGTCGTTCAATGAAGAAGACTATTCGGAGTAGTCCCTAGGTGGTCTGACCCGAATCAGTCCGCCTCTGCGTCGTGGCCCGCTTGCAAGTACCAGAGCGCCGTGTTGCCGTAGACCCGCGGTTCGGGGGTATGGCCATGGCACAGAGTGATGAGCTCCGTGCCTCGCAGATCGCGCGGGTGCGTGTGCAGCACGAGAGTCGCACCGGGTGCGGTGGCGCCATTCAGCAAGAGATCTAGGGCGGCGATCAATGAGGCACGGCCCTTGCGTGTCCGGATCAGCGGATAGGGCGGATCCATGAAGACCAGATCGGGCCGTACGCCGGACTCCGCTTCACCAAGGCTCCAGTTGGAAGGGCTGAGGGCGTCGCCGCGGGTGGTGCGAACACGGTCCCGCAGGTCCAGTGTCTGCACGTTGTCCGCCAGGCGCTCCAGGGCACGACGATCGCGCTCCACGAAGCGGGCCTCCTTCGCTCCCCGGCTCAGGGCCTCCAATCCCAGGCTGCCGGTGCCGGCGAACAGGTCCAGAACGCGCGCGCCTTCGACCCGGTCGCCCAAGGTAGAGAAGAGTGCCTCTCGAACCCTATCCAACATCGGTCGCGTATCCCGGTCGGGAGGGCCAACGAGGCGGCGGCCTCTGAACTCACCGGCGATGATGCGCATGGGTGCAGAGTACGCGCTTGGCGGCGAGACTCAAACCGCCTCGGTCGAGTACCATGGGCCCGAGCCCGGACTCCCCCACTATGCCCCGTCTGCACGTCAACATCGACCACATCGCCACCCTGCGCCAGGCGCGGCGTGAGGCCTTCCCCGATCCAGTGGCCTGGGGGCTCCGTTGCCTGGAAGCCGGAGCGCATGGGCTGACGCTCCATCTCCGCAAGGATCGGCGGCATATCCAGGACGCCGACGTAACGCGCATGCTTGAGAGCACCGACGCTCTGGTCAACCTCGAGTGCAGCCTGGACTCCGAGATGATCGGAATCGCCTTGGAGAGCGGGGCGGGCGCATTCTGCCTCGTACCGGAGAACCGCTCCGAGGTGACTACGGAGGGCGGGCTCGACGTTATCGCAGAGCAGGCTCGGCTTCTCGAAGCAGTGCCGGCGCTGACGGAACGGGGTGGACTGGTGAGCTTGTTCGTGGATCCTGATCTCGCCCAGCTCGATGGCGCCCGTGAAGTGGGTGCCCCCTTCGTGGAATTGCACACGGGCCCCTACGCCAACGCCACGGACCGGGAGCGTGAGGCCGAGCTCGAGCGGCTGCTACGTGCCACGGAACACGCCACCTCCATCGGCCTACGGGTCAATGCTGGGCATGGGCTCGATCATGGCAACGTTGCCCCCGTGGCGGCATTGCCCCACATGGAGGAGTTGAACATCGGCTTCGCGCTGGTCGCGCGCGCGGTTACCCACGGGCTGGAAGAGTCCATCACCTCGATGCTGAGCCTGATGAACGAGGCCTGCCCGCCCCAATAACGGGCCGCTGGCAATTTCCTTGCCCCCTGCACGGACATGGGTGAAGGTCGGGCATGCGATTGTCTACGACCTTGGCCCTGATCGGCCCGCTCCTTATTGAATCCGTTCATGCCAACCAAGACTGGTCGGTGAGCTTGGTCCAACCGGGCGAGGCCCTGCCAGCTCTCGTCCTTCCCACGATCGACGGCAAGGCAACCGTGGATCTGGCTGACCTGCGTGGCAAGAAGGTGCTCCTGATTCAGTTCGCCTCCTGGTGAGCAGGCTGCAGAAAACACGTGCCGGTCTGGCACGAGAAGACAAGAGCCCTGCGTGAGTCGGGGGAGTTGGTCGTGATCGGAATCACCCAGGAGCAGCATCCCGACCGCTGCAGGCTGTACGCCCAGTGGCAGGGCATTGAGTGGCCCATTCTCTGGGACCCCTTCAACTTGACGGGCTCTGCGGCTGTGCCCGTGGTCCTCGCAGTGGACGAGGCCGGTGTCATCAGCCCCGGGCGACTGGATGTGCGACGCATTGAAGAGCAGGTGGTGGAGGGCTGGATGGCCACCCCTCCAGCGAAGCCCGGCCCAGCTGCCCGTCGACCCTATCCCGGCATTGTGCCGCCCTCGACCCGTGCCGCCGCACGCTCCTCGGGTGACAAGGCCCAAGCCGCGCTGAGTCGATTGCTCTGGAGCAGAACCACGGGGGAAGAACGTCTCGACGGGGCAGCCTATGCGGATGTACTGGAGACCCTGGAGAAAGCGGCCCTGGCGCCGGAAGCCGACCCTGCCCTAACCTTTCACCACGGTGTGGCGCTGCGCATGCGCTATGACAGCGAACATCGCCGAACAGGGGATTTCCAGCGGGCGCTTGACGCCTGGATGGCCGCTCTCGGCCGGCGGCCTTCGCAGTACATCTGGAGACGGCGCATCCAGCAGTGGGGACCGCGCCTCGACAAGCCCTACCCCTTCTATGACTGGGTCGAGGAAGCGCAGACGACCCTGATTGCCGCAGGTTCAGTCCCGCACCCGATCCAGATCCCGCTGTCCGGGGCGGAGCTCGCCAGCGGCACGCGGGAGATTCCCATCCGCAACATCCAGAACATCCATCCCGATCCTGAGGCGGCCCTCAAGCGAGATAGCAAGCACCTGATCGAGCTCGAGTCGACCGTGTGTCTGCACACCGGCGTAACCTCCAAGCGGGTACGCGAGCCCGCCGGAAGCTCGCGCATCCATCTGGTCTTGCGACCCACGAATGGCGCACACTTTGAACCGGCCGCGGGGCCAGCCAAGATCTGGATCGATGTCCCCTCGGGTTGGAACACGCCCCGCCAGTTGTTGACGGCCACCTCCCCCACCGATCCCGATGCCGCCCTGCTGGCCGAGTTCGAGGTGCGACCTCCGCAGCCCGATCTCACCAAGCCCCCGGCCTCCCCCACACTGCCCGCGACCATTCGCGGAACGGCCTTCTATTTCGTCTGCGAAGACGAGGGCGGAGAGTGCCAGTTCCTGGCCCAGGATTTTGAGATCCTGATTCGGGCCCCCCAGTTCGATCCTCCAGAATCAGGCAAGTAGTGGGATCAGGCCAGCCCAATGCGTCCCAGGTCGCAGTTGCTTGACGCGGGCTCCGACGCGCCCGACTCTGGGGCCATGACAAGAATCGGTCTAGGGTGGATGGTGATCTTCTCGGTGTCCGCTGTGGCATCAGCCCAAGAGCAGCTTCAGCCCATCGACGTGGGTTCGCAGCGTCAGGTCTTCGTCGACCGACACCTCATCGCATCGATGGACGGCGTGCAGCTTGAGCTGGGGCAGCCACGCGACGAGGGGGCCGTCTTCCACTTCGACCGCTCCTGGGAGGGGCCCTTCTGTGGGTACTCAACGGTAATTGCTGACGGAGACCGATACCTCCTCTACTACCGGGGCCTCCCGGAAGCGGGTGCGGACGGCACCAACCGCGAGACCACCTGCGTCGCCATATCAACCGACGGAGTCCGGTGGTCCCGCCCGGACCTCGGGCTGTTTGAGGTCGATGGGACCCTTCGCAACAACGTCATCCTGGCTGGTGTGGCTCCCGTCACGCACAACTTCAGTCCATTCCTCGACGGCCGGGAGGGTGTGGACCCCGCCGAGAGATTCAAGGCCCTGGGCGGCAATGAACACTCCGGTCTCGTGGCCTGGACGTCGCCGGACGGTCTGCGCTGGAACAGACTGCAAGAGGAGCCCGTGATCACCGACGGGATGTTCGACTCGCAGAACGTCGCGTTCTGGTCGGAGGCCGAGCAGTGCTACGCGTGCTATTTGCGTACGTGGTCCGGTGGTGGCTACTCCGGGTTTCGGACCGTCAGCCGCGCGACCTCGGTAGATTTCATCCACTGGACCGAGTCGGCGCCCATGGCCTTCGGGGATGGGCCGCTGGAGCACATGTACACCAACCAGACCCATCCGTACTTTCGCGCACCGCAGGTCTACGTGGGTGTCGCAGCGCGTTTCATGCCCGGGCGTCAGGTGATCTCGGGTGCAGACGCGGCGCGGCTCGGTGTGAACCCTCGCTACTTCAATGACTGCTCGGATGCGGTGCTCCTGACCTCTCGCGGTGGGGAGACCTACGAGCGCACCTTTAACGAGGCTTTCATCCGGCCAGGAATCGGGCTCGAAAATTGGGTCTCACGCTCGAACTATCCGGCACTCAATATCGTCCAGACCAGCCCCACCGAGATGTCTCTGTACGTCAACCAGAACTACGCCCAGCATAGCGCCAGACTCCACCGCTACTCGTTGCGGCTCGACGGACTCGCGTCGATCGCGGCCGGGGCCGACGGTGGTGAGTGGCGGACGAAGCCGGTGGTGTTTAGGGGCTCGCGACTCTCGGTCAACTTTGGAACTTCTGCCCGAGGCGGACTCCGTGTGGAGCTCCAAGATGCAACAGGTAAGCCCATCCCCGGTTTCACACTCGAGGATGCCGTCGAACAGATCGGCAATGAAATCGACCGGACCGTCTCCTGGAAGGGAGGGTCCGACGTCTCCAGCCTCGCGGAACGCCCCGTACGACTGCGATTTGTCATGGCGGATGCGGACCTGTTCTCATTCATCTTCGCGCCCGCGACGCAACTTGAGGATGAGACGGAGGCGGCTCTGAGTTTCGAGCCCCAAACCCTTGAGGTCTCTTCTGTGGAGAAGATCTGGGACGCGGCCCCACACAACGCTTTTACGGACCTCATAAACCTAGATGGGACGCTCTTCTGCACCTTCCGCGAGGCAGATCGCCATGCCCTTGGTGACAATGGCCGCATCCGTGTGATCGCCCGCGCGGGTGGATCATGGCACTCCATTGCGCTGCTTGAGGAAGAGGGAGTGGACCTGCGGGACCCCAAGCTCTCCATTACGCCGGACAGACGGATTCAGGTGACCTTTGGTGGTTCCGTCTATGAAGGAAACACCCTCGTGAGCATGGGCACTCGAGTCACCTTCCTCGACACCGCTGGTAACACGTTTGGAGCCCCCCGGGAGGTTGTTATCGACGACGCCATCCGCTCCAAGCATGACTGGCTGTGGCGCGTGACCTGGCATAAGGGCATCGGCTATGGCGTTGTCTACCAACCGGGGGCCGGTCAGTCGCGAACGCATCTGGTGCGGACTTCGGATGGTGTGCACTACGAATACGTCACGACCCTGGAGATCTCCGGTCAGCCCAACGAGGCCACGCTGCGATTCGGGGTGGATGACGAGGTCACGGCCATTGTCCGACGCGAGGGGGACGATGGACACGCCTGGCTCGGGGTGGCGGCACCCCCTTATGATCGGTGGCGGTTCTCCCCTCTCCCCGAGCCGCTCGGAGGCCCGGAGTTGTTCTCAGTAGGAGGCGGGAGGTGGCTGGTTGCCGGACGACGCTACGGTCCAGATGGGCCGCGTACCGTCGTTGGAATGCTGAGCAGCGATAGCCAATGGAGTGACGTGGCGGTCCTGCCCTCCGGCGGAGATACGAGCTATCCGGGTATCGCACGAGATGGCGACTCGGTCATGGTCTCCTACTACTCCAGCCATGAAGGGCGCACGTCTATCTACCTCGCAAGGCTTGACCGGTGAGACCTGGAACTTCCAGTTATGGTATAGGGACAAGCTCTTCGGTGGCGTGGACTACAACTTCTCGGGTGGCCTAACCGTCACCTTCTGTGACTACTCAGAATTGACCGAGCGAGTCGGCGCGGCCTTGAACGGGGCGGGCGCTCAAACCCCAGCAGCATGCTCCCCCTACTCACAGCACTCGCGCTAACGCCCACGCAAACCAGCGTACCGCACCAAGACGGAGAGCAACTGTTCCGTGAGAGTGTGGCTCCACTACTCGAGTCCCGCTGCTTCCCGTGCCATAGCGCCATTCAGGCCAAGGGGGGGCTTTCATTCGAAAGCAGCCAGGCTCCCGCAGACCTGATTGATCCCAGCAATCCAAGCAGCAGCCTTCTGATAGAGATGGTGGCGGGGCCCAAGCGAACAATGCCCAAGGGAGAGGCCGCTCTCACTGAGTCGGAGGTCGCCATACTTCTCGAGTGGATAGAAGCTGGTGGTGCATGGGTTGCGGACGCGATCACCCCTCGCAACTGGTGGTCGCTCCGCCCTCTGCACCCCGTTCCCCCCCCCACACTCCCAGAAGAGTGGCGCGAATGGAGCCGACAGCCCCTCGATGCGTTCATCCTCCAAACGCTGGAGTCACGTGGGCTGAGTCCTTCGGCTGAAGCGGACCGCCTGACGCTGCTGAGGCGTGTGCACTTTGATCTCGTGGGACTTCCACCCACCCCGGAGCGCGTCGAGGCATTCCTGAGAGATGAGCGGCCCGATGCCTATGAGCGAGAAGTCGAGTACCTGCTCGCGTCGCCGCGCTACGGAGAACGCTGGGCGCGGCACTGGCTGGACGTTGTCCATTACGCCGACACCCATGGCTTTGACAAGGACAAACCCCGTCCCAACGCGTGGCCTTACCGGGATTGGGTGATCCGTGCTCTCAATGAAGACTGGCCCTGGAAGCAGTTTGTGTCCGCCCAGGTTGCCGGTGACGTTTTATTTGAGGGTGACGCCAGCGCAACGGTGGCGACCGGCATGCTCGCAGCCGGGCCCTGGGACTTTGTCGGTCACGTCGAGTTGCGGGAGGGGACGGTCGACAAGAAGAAAACCCGCAACCTGGACCGGGACGACATGGTCACGAGTGTCTTCAGCTCCTTCCAGAGCCTGACCGTCCAGTGCGCGCGCTGCCATAACCACAAGTTCGACCCGGTCACTCAAGCCGACTACTACAACATCCAGTCCATCTTTGCGGGTGTGGAGCGCGCAGATCGCGAGTACGACGCCGATCCCAAGCTGGCAACTCTCCGGGCCAAGCTAGAGGCTGAACTGGGAGCTCTGAAGCACGCCGCTGATGATGCGGAGGCGCGCCTCCTCAAGGCGGTGTTGGACGATCAGCGTCCGAGCAGTACAGCCCTGAGACTGGAGCGTGAACGGGTCGGGGCGTCGATCCAACAACCCGACCGGACGGGCTCCATGGGGTATCACAGCGAACTGGAACAGAGGGCCGCCTACCACAAGTGGGTACAGGTCGACTTGGGCGCCACGCGGTCCATCGATAGGGTGGTCATTCATCCTTGTGACGAGGTTTTCGGAGGGCACCCTGGCCCTGGTTTCGGACTGCCTTCAACACTTGAGTTGAGTATCGCTGCCTCCCCCGATGGAGAGTGGACGGCCGCGGGAAACTGGACCCAGAAGACCGACGAGTTCCGTCACGGTAATCGGCCCATTCTGTTCGAGTTCGACCCACCTCAATCAGGACGCATAATTCGAATCGGAGTACCCGTGCTATGGGAACGAACCTCCGACTACTGCTTCGCCTTGGCGGAACTCGAAGTCTTCTCCTCCGGGGTAAACGTCGCACTGGGTGTCGAAGTCGCGGCATTGGACAGCATCGAGGCGGGGGAACGCTGGGGAAGGTCCTATCTCGTCGATGGCAAGAGTCCCTGGTCGCCAGCGATGTCTCAGCTCGAGGGCCTGGATCGCCGCTGGGCCGAGCTCAGGAATGACCTGGAGTCCCTTGCCGAGAGAACCGAGCGGATTGAGAACGAATCCCGTCGAGACACCGTAGCCGCGGAGTTGGCCTCCCTGCCCCCACCCAAACACGTCTACGCGGTCACCTCCCGCTTCTCGCCAGAGGGCTCGTTCGTACCCCCTCCCGATGGTGTTCCTCGCTCAGTCCACCGCCTGGAGCGAGGCAGCGTGACACAGCCCCGCGAGGAGAGCGTCCCGGGTGCGATCCAGATCCTCGACCACGCCCCCACATCGTTCGCGTTGGGGGACATGGGCAGGGAATCCGACCGCAGAGCCGCGCTCGCAAGGTGGCTCACCCATGACGACAACCCCCTCACCTGGCGCTCCATCGTCAACCGCATCTGGCACTACCACTTCGGACGGGGGATCGTCGACTCCCCCAACGATTTCGGCCGCATGGGGGGGATGCCCTCCCACCCCGAACTCCTCGATCACCTCGCCGCGCAGTTTCGAGATGAGGGCGGATCGCTCAAGGACCTCCACCGCCGCATATTGCTCTCATCGACCTATCGCCAGTCCTCCGCCCATCGCCCAGGGCCCGCCTCACTCGACGCCAGCAACCGATTCCTATGGAGGGCCAACCGCCGTCGGCTGGAGGCCGAGGCCTTACGGGATGCGACCCTCGCTATCGCAGGAAACCTGGATCTCAAGGCGGGTGGACCGGGCTTCCAGCTGTTCGAATTCGAGGATGATCACTCGCCCCGATACAACTACGGGGGCGTTGACCTCGAGGATCCGGCGACCTTTCGTCGGAGTATCTACCGGTTCACAGTGCGGTCCGCCCCCGATCCATGGATGACGGTCTTTGATTGCGCGGACCCCTCTCACGGCACGCCCGCTCGATCGGAATCCACGACACCCGTTCAGGCACTCTCCCTCCTGAACAGCCCCTTCATGCTGAGGCAAGCGGAGAGGTTTGCGGATCGATTGCGCAGGGAACACCCGGACCAGCCCATCCTCAATGCGATTCGTTTGGCCTGGCAGCGCGAACCCGATCCGGTGGAACAGCGCCTGATATCGGAGCACGCAGATGAGTACGGTCTTGAGGCCGCCTGCCGGGTTCTCTTGAACAGCAGTGAGTTCCTGTATGTCGATTGAACGCGTGATGAACCGGCGCGCCTTCCTCCGCCACTCGGGTGGTGGTCTGGGGGGGATCGCTCTCGCGCAGTTGCTGGCCCGGCACCGGCTTGAGGGAGAGTCCCCGATTCGGCACCACGCCCCAACCGCACAAAGGGTGGTGCAGCTGTTCATGTCGGGAGCGGCGAGCCAATGCGACATGTACGACTACAAGCCGCTGTTGGAGAAGCGCAATGGGCTCCCTTGGGATCCCGGCGAGGATGTGGAGCTCTTCCAGTCTTCACCGGGGCACGTCATGCAATCGCCCTGGAAGTGGTCCCAGAGCGGGGAGTGCGGAAAATGGATGAGCGGCCTGGTTCCAAACCTCGCCAGATGCGTCGACGACATCGCCTTCATCCACTCCATGACCTCCCGCACCAACGTCCACGGGCCAGCGACCTTTCTTGAGTCAACGGGCTTCCTTCTCCCGGGATTTCCATCGATGGGGACCTGGATTTCCTACGCCCTGGGCAGCCTCAATGACAATCTCCCGACCTACGTCTGCCTGCCCGACCTCCGCGGATTACCACCGGGTGGACCCAAGAACTGGTCCAGCGGCTTCCTCCCCGCCAAGTACCAGGCGACGACAATCCAGCCCTCCGCGGACGAGCCCATCGCCAACCTCCATGTGCCACAAGGCTCCGGCATCACCACAGAGCGTGACGCGGCGGACGTCGAGCTGGTCAAGCACCTCAATCGCCGTCACCTCTTGTTGCGCCAAGGGGATTCCCGGCTGGACGCCCGAATACGCTCCTATGAGCTCGCGGCGCGTATGCAGCTCGCGGCGCCTGAACTCCTTGACATCTCCGACGAACCCGAAGCCACTCGTCGGGCCTACGGCCTCGACAATCCGGTGACCGCCGACTTTGGCCTCCGTTGTCTCATCAGCCGTCGGCTGTTGGAGCGCGGGGTTCGGTTTGTCCAGCTGTGGAGTGGTGCCGACAATGGATTCCCGCGGCGCAACTGGGACAGCCACGAGAATATTGAAAGGGACCATGGTGACATGGGTCGTTCGATGGACGGCCCGGCGGCGGCTCTCCTTCAGGATCTGAAGCGGCGCGGGCTGCTTGAGGACACAATTGTCCACTGGACCACGGAGTTCGGTCGAATGCCCTGCAGCCAGGCCAGCCTGGGCCGCGATCACAATCCCTTTGGCTTTACCAACTGGCTCGCCGGCGGCGGCATACAGGGTGGCATCTCCTACGGCGCGACCGACGAGTGGTCCTGGCGGGCGGTCGACAAACCGACCAATAACTACGACGTGCATGCGACGATTCTCCACGCCCTGGGAATCGACCACACCCGGCTGACCCACCGAACCGATGGTATCGACCGCCGCCTGACGGACGTACATGGCCACGTCCTCCACGAATTGCTGGCCTGAGAGCTCGTCCCGGTCGTCTGTGCGGGCCTTGGGTCCAGGCCTCACGCATCGGCTGCACTCAAGGCAAGACTGGAGCCCAAACAGACCGTGGAACCGTCCGCATCCGTCGAGTACGGTCGTGCCCGATCTCCAAGATCGAGTTCTTCTTCCCGTCCCGCGCGTCCATGAACCGACCCTTTCAAGGCAGCCTCGTCGCACTGCCCACTCCCTTTGATGGTGAGGGGCTGGATCTGGCTGCTCTGCGCCGCCTGGTCAAGGCCCACGCACGATGCGGCACCAGCGGAATCGTCGCCTGCGGAACGACCGGCGAAACGCCCGCCCTCTCACGTGAAGAGCAGGATGCGGTTGTCGAAACGGTTCTCGCGCATGCCGGTTCCATGAGCGTTCTGGTGGGAGTGGGCACCAACTCCACCCGTTCGACGATTCAGCGGGCGCGAGAGGTCGCCAGTCTCGTCGTGGACGGCTCAAGAGTGGATGGACTGCTGGCCGTCACCCCCTACTACAACCGTCCCAGCCGCGCGGGCTTGGATCTGCACTTCGACGCTCTGGCGGACGCGGTCGAACTGCCCATCGTGCTCTACAACGTGCCTGCCCGCACGGGGGTGGACCTGGCTCCCCAGCAGGCGCGCTCCATCGCTGCGCGTCACGCCAACGTGGTCGCGATCAAGGAGTCCAGCGGCGATCCCGAACGGATCAAGGCTCTTCGCGGCGATCCGAACCTCACGCTGCTGTGCGGCGAGGACACCCTGATCGGGGAGTTCATGGCCGGCGGCGCCGCGGGCGCCATCAACGTGGCGGGCAACGTCCTGCCCGGTCCCATGGCCGAATGGATCGATAGTGCGCGGCCGAGCGGAGATCCCGACAGGGCACAGGTTCTCTCCAGTGAGCTCATGCCGTTCATCCACGCCATGTTCGTCGAAACCAACCCCGCACCGGTGAAAGAGGCCCTCGCCATGCTGGGCTGCTGCTCGTCCGAGGTTCGACCACCCCTTGCTCCGTTGACCCCACGCAGCCGGGAAGAGGTGAGCGCGGCTCTGGGGCTGGCCCGCGGGGTCATCGCAACCTCCAAGTCCAACGTGGTCCGCGGCTAGCGACGGCGAGAAGGGCACCCGGGAACGGGTGCAGCCCTACGCCACCCTGAAGCGGCCGGGGATCAGAGGAATGTCACACCCACCGCGTCGGTGAAGTTGGAGGTGCTGGTGGGGTTCTGGTCCAGGAACCACGTCTGGAAGTACCAGGTGTCGCCGGCACCGATGCCCAGGCCCACCGTGGGCAAGGAGGTGGTGTCCACGTCGATGGAGAGGCGCCCGGCGGAATCCGACAGACCCACCTGACGCACAAAGCGGCCGATCTTGCTTCCCAGGCAGAGGTTGCCCTGGCTGCCGCCCGGGAAGGGCTTGAAAGCCGTGCGGGCCGAGACGAGGAAGTAACCCAACTGGCCCGGCGGCAGGGAGCGGGCTTCGAGGCGGAGAAGTCCGAGCTTGGCGGTCGTGCTGCCGAGGACGGTGAGCGTGGCTGCTGCGCCGCTGGAATTGAGGTTGGCCGGAGAGCAGATAGCCTGCCCCACCGGTCCGAAGGAGATGGACTCCGGCAGGGTGTCGAGGGCCTTGCTCTCGCCGTTGGAGTCGCTGCCATCCGAACCGCCGTTGATGCTGAGGGTGGGATCGAGGTGCAACACGATACGATCCATCGTGAACCCTCCCTCGCGCGTGTCCATGAACAGGGTATGGGTGATGCCAACGTCGCTCGCCGTGATCACGTAGTCCACCCCCGAGTTGTTCCAGACGAAGTTCGACCCTTCGAAAAACCCGTTGGTGGGATCGTTGGAAAAGCCCGGCAGGAAATACTCGTAGGTGGGCGTGGAACCGAACTCCGCGACATCCACCGGAATCACCACGGAGTCCTCGTTACCGTAGTTGGTGTTGTCCTGCACGTCGAAGAAGCTGTACCGCATGTACAGACGGTAGGTGCCGGGCTGAGCGAATCGGACCAGATAGGTCAGGCGGCCATCGTGAAAGAGCCAGGGTCCGAGCATCGAGGAGCGCATGGCCATTCCCCCGTCCGCTTCGCCACCACCGGGTAGGCCACCGCCCGAGACGTCCACCCATTCCCAGGCCGGATCGATCCCGTTGCTCTTGTACGTCCCCTCATTGCGATGGAAATCCTCGGCCTGAAAAGACAGGTGTGTGGACCCAACCGTCTGCACGATCAAGCGGTCCTGAGCCGAAGATGGCAGAGCGACGACGACGGCTAGCAACGATGCGGGAAACCACATACGACAGGCTGAAGAGGGCGGAATCATCACTGTTAACGGAGCGGGAATGGCCTCACCTAGCGTAGTGCAGTGCCGCCCGAGCAGGTTGATGGAATCAGATGCGCATGATGCCATTTTGGCATTATGGTGCGCCAAAATGGCGGTTCACTGTCTCTTGAACCCCATTCTTTGGTGGACCAAGGCCGTTTTTACCCTGGCATGGTCCTTGCTCTAGAGAGGACGTCCAGAAGGAGGATCTCCACCATGACTATCCAATTCACCGAACGCTCCCAAACCGCCCTGCAGTCCGCCCAGGCCCTGGCCCAAGCTGCGGGCCACGCCGAGATGGTGCCTGCACACCTCACCGCAGTCCTGCTCAACGAAGCCGAAGGCCTCATGGCGGCCGTCTTTTCCAAGCTGGGCGCCGAACCCCGTGCCCTCGCCGCAGAGATCGAAGCACACCTGGCCCGACGAGCATCATCCGCCGATGCCAACCCCGCCCCTTCACAGGCCCTGGCCCTGGTCCTTAACGATGCAGGCCAGGCCGCGCAGGAGATGAGCGACGAGTTCGTCTCGACGGAACACCTGCTCCTAGCCCTCGTCCGCAAGGGCGATTCGGAGACTGTAGGCCTGTTCAAGGCTCGTGGTATCACACCCGAGAAGGTCGACGCCGCCCTGGCTGAGGTGCGCGGTGGCCGCCGCGTCACGAGCCAGAACCCCGAGGCCACCTTTGAGGCTCTCGAGAAGTACGCCACGGATCTGACCCAAGAAGCCGAGGCCGGAAAGCTCGACCCCGTCATCGGCCGTGATGAGGAGATCCGGCGCGTGGTGCAGGTCCTCTCCCGCAGGCGCAAGAACAACCCTGTCCTGATCGGGGACCCCGGCGTGGGCAAGACCGCCATCGTCGAGGGCCTGGCCAACCGCATCGTGGCCGGCGACGTGCCCGATGGGATTCAGGGCAAGCGCATCATGTCTCTGGATATGGCCTCGCTCCTGGCGGGAGCCAAGTACCGGGGCGAGTTTGAGGAGCGGCTGAAGGCCGTCCTGGAAGAGATCGCCGGCGCAAACGGCGAGGTGATCCTGTTTATCGATGAGCTCCACACCCTGGTGGGGGCGGGCGGAGCGGAGGGAGCCGTGGACGCGGCCAATATGCTCAAGCCGGCTCTGGCCCGGGGAGACCTGCACTGCATCGGAGCCACGACTCTGGACGAGTACAAGAAGTACATCGAGAAGGACGCCGCGCTGGAGCGCCGCTTCCTGCCCGTGCTGACCGACGAGCCCTCCATCGAGGACACCATTGCCATCCTGCGCGGCCTGAAGGAGCGCTATGAGGTGCACCACGGCGTGCGCATCGAGGACGCCGCCCTGGTGGCCGCCTCACGCCTGGCTGATCGCCACATCCACGACCGCTTTATGCCCGACAAGGCCATCGATTGCGTGGACGAGGCCGCCGCCCAGCTGCGCACGGCCATCGACTCCATGCCTCCCGAGCTGGATGGCATCGAACGCCGCCTGCGCCAGCTGGAGATCGAGCGCGGGGCACTGGAGAAGGACAAGGCGGGCGATGGAGAGCGTCGCCTCGCAGCCATCGCTGCCGAACTCGGCGGCCTGAACGAAGAGGCCAGCGCCCTGCGTGCGCGTTGGGATCGAGAGAAGGAGCTGATCACTTCGATCCGCGCCGGAAAGACCCTGATCGAGGCCTTGAAGGCCGAGGCCGACAAGGCCGAACGCGAAGGGGAGCTGGAGCGCGTGGGTGCCATCCGCTTTGGTGAGCTACCCGAGGCCCAACAGGTCCTCGTGGAGGCCACCGACCGGCTGAAAGATGCTCAGGCCAGCGGCGCGCTCTTGCCCGAGGCCGTGGATGCTGAGCTCATTGCCGGAGTGGTCTCCCGTTGGACGGGCATACCGTCCGCCAAGCTGCTCGAGACCGAACGAGACAAGCTCCTGCACATGGAGGACCTCGTCGGCGAACGCGTCATCGGCCAGAAAGCCGCGATCAGCACCATCGCCAAGGCCGTGCGCCGCGCGCGGGCTGGCGTACAGGAAACCTCTCGCCCCCTGGGCTCGTTCCTCTTGCTCGGCCCCACGGGCGTGGGCAAGACCGAGGTGGCTCGCGCGCTGGCGGAGTTCCTGTTCGATGACGAGCGCACGATGGTGCGCTTGGACATGAGCGAGTTCATGGAGAAGCACTCGGTCGCGCGCCTGATCGGGGCGCCTCCGGGCTACGTGGGTTACGAAGAGGGCGGCCGCCTGACCGAGGCCGTGCGTCGGCACCCACACTCTGTGCTCCTGCTCGACGAAGTAGAAAAGGCACACCCCGACGTGTTCAACGTGCTCCTGCAGTTGCTGGACGATGGACGCTTGACCGACGGTCAGGGCCGCACGGTGGACTTCACTCAGACTCTGGTCCTGATGACCAGCAACCTGCGCGACGACACTCAGGTGCGTGACTTCTTCCGGCCGGAGTTCCTGAACCGGCTGGACGAGGTACTCACCTTCGACACCCTGGACCGCGACCAGATCCGGGCCATCGTGGACGTGCAACTCGACCGTCTCGCCCGCCACCTCGCCGACCAGGAGATCGAACTCGAGGTCTCTGATGCGGCCAAGGAGTGCCTTGCCGCGAAGGGCTACGATCCAGAGTTCGGCGCCCGCCCTCTCAAGCGCGCCATCCAACGTCACGTTCAGGACCCCATCGCCGAGGCCATCTTGGCCGGCGAGGTGGGCCCGGGCAGCTTGGCCCGGATGGAGTGGGACGAGAAGGACGGCTTCACGGCTCACGCCATCACCACGAAGGTCCCGATGCCCAAGGCGGGCTAGCGCCCTCTACCAGCCCCACAGAAGTAGTTCAGTTCAACTGACGCAAGTAGGCCGTGAGGTCGTTGAGCACATCATCCCCCACCAGTTCCTGCAAGATTTCCAATTGACGATCGATGCTGGTCTCGTAGCTCGGGTCGAGCTCCCAGGAACCGCCCCCCAGGTCGTGGTACGTACCTCGCGCACGGTCTAATGACAACTCTGCCATGAACTTCCGTATCGCCTTGGGGTGTTCGCGCGCAAGAAAAGCTCCACAGCCGAAGGCCAGTATTGCGTCCGCGCGAACAAACCGCTTCCGTCCCAGGGCGAACAGGTCCTCAACTGCGAGGTTCTTCGTGGGGCCATCGCCCATGGCATGGTCTCGCGCAAGTCTCTGCCAGGCGACGTGTTCAACGTTGAACACAAACTCATCTCGCCAGGGAAAACACCAAATGCCAGTACCTAAATTCCACTCCGCCTCCCAGGCGAGGCCCGATACAAGCCATTGGGGAATCCTTCCCGCGCGCTGAATCAGCAGCATGTGCGTCAGGCGGTGCACCAGTTCATTTAGCGGCCTGTACTCTTGGAGAATCGCCGCACTTTCGAGGTAGGCCGTCACCAGCGGAACAGGCAGCGTGAAGCCTGACAATTTGGAAGCTCTTACAACCATCGACTCTAGGGCCGGCGCGGTGTCGGCAAGCGATTCCAGGAGCGCCTCCTGCTGTAATTTCCCGGAGAGGATGTAGACGATGGGAATGGCCTCGGCTCTCGGATCGCCAAGCCAACCCCATGTCTGGGTATTGCCCTGCGTCTGCCATTCCTTCGGAAACGCTACGGCCTCTGGAACCCAAGCGTCGACTCTCCCCAGGACGCTTTCCACAAGGTCCAACTCCTTCTCTAACTTCTCCCCCACGCGCTTGCAGACGATAAGAACGCGTCCACTCGGGTCTAGGGTCAAAGAGTAGCCCATTTTCTTGGACCAGACGGCACACGCGTCGATCGCAGTAGTCACCCCGGGAGCCATGCCCTCCGGCAAATCGGCAACCTGCAATTTCGTGCCCTTGTAGTAGACCTCATGAGTGTCTGCGGAGGACCGAGCAGACGGGAGGTTTGCGCTTGGGCCCACACCGCCCAGCGCAAAGGCAATACACGCGAACATGGGAACCATCACCTGCCCCCCCTCTTGTTGAAGGGGCCCTGGTGCATATCCAGTGAAAAGACAATCCGCATAGATGTGTGAGGGTACGGGACGTGAATCCAGGACGGGCTTTTTGGCCGAAATCCAGTGCAAAGGCCCCACAGCGCCTAGAGGCCAGGTACCTGGCCTATGAGCCCCATGAACCAAGACACCGTTCAACGCTCAAGGGTGGGCCCAGGCAAGCTGGCTCAAACTGACTGGTGCGATGAGTAAAGGTCTCGAGATGCTAGCGGGGGGTGGTGAAGCGCCTCTGACCCAAGCCGGATAGGGCAGACCGGACCCGCTTCGAGAATTCCTGGCGAAAGCCCGGCGGTCGTGCGATCCTGTGACTGTGCCAATGGTCAGAGAACTGCCACCCAGAGCGGGTTCTCAATATACCGGCGGACTTGAACTCAGCCTCAGGACCTCCGACCCATGCGACCCAATCCGTTCGTAGGACTTGCCGTGTGTCTGCTGGCGTATTCACTCGCGTCCACGGCCGAAGCCCAGGCCCGGATCAACCACGCGCGCCATGGTGTGGCGAGCCAGTCGTCGACCCTTCCCGGCGGGATGGCCAGCCGCGCCATCGATGGCTCTGCCGAAGCCGTTTGGAGCAATGGGTCCCTATCGCACACCATCGACCAGAGCGGGTCCTGGTGGGAAGTGGCCCTGGGAGGGCGCAAGGACGTACTGGAGATCATCCTCCACAACCGCTCGGACTGTTGCTGGGCTCGCCTCTCAAACTTCCGGGTCTCCCTGTTCGACGGCGTGAGCGAAGTACACGGGTCCGACTGGTTCACCACTGGAGGCAGCGTGGGTCAGGGGGGAGCCTTCACCGTTACCCTGCCGCCAGCCATGGCGGGGGATCGCATGCGCATCGCCCTACTGGGGCCGAACTCCTACGGGGATAACGTTCTCTCCTTTGCTGAGGTCGAAGTCCTAGGGCCCAGCGGGGGCCTGGCCAACATTGCACCCCTCGGTATTGCCTCCCAATCCTCAATCGCATCCGGCGGAGCTGCGCAGCGCGGCATCGACGGCTGGATCAATGGCGCATGGAATCAGGGGACGACCACCCACACTGACCCAAGCGACACGAACAGCTGGTGGGAAGTGGACTTGGTGAATACTTGGAGTCTGGCAGAGGTCAATCTCTACAACCGGGGGGACTGCTGTTGGACACGGCTCTCCAACTTCCGTGTGTCGGTCTTCTCCGGCGCGACCGAGGTCTTCGGGCAGGATTTCTTCGTCGGCGCAGGCAATGTGGCGCAGCACGACAAACTCGTCACCGTCCTACCCGCGGGTACCTACGGGGACCGGGTGCGAGTTCAACTCCTCGGCCAGAACAACGACGGCAACGGTGTCCTCTCTCTCAGTGAAGTGGAAGTCATTGGTGGTGAAGTGGGTTCGGTGTACTGCACTTCGGCCAGCAGCTCTTGGGGCGAGCCGATCCATCTGGCCGCCCATGGCAGCGCAGACGTGAGTCGCAACGATCTGACCCTGGTGGCGAGCAATCTTCCGGGCGGTATGGCCGTGGGGTTCTATGGGCCCGACGCGGCAACCATGCCGGCCGGCGACGGCACCCTGTGCATCTCCCCGGGTTGGGTGGGCTTCTACCTGCGCTTGGGTCGACCGGCCCCGGTGGCTGCTGATGGAGTGGCCCTCCTACCGATCGACCTGACCACACCGCGCCGGGCCAAGGGAAAGATCGTCCCCGGCTCAACCTGGCGCTTCCAGGTCTGGTTCAGCGACGCCGGAGGCAGCAAGGGTTACGGGTTCAGCGAAGCCATCGCCATCCAGTTCCAGTAGGCCGCCACGGGCGCCCGCGATAGGATCTGGGCGATGTCCGCTTCCCTGTCCGCCCCCGTGGGTGAGTACCGCTTCGAGCCCGAGAAGATCAAGGGCTCACGCTTCATCGCTTGTCTTGCACCGGCAGCCAGCGAAGAGGAGGCCGAGTCGTTCCTGCGCAAGATCCGCACCGAGTTCGATGATGCCCGCCACGTGTGCTGGGCCTGGAGAATCGGTGACGAGGGTGAGCACGTCCGCTCCTCGGATGACGGCGAACCCGCAGGCTCGGCGGGACGGCCCATTCTCGCGCAGCTAGAAGGTCACGACGTCATTCACTGCGTGGTTGCCGTGGTCCGCTACTTCGGGGGCGTCAAGCTGGGGGTGGGCGGCTTGGTGCGGGCCTACGGCGGTGCGGCGGGCAAGTGCCTAGATCGCTGCGGACTCGCTCCGATGATCCTCACCACGCGGCTGCAGATCGAGCACGACTACCCCTGCTCGCGCGCCGTGGAGGCCGCCATGCACCACCTGGGCCTGACCGCCCTCGAACCCGAATTCGGTCAGCAGGTACGCTTCGCTGTGGAGGTGCCCCGTGAGGACCTGGAGTCCTTCCGCCGGGAACTGATGGAGCGCACCTCGGGGCAGGTTCGAATCGACGAAGACCTGCGCCAGGATTCCTGAGCACGCGCTGAAGTTCCTTTGGGCGTCAAGGCATCAAGGACTCTCCCCTTGGGGCTGAAGGGGCCTGGGGCCGGGTGAGATGCTCGGTCTGCACGATCGTCTGGAGTACAGAGCGGCCTCACCGGACGATTCCTCCACCGACACGCGCGGCAGAGGCCAACCCCTACCCAATGGCAACCCACCCATTCCCAAACCGGAACTCGGCAAACTGCTAAAATACCGCCGCCATGAGACTCGCCATTTCTCTGATCCTGGCGGCTGGATTCTCACCAGGAATCTCAATCCCCCCGTGTATCTCTTCGTCTGACAAGGAGGTGCAGCAAGAAGGATTCGAGTATCTGCCCTTCTGGGAGGAGAAGTTCGAATTGTCGTCGACCAAGTCCACCTTGCGAGAGTTGGATCGGGCCATAGGTGAAGCCTTTGAGAAATTTCTAATCGCAAGGAGTAAGACGCCGGGCCTGATCGAGGCACCGGTTGAGCTCGCTGGCGCGGAGAAGAAGGCAAAAGAAGAGCTCATTGAGACACTTGAGAAGGCCAAGGCTAACGCCCGTGACAAGGGCGACAGCGAAGGTCTGATGGCCCTCACCGAAGCCCTCGACCAGCTCGCCGAAGGAAAGCTCCCCCACTCGCGCACGTTCTTGAAAAACAGTCCGGACAAAGAGGCAACGAAATTCAAAGGTCACAGCTACAAGGTCTTCTCCAATGAGGAGGATCGGGTTCCTTGGCCTGTCGCAAGAAAGCGCTGCAGACAAAAGGGGGGATATCTTGCCTGTGTGGAAAGCAGGGAAGAACTCGACTTTCTGGTTAACTTGCTCGGAAATTCTCTTGGCGGTTGGGTGGGTGGATCCATTGGCGATGACGCTGTGTGGAGTTGGGTGACCGGTGAGAGCGTCGATCATTCCCTTTGGCATGAGAACGAGCCAAATCGGGAGGAGGTGGTGTTCCTGAGGCCGGATTACGGGCTCGGCGATGCCCTGGCTGGATTTCGATGGCGCTACATCTGCGAATGGGGCGAATCGCTGCCTTACGGATGGGACTTCAATGACTCCGGGGCGCGAAAGGCTGTGGTCGATTTCAAGAAGGCCATGAACAAGGCCAGCTCGAAATTCGAGGATGACAAAGAGAGCCTGGAAAAGAAGCTGGCCCGTGCTCGGACAGCTTTCCGGAATGCGGCGAAAAAGGCCGTAACAAAGGCGAAGAGAGACTTGAATAAATCAAGCTCTGAAGCGACTCGTGCTGATCGTGTGGACGAAATCAAACGGATCGCCATGGTGGTCGCGGCGCTAGGTGACGACCTCCTGTTTCCGGACCCTCCCTTGTTCCCGAATACGAACAAGGAGAGCGTCGACGCCCTGGAGGGAGCGCACCGCTTCGGGTACAGCACCTACAAGGTCATCGAGGAGAAGATTGGCTGGCACGAGGCTGTCCGTCGGTGTGAGGAACTGGGCGGGCGTCTGGCCCACGTAAAGATTCCCCATCAGCAGCACTTCCTCATAGAGCGAGTTCTCGACGATAACAGCGCACCGCACTTGTGGCTGGGGGCGAGCGATGAGGAGGATGAAGGCGAGTGGCGCTGGCTAGATGGAAGTTCGATGTTTCCCCACAAGTGCAAGAAAGTTGGGGCGGCTACCGTGAAAATACATGAGCCCCTTGACTACGAGGGATATCAGTGGTTCGAGGACGACTATGGTGGGTTTGAACATTTCCTGATGCTGGAAAATTTCAAGACGCATGGTCAATGGCGCGACCAGAATTGGCTTTATCCCCCTCAACCCACTTTCGTGTGCGAGTGGATCTACCAGTAGGACCTCTTGTACGGATCGCGGTGGATTCTTGAGCGGGCTGAAGAATCGAAAGGAGTACAGGGGATTCAAAGAGCCGGCACCCAATGGCGCAAGCCAGGTGAAAGCCTGATCCAGCCCCAGGAAAACTCTCGCGTCCACATGGGAATCGGTGATCGCAACAACCCCCGGGCGCCGAGACTCATGCTCTCCACAGAAGACACCTCCCCAACGAACACCCTCGCCTCAACTCAGGCCAGAGCCAGGGGTTACTCGAACAGCACCCTCTCCATCGCGAGGGCAATGGGCTTGAGGTTGGCGTACTCGCAGTTGCTCATCAGGACCACGGCCGTGCCGCGATCGGGGAACAGACGCATCAGGGTACGCGTGGCCTCCTGGGAGCCGCTGTGGGAGATCAGACGCTGTCCGTGCGCCTTGCCCACAAAGAAACCCAGTCCATAGGAGCTGGTCTTGCCTTCGGGCAGGGGCTGCCGGGTCCACATGCGCTCGCGCGTCTTGGGCTGTACCAGTTTTTCGCCCAGCAGACCCTCGGCGAAACGGGCCAGGTCCGTGACGTTCGACGTGAACCCCCCACCGGGCAGCTTCCAGGACACGTCCGTGTCGGTGCTCGGCACGATCACGCCCAGGACGCGCCGGTAGCCCCGTGCGCGCTCGGGAGTTCTCGTCCAGGGATAGTCCGGCCGTAGGCTCTGCATGCCCAGGGGCTTCGCGATGCGCTGCTTGACCTGCTTCCAATAGGGCTCGCCTCCCGCACGCTGGACCACCGCCCCCAGCAGGATGTAGCCGCGGGTCGTGTAGGCGTACTTCGTACCGGGCTCGGCAACGAGGGGAGACTCCTTGAAGGTGTCGAGGGCCAGGATTACGTCCTCAAACGGGTGCTCGACCTCGTATTCGACCTCAGTGCGGATCACCGGCCCATTGGTGTAGTGGACGATGCCCCCCTGGTGGGCGAGCAGTTGTAGAGAGTTGATGGGTTGCGGCTTCTCGGGGAACTCGGGCACGTACTCGCGTACGTTCCGGTCCAGATCGAGCCGATCCCCCTCCACCAACTGCATGGCTGCGATCGCGGTCAGGGGCTTGGAGATCGAGGCCCAGCGAAATAGCGTGTTGTCGTCAACGGGCCGGGACTTCTCGCGGTCAGCGAATCCGAAGGTGCCACGGTGCAAGGGCTCGCCTTTGCGCACCACGGCCCAAGCCAAGCCGACCAGTTCCTGCTTTTCGGCCTGAGCCACGGCCACTGAATCGACGGAAGCGTCCTGGCAAACAGGAAACGCCAGGAGGGCGAGGAACAGTGAGCACAGCATGGGTCGAAGATCGTGAGGACGGGAGAACGCCAGTAAGAATGGTACCGAGAGGGCGTCAGAGCTTCGCCCCTGTTCAGGCGCACCAGGATGAGATCAGGAACGCGACGCCAGGTGACTCTCGATGTTCTTGAGGGTGTCACGGATCTCCACCAACACACCGTCTTCGGCAACGTCAGCCGACGCGAGTGGTGCGACCCCGCTGGCGACTGCGTCTCGCTGGTCGAGAACCCTGTCGCGGAAACCTAGCGCATCGACCACACCCGGCAACACGGCCTGTCCCATGGTGCTCCCCTGTCCGCCACCAGCGGTCTCGATGCGCATGCTGCAGAGTCCGAGGTAGCGCAGCACCGGCCCCTCGTTGACCGCAAGGTCGGTGATCTTGTCAAGCGGAATGTTCTTCTGGACCTTGAATAGGAAGCCCTTGCGAACGTTGAGCGAGCGCGGTGTCAGGTCGCACCCCATGGCCTCGTATTGCCTGCGATGTATGGCCTTGCCGAAGATAAACCAGATCGGTATGAGGGGAGCCCCAAAGAGACTGATCAAGAGCACAAGCAGCGCCTGCAGCATGAAATACGTGGGCAGTCGCGGATCAAATTCCGCCGACACAAGGATCTCTTCTTCTCTCATAGTTCGGGGATGATAAGAGGCGGAGGTCGAAAGAGAGGGCGTTCTTCGGGTCCTATAGAGCCCAGGCGCTGACGCGCTCGGAGTTCCTGGATTCACTCTCTGGCTTCATATTTTGCCCGCGGAGGCCATTCGACCCCTATTCTTTGGCCTGCAAAGCGCCCTTTTGCATACTTTGTCGTATACTACTCACTCGTATACCTCTAAAGGATTACCCTCTCCCCCATGTTCGTAGGAAGATCCAGGGAATTGGCGGTCTTGGAGGAGCTCCGGGAATCGGGGCGGCCCGAGCTCTTCGTCTTGTACGGCCGGCGGCGCGTGGGCAAGACCGAGCTGCTGCAGCAACTGTGCGAGGGTGGACGCGCGGTCTATTTCTTGGCGGCGCAGGTACGCGAGCGCGACAACCTGCGCGCGTTCCGCGAGGCTCTGAAGGATGGACTGGGCGGAGACCCGTTAGTGGATGGGATCGAGTTTCCGGACTGGTCCACGGCCCTGGGCTTCGCCGCGCAACGGGCTGGCGACAAGCGCCTCGTGGTGGTGCTCGACGAGTTTCCCTACCTGTGTGATTCGACCAAAGGTCTGACGTCCCTGATCCAACGCTTCTGGGACACGGTGGGCAAGAAGAGCTCCTTGATGCTTGTCCTTTGTGGCAGCCAGGTTTCGTTCATGGAAAACGAGGTTCTAGCCGAACGCTCACCGTTGTTTGGACGACGCACGGGTCAGCGCCGACTCGAACCTCTGCACCCAGAAGACACGCTCGCCTTCTTCCCGGACTGGGACGTACGCACGCGCCTCACGGCCTACGGAATCCTGGGAGGCATGCCGGCCTATCTGCAACGCTTCGACTCCACTCTCGACCTGCGCACGAACCTGGAGCGCGAGATGTTGCGGCCCGAGGGATATCTCTTCGACGAGGTCTCCTTCCTGCTGCGCGCCGAGCTCTCCAGCCCCGCCACCTATAACTCCATCCTGGCCGCCGTAGCCCAGGGCGCTGAGAAAGTGGGCGACATCGCCCTGTCGGTGGGCGTGGATTCCACGACGGCCAACAAGTACCTGCACGTGCTGCGCGAGCTCCGGCTGGTCTCGCGCGATGTGCCCGTGACCGATCCCAATCCTTTGCGCTCCCGGCGCGGGCGATATTCCATCGCCGATCGCTTCCTGACCTTTCATTTCCGCCACCTTCAGCCAAACCTATCGCTGATCCACGCGGGCCGGGGCAAGCGCGTGTTCGAGGAGTTCATCGCTCCGGACCTGGACCGCATCTTTGATGAGGCTCGGGTCGATTTTGCCCTCAGCCACATGCGCCGCGAGGCGGCCGAGGTCCTGGGAGATGAGGTCATCGAAGCGGGCAAGTTTGACGGCCAGTTCGTCCGCATAGTGGGGCGCACGGCGGGCGGGCAGACCGTGGCCGGCGTCATCGTCCCCGACGGCCAGGTACAGACCACGGCCCTAAAGGACGAACTGGCTGAACTGACCCAGGTGTTCGGTGTTGAGCCCCAGAAGCTGGTCTATGGCATCACCGGGCGCGTCGACCGGCCCCTTGAGGTGGAGCACGTGCCCGAAGGAGAGCTGCTATGAGCCGAGTGGACAAGGAGTTCGATCGCTACTTCTCGGCCCTGGACCGCGCCGGTGGACAGGATCGCTGCTATCTGTGCCGACGGGCGCCCGCGGAAGTGAAGGCCTTCTTCGGCTTCGACGAGGACGGGCACCCGACCAAGGCCCAGGAATTCGGCATCGAGGACGTCGTCCTCGAAGAGGCCGACATCATGAGCTACCGCGGCATCCGCCCCATCTGCGCCGTGTGCCAGCTGAACCTCGACGCCATCTTCCTGCTCGATGAAGAGGCCCAATTGAAGGCCGTCCTGAACGAGATGCGCGACGAACGCGAAAAGCTCTGGCCAGATTCGGACCGCCCGCCCCAACAGGACTGATCCCGCCGTACACTCCCGCCCCATGTCCGCTAACGAACAAGTCCAGAGCGCCCCACCGGGGTACCTCAGCCACTTCGGCAAGTGGGTCAGTCTCTCGGCTCTCATCGGCGTCTTGGGTGGACTGGCCGCCGTGCTGTTCAAGGGCATGACGGAGCTCGCCCGTGAGCACATCTTCGTACGCTTCAGCGGCGTCACGGGAGAAGGTCTGGAAGCCGGCTCGTCCGGCTGGATCTGGGTCCTGATCATCCCCACCCTGGGTGGCGCCCTGGTGGGCTGGCTCATCCACACCTGGGCGCCCGAGGCGGAGGGCCACGGCACGGACTCCGTCATCAGGGCCTATCACCGCATGAAGGGCGTGGTGCGCAAGCGCGTGATCGCCCTCAAGGCCCTGACCGCGGCGTTGACCATTGGCACCGGCGGCTCTGCGGGTCAGGAAGGCCCCGTTGCACAAGTCGGCGCAGGCATCGGCTCAAGCGTTTCCAATGCCTTGGGATTGTCGGACCGCGACCGGCGCCTGTTCTTGCTCTCGGGCGCGTCAGCGGGTGTGGGAGCCATGTTCTGTTCACCCCTGGGCGGAGCGCTCTTCGCCCCCGAGGTGCTCTACAAGCGCGAGGACATCGAGGGTGACGCGCTCGTGCCGTGCATCATCGCCTCGATCTTCGCCTACGCCACCTTTGCCGCCATCTCCGGAGTGCACCGCGTGGTGGAGATCCCCCCCGAGGTCTTTGAGAACCTGAAATTCAGCGACCCCAAGGAGCTGCTCGTTTACCTAGTGCTCGGAGTGGCCTGCACAGGCGCGGGATGGCTCTACACGCGGGTCTTCTACGGTGTGGATCGGATTGCCGGGAACGCCAAACGGATTCCCAAGGCCCTTCGACCCGCCTTGGGTGGCCTGCTTCTGGGTCTAACCGCCCTGGCCATCTCTCCCTTTGTGGATGGCGGCGGGATCTTCTTTGGGGGCTATGGCCTGATCAAGTCGGCCATCTCAGGTGAGCTGGCAATCTCCGCCCTGATCATCCTCGTAGTGGCCAAGATTCTCGCCACCTCGTTCACAATATCCAGCGGTGGCTCGGGAGGTGTATTCGCACCGGCCCTCGCCATCGGAGCACTGCTGGGCGCGGCGGTGGGCCAGGGTGCACATGAACTTATGCCCGGATTGGTCGAGCACCCCGGCGCATTCGCCTTGGTTGGCATGGGTGGGTTCTTCGCGGGCGTAGCGAAGGTGCCCATTGCCTCGGTCGTCATGGTCTCGGAAATGACCGGGGGGTACGACCTGCTCGCCCCGCTGATGCTGGTGGCGGTCGTACACCTGATGCTCTCCCGCGGCTGGACCATGTACCAAGCCCAAGTCACGCGCCAGATCGACTCACCCGCCCACGTGGGCGAGTTTGTGATCGACGTGTTGCAGAGCATGAAGGTGCGCGACGTGCTGGACGACGTACGCCCGCCGCGGCTAATCCACGAAGACGTGACCCTACGCGGCGCCATGAAGATCGTTGCCGATTCCCACGAGACGCACTTCCCGGTTGTCGATGATGAGGAGCAGCTGGTTGGGATCTTCTCCCTGACGGACCTGCGACGCATCTTCTTGGAAGAGGAGGTCGGCGACTTTGTCATCGTCCGCGACTTCATGAGCGATCAAGTCATGACCGTGACCCTAGAGGACAGCCTGCACGACGTGCAGCGCCTCATGACGCGACGCGGAGTCAGTGCCCTTCCGGTGGTGGACACCGAGGGAGGACGGCAGGTCCTCGCCCTGCTCGAACGCAACTCCATCGGCCGGGCTTATGCGGAAGAGCTCAAGCGGCTCAAGATGGGCACCGGCAGCGAATAGGAGCACCCACCGCTCTGGAAAGCTCGTCCGGCCACCAGTGACTCTTCCCCAACTCTTACGCGTACGGTAGAGTCTGCCCTGTCCCTCCCCCCTAGCCCCGATTCCAACACCATGTACGACTCCGCACTCGTCCAGCCCTTCCGTGATGAACTCACCCAATTGGGCGTGACCGAACTGATGACCCCCGATGCCGTGGATACGGCCTTGCGTGAGCCGGGCACCACACTTGTATTTGTGAACTCGGTCTGTGGATGTGCAGCGGGCAGCGCTCGCCCCGGACTTCGACTCTCCCTCGAAGCCACCACGAAACCCGATCACATTGTCACGGTTTTCGCCGGGATGGAGAAGGAAGCCACCGAGAGAGCACGTGAGTACTTCAAACCCTACAGGCCGAGCAGCCCGCAGATCGCCCTGATGAAGGACGGCCAGCTCGTGAAGATGCTGCAGCGCCAGGACATCGAGGGTCACGACGCCGTCAGCGTTGGCGAGACCCTCACGGCGGCATACCAAGAACACTGCTAGCGTTGTAGGATCGCCTTCCACGCGGGAGTGGCGGAATTGGTAGACGCGCAGGATTTAGGATCCTGTGGCCTTGGCCGTGGGGGTTCAAGTCCCCCTTCCCGCACCAATTCACGGATTGTGGGCACGCCGACAGGAGGCTTGAGCCTAGGATCGGCGCAGCGCGGCGGGGCAAGCCGGCCGGGCGCGAGGAATCCACCGCACCATGAATGAAGACAGCTCCGCCGCCCTGCAAAAGCTCCTGGAGAAGGTCGGGATGGAGCCCGGGCCCTTGGCTGCCGCAGCCGTTGTGGTTGCCGCTCTCGTGGCGGGCAAACTCACGCACCTGCTGATCTCCGCAACGCTGCGTACTTGGACAAAACGTACGGCCACGGACGTGGATGATGCGGTGGTTGCCAGGCTGCAGGTCCCCGTCGTTGCTTCAGTCTTCCTGTTCGGATTGCACCTGGCCATGGGCCTGCTTGAGCTCGAACCGGAGTCGCGGCAGAGAACCTTGCACGGTCTCCTCACGCTTGGGGTACTGATCTGGTTCTGGTTTTTCTTTGGCCTCTCCCACCTGCTGCTCAAGCACGCCAGTTCGAACCCTTCGAAGTACAAGGTCGTCGAGTCACGGACGTTTCCGCTGTTTGAGAATCTATCCCGCCTTCTGATCTTCGCCAGTGGGGTCTATGTCCTCCTGCAGATCTGGAACATCGACACCAGTGGTTGGCTGACGAGCGCGGGAATCGCCGGAGTCGCGATCGGCTTCGCTGCCAAGGACACCCTCTCTAACCTCTTCGCAGGAGTGTTCATTGTCGCCGATGCCCCCTACCGCATCGGGGACTACATTGTTCTCGACGCCACAACCCGTGGCAAAGTGATCAACATCGGCCTGAGGAGCACGCGCGTCCTGACCCGGGACGATGTAGAGATCACCATCCCCAACTCGGTCATCGGGTCAAGCCAGATCACCAACCAGAGCGGCGGCGGATCGACCCGCATGCGGGTGCGAGTCAAGGTCTCCGTCGGCTACGACAGCAACGTGGAGGATGTACGCAGGATCCTGAATGAAATCGCCGCGGCCGATTCTGGTGTCTGTGCCTCTCCCGAGCCGCGTGTTCGCTTTCGCAGCTTCGGCGCCGACGGACTCGAGTTCGAGTTGCTGGTCTGGGTTCAGGACCCGAGCCTGCGCGGATCTACTCTCGACGCGTTGAACGGAGCGATACTCAGCGCCTTCCGCGACGCAAGTATCGAGATCCCGTTCCCCAAGCGCGACGTCTACATGCGGTCTTAGGCCGAGAGCTAGGAGTTCGCGCGATACCAGGCCAACTCCGCCAGAGAGGCTTGGGCGTCGTAGTAGGCGTCGTGGGCGGCGCCCCCCTCCAGGTCCGCATCCGGGAATGCAGCGCGCAATTCGGGGGCCTTTCCCTTGTCCAGTTCCGCTCCCGGCCCACCGCGTGCCACACGCCACTCGGTCTTGATCGAACTCACGTCCAGCAGGCGGTAGTGCAGTCGAGAATGAAAATGCGGCATGTCTCGACGCACGAAGAACCAATCGGAGTGAATCGAATTCCCGGCCATGATCGGGCGATCCTTGATGGACTCCGAGACCGCGCCTACCGCAGCGTCTAGATAGGCGGCCAGAAAGCGATCCCCATCCTCCACCCCAAAGGCACTGGCGCGGCAAGCCTCGACGACATTGGGCATGTTCTCGGCGATGAAGGCACCCGGCTCCCAATCATCAGGCGGCTGGAGGTAGACGCTGATCCCGTTGCGCCGACGGACGGAGTCTGGCAAGTCGGGGCAGTCAGCGGGAACAATGGGTACCAAGTCGATGCCGGTCACCACGAGCGCCACCTGAAGTAGGCTGGCGGAATCCAACTCCAGCGAAGTGAACTCGGTATCGAACCAGCAGTAGATCGGCGAGGCAGGAGTGGTCATGGGCAGTGGGGTGCGGCCTGCCAAGGGTAACGCCATTGCCCACAGGGTTGAACACTCTCGGTGGTCTTCGCTTCCAGAGGGCAGGGGAAGGAGGCCCCCGAATGGGCCCCTCTCCCTCCGCTTTGGCGCTAGCGACGCGAGCCGAAGGTCAGCGAGGCCTCTCGGCGCCGATCCCCGTTTAGCAACTCCAGGAGCACGGTCTGGCCTTCCACCTTCGTGGATAGAACCGCCTGCAATTCCGCGCGGTGCGGAGTCGAGATGCCATCTACTCCTACGATCACATCGCCCACACGGACCATCCCCGCCTCCATTTTGGCCTGGCGAATACCCGTTCGCTCGGCCTCTCCCCCCGGACGCACTTCAATGACCACGATGCCGGCAGTCGGAGAGCCCTCACCCAAGCGTTCGAAGCAGCTGGCGCTGAAATCATCCGACCCAAGAACCAGGCCCAATTCAGGCCACGGCTGAAAACCCCACTCAATGATCTGTGGGATCCACTCGGCCACCCGATCAGCGGGAATGGCGAAGCCCACGCCCGCGTTGGTTTCGGAGGAGCCGTGGATGGCCGTGATCAAGCCCACGAACCGCCCACGAGAATCCAGCAGCGCGCCACCGGAGTTGCCCGGGTTGATGGCAGCGTCCGTCTGAATCATCCCTTCGATCTCCACCCCGTCGTAGCCACGAATGCGTCGGTTGAGCCCACTGATAACCCCCGCCGTGAGGGTCCACTCCAAGCCGAAAGGTGTGCCGATGGCGTAGGCATCCTGTCCAACCAACAACTCGCTCGAGTTACCCAGTGCCGCTGGAGTGAGCTGCTCCGCAGAGGCCTCGATCGCAAGCACCGCCAAGTCGAGACTCGGTTCGAAGCCCACGAGGAGAGCCTCCCAGACTGACCCGTCCGACAAGGTCACCACGGCTCCGGCTCGCGTATCCACAACATGCATATTGGTGACGATGTAGCCTTTGTCATTCCAGACCACACCTGAGCCCGATCCCGTCAGATTGGTTTTCTCTGTGGCGGCTTCTTCGAGGGGTGAATACTCCGTACCCGCCCAACGCACGTGAACCACGGAGGGGGAGGCGCTTTGAAATAGGTTTACCCTTGAGCCCTCGCCAGCGGATGCTCCTGCTCGATCTTCGCCTTGGGCAGGGCCGGCACCACGCATGATGATGAACACGAGCAGCACCACGGTACTGGTCGCGAAGAAGACCAGCGCCGCCAGAGGAAGGGAGCTGGGGGGATTGGAGGTGGAACCCATGGACAGGGCAGGGTACGGCCCTGACTGGAGAATCGCAGAACCGATCACGGGAATCGAACACCCAGCCCAATCATTGCTGCTTGAAGTCTGCCGTTTTTGACAGCCTGCCGGGTATCTTCCTCGGGCCCTCAAGCGCCCCCCCCATGTCCCCCCGCCGCCGAGAACTCCGCACCCTTACGAGCCTGGCCGTACCGCTGGTCCTCACTCACCTGGGCTCCATGCTCATGGGTGCGGTTGATACGGCCATGGTGGGCCGTCTGAACGACGCCCCCATCCTGGCAGCTGCCGCCCTCGCCAACGTCTGGATCTCCGGAACCACCTTGGCCGCCATGGGAATCCTGTTCGGACTCGACCCGGTTGTGACCCAGGCCCACGGGGCCGGCAAAGGTGAGCAAGCGGGCCGCGCCCTGCAAGGTGGCGTGGTCATCGCCATTATCCTGGGCCTGTTCGTCTCCTTTCTCTGGACACGAACGGAGAGTGTGCTCCTGACCTTTGGACAAGACCCGGAGTTGGCGCGCATGGCAGGCCGCTACACGCGTGTGCAGGCCTTCTCCGTGGTTCCCTTTCTGGTCTTTACCGCTCTGCGCCAGTACCTGCAGGGCCGCGGAATTCTCAAGCCCGCCCTGTGGGTGACGGTTATCGCCAACGTCTTCAACGCCCTAATGAACTGGGCCCTGATCTTTGGCCGTCTAGGGCTGCCCGCCATGGGGCTCAATGGGGCTGGAGTGGCCAGCGGATTGACCCGCGCGTTCATGTTCGCTGGCCTGGCCGTCTTGGTCTGGCGTGCGCGTTTGCACCGCGGTGCCTGGGCCCCTTGGAGCATAAAAGCCCTTCACCCGGATTCATGGGGTCCCACTCTTCGCTTCGGCGCACCTGTCTGCTTGCACCTCTCCCTTGAGATCTGGGCCTTCAGCTACTCGACACTGATGGCGGGCAAGCTCGGGGCGGTTGCCACCGCGGCCCACTCCGTGGTGATGAACGTGGCCAGCCTCACGTTCATGATTCCGCTGGGTATCTCGGCGGCAGCAGTCACGCGCGTGGGAAACCTGATCGGGGCGCAAAGACACGATGATGCCCAGAGGGCTTCTTGGGTGGCCATGGGTATGGGCGCAGGTGTCATGGCCTGTTGCGGCTTGCTGATATTCCTACTGCGCGACTCCTTGCCGGGTATCTACACGGGTCAACAAGAGGTCGTGCACACGTGTGCCTTGATCCTTCCCATCGCTGCCGCGTTCCAGATTTTTGACGGCACGCAGGTGGTCGGCAGCGGAATCCTGCGTGGCATGGGGCGCACCTTACCTGCGGCTGGCTTGAATCTGGTGGGATACTGGGCTCTCGCTCTACCCCTAGCCCATTGGATGGCCTTCAAGCGCGGGATGGGGTTGCCCGGCATCTGGTGGGGACTGGCCATTGCTCTGGCGCTTGTCGCCCTCGGTATGGTCGCCTGCGTGCACTTCATCGGCCCTGCAAGGAACCGCAGTCGGGTAATCGACTAGCTCAGCGCCGGCGCATGAAGCAGAGGTCACCGAGATCCGAGGTGAAGCCCCACTGCTCATAGAAGGGCACAAGCTCCTCGCTGCAATACAGTTGGAACTGACGGACGCCGCGCAATTCAGGATGACCCAGGGCGGCGTCCATCAGGCGCCGGCCAAGGCCTGCGCCGCGCCAGTCGGGAGCGACGATGGCGTCCATCAGGAACGCGGTGAAGGCCCCGTCCGAGAGCACTCGTGCGTAGCCCGCCAGGATTCCTTCATCGTCCACAAGAGCCAGGTTCAGAGTGTTTCCGCGCAGCATCTTCTGCACGTCGCCCAATGAACATCCCTTTGACCACTCCTCCGCCTGATACAAGCGCCACAGTGAATCCTCAAGGGCGGGCGTCAGCTCTTCAAGTAGGGTGAATCTCACAGTTGGTGCGGCAGGGGGGAGGGAAGGCTCGGATGGTCTGTCCTGACCCGATCATCGTCAATCACAGAAGCGCACTTCAAGGGCGTCCGAGAAGTTGGATCCGGCACCGCCGGTCAGGGGTGCCCGATACCAAAACTGGAAGTCGAGGGTGGTGCCAGGGCTGAGCAGCGTCCCACCGGGCAGAGCAGTGAGATCGAGGGGGAGCTGTGCAGCACCAAGGCCATCTAGACCCAATGCGGGCAATCTGGCCAGGTTGCCGCCCACGCATCGCATGCCATCCGCAACCGGCAGGAGTGTGCGCTTGTCCCCCAAGAAGAACAGGCCGAACTGCCCGGGGATGGCACCGGTCACCTTCAAAACCAGATCGTTCGAGCTGATACGGGTGGTGCCGCTCCAGCCCATGAGTGCACCGGCACCAGCGGCATTGGGTGTCGTCACACAGTAGGGCGACGCCTCGCAACCACAGGGCCCGTCCGCTCCGACGAGATCGAAAGCCACCAGTGCGTTGGTCGTGATGGGGTCCCCGTCATCGGTCACCCCCGTGACGCTGCGACCACCCTGGGTGAGATCTGGTCCCAAGGCCAGCCCTTCCAGATTGGTAGCCGCACCGGCCCAGAGGAGATTCTTCGACACGGGCGTGAATGCTGCGCCGGCCAAGGAACCCAAGGCACTGACGTCGCTAGCCCCGGTCGTGTCCACTTCATAGATGCGAGTCAGAAACGGAGGAAAAGCAAGTGCTAGCGAGCGCTCCATGGCCAGCATGCGACCATCTGGCAGGGCCACCAGATCCACCAATCCGCTTTGGCCGCTGCCGCCTGGAACGTACGGACCGTGCATGGGCTCAACCCAATAGGCGTACTGCTCAGCGGCCACCGGGCTGGGCCCGGTTAGATCGAATCGCAATAGGCGCACGACACTCCCCGAGGTCGGCGTTGCCAGCGTTCCATCCACGCTGAGGGCCTCTTCATTGGCCGTCCATAGACTGAGCTGATCACAAGCGACGCTCAAGGACTCAAACCCTCGGTTGCTCCGCGCAGCGGCGAATACGGCGGGAACGTTCAAGCTCTCCTGCCAAGCCCCATCCAACCCATGCCGGTGCAGACCGGGGCCATTCTCTTCGCTGAGATACAAGGAAGACAGACCCGGCACGTGAGCGATACCCTCGTGATCTCGGGCTTGATCCATCTGCAAGCCTGTCAGATAGCCAACCTGAGCCACGCTCCCATCCGCATTCAACTGAACGTCCAAGGGAACGACGCGATCCGAGTTGTCCATGACCGCGTGGTAGCCCAGATCCCACCGATAGGCGAGACCACTCAAACCACCGACGGTGAAAGTCTGGCCGTTTGCATCCTGCGCACTGGCCGGCAAAGCAACGGCGCCCTCGTATTGCAGGGAGAGGCTCTGGCCCAAGGCGCTTTGCAAGAGCAGGAATACCAGAGGGAGAATTGAAGAGCGCATCAGGAACCCAACTTGGCCAGCCCAACACACCTCGGGTAAGGGGCTATGCCAGTTGGATTCTACACACACAGTTCAATCCCGGTGCGGCCCGCAGCCTGGGGGCGGGTGCAATCAGGATGAGCGTCCAGCAATGAGGTGCCGATGCAGAGAGCGGCTCCAGAGTCGCTCTACACGTCCTCCAAGGTGGGTAATCAGCGCCGTGCGCGGATCGGGAACGGCGGGCGCTTGGGGCGCACGATCGGGTTGGCCTCAAGCTGTCGCAGGGCCACCTCGATGGCTTTCTCAAGCTGGGGATCACGGCCGGCGGCCATGTCCGCTGGCCACTGCTCCACCTCGATGTCCGGGGGAACGCCCACGTTCTCGACTACGAAACCGTCTTCGGTCCAGATGCCGATGTTGGGCGCCGTGACGCTTCCTCCATCCATCAAGGTCGGGAACCCGAGGACGCCCACGAGGCCACCCCAAGTGCGTCGGCCCACAATCTGGCCAATTCCCTGTTGACGGAACATCCAGGGCAAGAGGTCACCGCCGGACCCTGCCGTCTCGTCGATGATCATGACCTTGGGGCCGAGGATGGCCGCCTGGGGAGTTCGCAGATCTGCTCCGTAGCGCATGGCCCACCAACTGACCATGGGTCGACGCAGCAGATCGATGTAGTAGTCCGCAACGGATCCGCCGCCATTGTAGCGCTCATCGATGATGATCGCGTCCCGGTCGGCTTGGGGGAAGAAGTAGCGCTTGAAGTACACGTGACCCAGGCCCGCCGTATTGGGAACGTAGGTGTAGGCCACGCGGCCATCCGTGGCCTCGGTGACTCGAGCAATGTTGCCCTCCACCCAGTCGCGGTTGCGCATGGATGATTCGTTTGAAGTGGGAACCACTTCAAACGTGCGGGAATCGGTGCCGTCTGCGTTGGGTCCGACGGTCAACTCGACAATACGCCCGGAAGTGTTCTCGAAGCGCGAGTAGAGGTTCTCCGGCGGCGCGATTTCGTGGCCGTTGACGGCCAGGAGATACTCGCCGGCCACCACATTGACGCCCGGCTGGCTGAGAGGCGCACGCAGCTCAGGGTTCCAATTGAGCCCCCCGAAGACCTTTGCGAAGCGGTAGTGGCCGTCGGCGATTTCATAGTCTGCACCCAAGAGACCACCTGGAATGCGATCGGCCTTCACCAGGGTTTCGCCTCCGCCGACGCCGTGATGGCCCACAGCCAACTCCGAACACATCCACTGAATTAAGCGGTTGAGATCGGCACGCACGGCCAGGTCGGGTAGGAACTGCGCATATTTCTCGCGCATGGCGGGCCAATCGGCACCGTGCATGTTGGGGTCGTAGAAATAGTCCCGGTTGATACGCCAGGCCTCGTCGAAGATCTGTGCCCACTCGGCGCGTGGATCGATCTTGATACGTGCTCGGTCCAGGTCGAGACGCCCCTCGGAGCGCTTCACCGGGCCACCAGCGGTGGCAATGTTGAACGCCCCACCGGCTGCGACCAGCAGGTGGCTGGCCGAGGCGGAGACAGTGAAACCGCCCGCGCCTTCAAGCAGGACCGTCTCCTTGCGGCTCTCCAGATCGAAAAGCGCCAGAGAGCTCGAACCGCCCTGCAATCCAAAGCCCGGCTGAGAGCGGATGTAGTACAGCTCGCCGTCCTTGCCAGCCTTCAAGTTTGAGTAGTCGCCGACGCCCAGAGGCAAGGAGACAATTCGCTGATCAAGACCGGCGATATCAACTGCAGCGATGGCTTCCTCTTCCGAGGGCTCGTTCTCGGACGCCTCATCGGCTGGGTCGTCATCGCTGGCTTCCTCACTCTCGCCATCACTTTCGTCATCCTCAACCTGCACTTCATCGCTCTTGCGCGAGAGGGGGCTGTCAGCACTCCCATCCAGCACGGCCAGGTAGAGGGCATTGCTGGCATCCGCATCCGCGTTTGACATCGCGAACCAAGTCCTGCTCGGCCCAGCGTTTGTGGAGGCCGCGAACCACAAATACTTGCCGCTGGCATCGAACACGGGCTCCGACACATCGCTCAGACCATCGGTGATTACATGAGCCACGCCAGCCTCGCGGTCGAACAGGTGCACTTGCCTGAAGTTCATGGCGGTGTTCAGCGTGTACGCCAACCAGCGCGAATCCGGGGACCAATCATGGTGCATCGTGCGCACCGGGGTATAGGTAGGTTCCCGGCCCACCTCCGTCACCTCGCCGCTCTCAATCTCCAGGATGAAGAGCCCCAGGGAGTTGTCCCAATAGCTGATGTGATTCGAGTCCGGCGACCAGGCGAGCTCCTCGTAGAAGCCAGCTCCGCCCAACTCGAAGACGCGCACATCCCCACGGCCAGCCTGGGGTGCGATGTGCATCTGGTTTTCGCCGCTCGCGTCCGAAATGTAGGCAATCCAGCGACCGTCCGGGGACCAGATGGGATGACGCTCGTGGATGTCCGGCGTGTTGGTGATGTTTCGGGGATCGCCTTCCTTGGCGGGAATCGTCACGATCTCCCCGCGCAGGCCAAACACGGCCCGCTCGCCAGAAGGAGAGATATCGCCGCTACGCACGTGTTCGCCACCATTGACCCAGCGCGGACGGGTCTCGACCAGATCCGCCTGCACCTCGATCGGCAGCCGCTCTGAGCCCTGGCCCGACGTGTAGGAATGCAGGTAGCCCGCTTGCTCATAGACCACGTGGTCTGCGCCGGCTGAGGCCGAGAGGATGGGAAAGTCCTCGTACGCGGTAAGCCGCTGGGGTTCCGCTCCTAGGCTCCACTTGTACAGGTTGAACTCTCCGTCCCGATCCGAAAGGAAGTGCAGATTCCCTTCCACCCACATGGGGTCTGTGTCGTTGCAGCGACCCTCGGGCTGGGGGACCTGCTCTACGGAGAGATCGGAGAGCGTCAGAATCCAGATCCGGCTGGTGGTCCCCCCGCGATAGTTCTTCCACTGGGTAAATGGGGCGCGCAAGGGCACATAGGCAATGCGCGTTCCATCCGGGGAGTAGCTCGCTCGGAAAGCAGTGGGTATAGGCAACGGAGTCGGGTGGCCCCCCACAGCTGGCACAGTGAACAGGCGCCGGAATCGATTGGTGTGCACGTCCCGGGATGACGTGAAGAGGACGGCCGACCCGTCGGGATCCCAGCCTTGGACGACATCTCCACCGGGGTGCCAGGTGAGTCGCCGCGGCTCGCCGCCCGTTGCGGACACGACGTAGACGTCGGCATTTCCGTCGTACTCCGCGGTGAAGGCTATCTCGCTCCCATCCGGCGAGAACCGCGGACGGCCTTCCTCTCCCGAGTGACTGGTCAAGCGGCGTAGATCACTGCCGTCGTGCCGCGCGGACCACAGATCGCCAGCGTAGTCGAAGGCCACCCGCTCAGCGCTGATTGCAGGCCCAGCTAGCATCCGAGTGGCGTCGACCGTTGAGGGCGGAGCCTCGCTGACAGTGGCCGGCTGTGGCCCTTTGCCCTTGGGGGATGATGCGCAGGCTATCGTCGTGAATGCAATGGCTAGAACGGGGAGGGCGTGAACCATGAGAACTCGGGCAGAGGTTGAAAGAAGGCGCCTGTGATACGGGCAGGATCATCACGGAACGAGGCCGTTTGGCAAAGAGCCCCGCACCTTCTCAAGTCGCTTTCACACAAATCAGACGGGCGGGGCGCCCCCCGCGAATGCCACGTAACAGGGATCGAACGGATCGACAAAAGACAAGCGGCCGGCGATCAAACGGGTGATCGCCGGCCGCAGTGGGCGCATCCAATGGCGCCAATCTTCTGAAATGGACTCAGATCTTGATGCCGATGACCTTCACGTCGTCCACGTCACCGCGCTCCTTGCCCATATTGCCCACGGAGCGGAAGCGGATCTTGAAGGAGGAGTTGTTGTCTGCACCGTTGGGGAGCTCGAGGAAACGCCCGTTCCACTTGCGGGCGGTGACCGTGTCCACGGAGTTCCAGGAACTGCCGTTGAACCACTCGATTTCCAGGCTCTCGCCCGAGTCGTAGTTCTTGGAGCGTCTGCTGACGAGCAGAGCGATCTGGTCATAGGTGCTCGTACTCACGGCTCGCTCGATGATTCCCGTATTGCGGATGCGCGCGCCAAAGCCGCCCGTATCCGATGCTTTGCTCTTCACCTTGGCCATACCCATCGGCAAAGACCATCCGCCGGCGACGAAGTCTCCGCTCTCGAAGTCGTCGGCAAACAGGGTCTCGTAGGTGTAGATCAGCTGCATGGTGCGGTACACGTCGATGCGGCCGTATCCGAAGGTGCTGTCTTCACCAGTGCTGCCCAAGTCATCACAGCCGTAGCGCAGGATGTACTCGGCTTGATCGGGGGTCAGGGTCGGGTCGGCGGAGAATATCAAGCCCACCAGCCCCGCGGTCAACGGGGTGGCAAAGCTGGTACCCGAAGCGGATCCGTAACCGTTCCCCATGGTCGTCGTAAAGATGCTGCTACCCGGAGCAAACAGATCGATGTAGTTGCCATAGCTGGAGAAGCTGGAGCGGTTGTCATTGCTATCGGTAGCCCCCACCATGATGGCGCCGTCATCCCGGTTGCCCTTGTAGTTGTTGCCTGCGTTATCCGCGGCCCAGATCAACAACGCCCCTTTGGAGCGCAGGAAGTCACCGGTCGTACTCACCGATCCGGAGGTGCCTCCGCTGTAGCTCACGCTAGCCACGCGGTCTCCCGCCAGGGCGGCGGTTTGGGCGGCGTGGGTCAGAGTTGAGATGGAGCTGCTGCCACCGCTGGAGTTTGAGACTCGCATCATGCGCGGGGACAGGCGCCAGCCCGTTCCAACCACGCCTTTGCTGTTGTTGCCCTTGGCCGCCGCACAGCCGGTGGTCATCGTGCCGTGACCATTGATGTCATCGACCTGCCCACCTGCGGACTCCCACTTCTTGTCCACGGCGTTGTAGCCCTCCATGCGGTGCTTCTGGAGATCTTCGTGGTTGAGTTCCACGCCCGTGTCGCAGATCGCCACGACCACGGAGGTTGAACCCGTCTCCAGGTCCCACCCGTTGCAGGAATTCATGCGGTTCGCGTTGTGATGCCACTGGCTTCCGAAACTCGGATCATTAGGGCATCCGATGGGAAAAACGCGCCAGTCAGGCTCCACGTACTCGAAGTTCCCCTGGGCCATCAACTCCTTGGCCACGAGGTTCTCGTTACCCAAGCCCACCTCGAAAATGTACTCATCGGTCGGCACGGCGTAGTCCACAAGAGGATAGGCCGCAAGAGCTGCATCCGCATTGCGCACCCGGCGACGCACCTCGGCGCGGGTCATTCCGTACTCACGGGCGTCCTGAACTTGCAGGGGACGCGCGATCATGCGGCCCGTGAACTCCATGTTGCCGAAAATCTCGACGAACTCCGGCTGGGCCGATTCTTGAGCCTCGGCCGGAGGGGACAGGAGTGTCGCCACGAAGAAGGCGCAGAGGGACAGGACGGGAGCTTTCGAGTTGGAAGGCATGGTGATATTCGAGTGAGAGTCGTTGAGGGGATGTGGCTGTGGGCCCGAGCGGGCTGCTGCACCAACTGCATACCCTTAGTAGGGACCCAGAGTGCAAAAGGTTCCCTATAGCTCTACATCTTAGGGCGAAAATCGCGGAATGGGCCTCCCATGGAGGAGGTTCAAGTCCCTAATCCTCGCCAGGCCCACCGGCATACCCCATGGCCTTAAGGTCCTCTAGTCGCTCCCCATCCACGCGCACGGTCTCCCGCTCGCGCGCCGATTCCGTGCCCTCCAACTCCTCATTCAAGGCGTCGAGCATGCGGTGCAGGCGAAAGAAGTCGAGATCATTGCGCAGAACCGTCTCCCCGGGGTCCTCTCCCAGGTGATAGAGCTCGTGATTTCCATCGGATGACTGGATCAGCTTGTGCGGCCCGTCATAGACCACGGTTCGCACACGCCGAAAGCGGTCACCGACGGTGGGGTGCAGGATGTCCGGGAGGCGGCTGTAGTGGTTCTCGGACACAACCAGGCCCACCCCCGGGCGTAGTGGAAATGCCGGACTCAATTGATCCTGAACCTCACTGGTCAGACCGTCCAAGACCAATGCCGGCAGGTGAGCACTGCCTGCACGCTCGGTGCGCAGTTCGCCAGCCCTCTGGCCCGGGTACTTGATGAGCAACGGCACGGAGAGGGCGGGCTCATAAACGTCCTTGGAATGCTCAACCAGACCGTGCTCCCCGAAGTACTCCCCATGGTCGGACACGACGACCACCAAAAGGTCATCCCACAGCCCACGCTCCTTGAGTTGCTCAAAGAGCTCACCCAGGGCCAAGTCCAGATTTCGGACGGCACGATTGTACTGATCCTGCAGGGTAAGCCCGAGGTCGCCCGCATCCTCACCCCGCACAATGACCTGCTGGTACAAGCGATTGAGCAGGTCGGATGAGTACTCGGTGGCCTGGTCATACTCGCGCTCTCCCGGCAGGGGTTCGACGTTATAGGGCCGATGGGTGTCCATGAAATTCACGAACATGGTCCAGGGGCGGTCCGAGGAATCGCTCTGTGCATGACCGTCAATCCAACCCAGGACGTTCTTGCAAAGACGCGGCGCACGCTCGCGGCTGATCCGCCAATGATCAAACCCCTGTGACAGGCCGAACTCACCTTTCAAGTAGACGGCGTTGGCCACGATCCCCGCCGTCGTGTAGCCCTGTTCCCTCAACGCCTCGGCCAAGGTCCACTGCTCCTCCTCGAGGGTGAAGCAGTTGTCCACGCTCATGTCTTCCACCTCAAAGGAGTATGCGCCGTGGGCACTGGGGGGTTTTCCCGTGAACATGGACGCGTGGCTGGGGACCGTCCAAGGCGAGCTGGCCGAGCAGCTCTCCCAGCGGGTGGCCTCCGCCGCCAGAGCATCCAGGTTGGGCGTCAGATTCCCCGTGCCCCCGTAGCACCCCAGGCGATCGGCGCGCAGGGTGTCCAAGCACAGGATGAGGACGTTGGGAGGAGTCTCCCCCATGGACCCACAGGCGCTGAGTCCAAGGGGCAGGAGTAGGAGCAGGGGTCTCATGGGGAGGCAGTGTAGCGCCTCACCCTCTACGGAGCCCGAACCTCGTCGTTGGACATGGGAGTTCAACGCGCCATCATGGCGCGGGTGCTGGCAGACGCGGCCAACCTCCTGCGCCCTGCTTGCGTACCCCCACCATGAACCACCCCCCCTCCCCGAGCGCCCGCCCATTCATCCAGTGGGTCCTGTGGCTTGCATGCCTGGCGCCCGGCCTGGGGGCCTGCAGCTCTGAGGTTCCAAAGAGGCGCGTCCTCATCGTGGGCTGGGACGGGGCGACCTTTGACCTGATCGACCCGTTGATCGGGGAAGGCCGCATGCCCGTGCTGGCCGATCTCATGCAGCGTGGCCAACATGCATGGTTGGAGTCTTCCCGGGTGCCGATTTCGTCGGCTGCCTGGGTCGGCGCTTGCAGCGGGCAGCATCCAGGTGAGACCGGGGTCTATGATTTTTTCCAACGCGTAGAGGGCAGCTACGAAGTAGAGGTCATCGACGCGCGGTCCAATCTCTGCCCTCCGATCTGGCGCATCCTCACCGGGCGCGGTGCCACGGTGAACGTCCTGGGTGTACCCATCACTTGGCCGCCGGAGCCAGTGCGTGGTCACCTCGCGGCGGGGATGCTCTCACCCCCCGCAGCGGACTGGGCCTGGCCACCGGAGTACACCAGCGAGCTACGCGAGCGTGGGCTCCTACCGGACGTGGGAATCTGGACCCAGATGCGCAGCCTGGCTCCGGACCAGATGTTGGAGCGTATCCACGAGCAGCTGCTCATCAAGGAACAGGTCACCCTGGATCTCTTGGGGCGCAACGACTGGGACCTGTCGATGGTGGTCTTCAAGAGCCTCGACGTTATTTCCCACCAGCGCTACGACGGAAGCACGCAGGGAGTGATCGCGGACCTGCTGGAAGATCTGGACCGCATTCTGGGTAACCTGATCAAGGAAGCCGGGCCTCAAACGGACGTCATCGTCATGAGCGACCACGGGTTCGGCGTCTTCCCCTTCACGTTCAATCTCTACCCTTGGCTGGTCAATGCTGGCCTTGCGGTGGAACAAGGCGAAGGTCCACCGACCCAGCCCGCCGCCGCGCCACTCATCGTGTTCGAGGCCGAGACGGAGCGGCTGCGCCTGAAGCGCCTCGATCTGGCCCAGACCCGGGTGCTGGCCACCAATACGGAGTGTGAAGGCAATTTCGGCAGCTTGCGGCTGAATCTCGCTGGTCGCGAGCCCGAGGGAGTGGTTCCCGCGGATCAGGCTGAAGCCCTGCTCACCGAGGTGGAAGCCGCCCTGCGCGCCATTGAGGTCCCGGGCGGTCCCCTCGTTACTCAGGTCTGGCGCGGGGCGCAGCTGTATCCGGGACCGGCCAATGGGCGGGTGCCCGACCTGATCTTCGAGACCCGCACGGACTGGCAGGTCGTGGCCTCGGCTGCTGGCCCAGCCCTGACCCAGCACCAGGTGCCGCGGCCTAACCACAGGCTCGATGGCATCTTCGCTGCGGCAGGGCCGCGAGTCTCCTCGCGCGCCGAGCGCGCACGCTGGAGCGTCTTCGATCTCGCGCCTACCGCTCTGCACCTCATGGGACACAGCATCTACGAGGAGATGAGTGGCGAGGCCCATGCCGAACTCCTCTCAAGTCCGCAGCCCGTTCAACGGATTGCCCATGCCGACGACCCCACCTATCGCCCCAGCGCCGAAGCCTGGAAGGAACTGACACAGGAGCAGCGTCAGGCTCAGATCGACCAACTCAAGGCCTTAGGCTACGCCGATGACGACGACGACTAGTCACGGGCGCTGGCTCATCGGCCTGGGCTTGAGCGCTCTGGCCCTTCTGGTTTACTGGCCCGTATTCGATCTGGCGCTCCTGGGCTGGGACACCTGGCCCATGATTCTGACCGCGCGAGTGCAGAGCTTTGGCGATCTGTGGGGCTGTGTGAGCGAGTCCATGATGGATGGTCGCTACCCGCACGGAGAGTACTACCGGCCGGTGACCAACCTGTTCTTCGCCCTGGACCACGCACTCGGCGGCCTTGAACCGATCGCCTACCACCGCACGGACTGGCTCATTCTCTTGGCGACAACGTTGCTGATGGCCGTCCTGGCAGCGCGTCTCTTCCCGCGCCTCCACGGCCTGCGGATCGCAGCTGTGGCGGGCGTCTTGTTCTGCCTACACCCCATCCACCTGGAGCTGGTGACGGCACCGCCGCGACGAGCAGACACGCTCTGCCTGTTGTTCACGCTAGCCTGCCTTTTGAGTCAGTCGTTGCCCGGACGGGACGCAGGAACCCGGGGTCGATGGATGGGAGCCCTGTTTGCATTTCTGGCCGTGGGCTCCAAAGAAACTGGCGCGGTGGTCCTCCCGGTGGCGTTCGCCTGGCACACGTGTTTCGTTCAGGGTCCGTGCACTCTCTTTGAGCGTCTACGCCATGGAGCTCGCCGGACCGTCCCGATCCTGATCGGGGTAGGTGTCCTGCTCGGCATACGTACTCTCGTGCTGGGAGGCTTGGGAGGCCCCTTGCCCATAGAGGGACTTGAGCCTGTAGACCGCACCGAGCTCTTCGGCAGCTTGATCGAGCGTGCCGTGCTACCCATGCCCCTGTGGGGATGGAGCCACGTCTACTTGCCCCTGCTCGCCGCCAGCTTGCTCGTTGTCGGATCCGTTCGACTCTCACGCACGGCTCAAGCTGTCGAGCAGGAGAGCTCGCATGCTCCCCATGAGGGTTCAGTGCTCGCTTTTCTCGGTCTGTGGAGCCTGGCTGTGTTTGGGATCACCAGCCTCGCCGACCAGATGCGTGATTGGTACGCCCTGCTCTTGTCCGCTCCAGTCGTGCTGGCCATCGCGCGCGGGCTGCTGGCCGACAGAACCCAATGGCGCACATCGGGGCCCTGGCTGGCGATTTTTCCGCTGGTTTCCTTGGTCTTCCTCGCACGCGGGTGGCCACTGGAGCCCACCCCCAGATTGCACGCCATGAGCTTCCTGGCCCGACAGGATCTGCTGCGCCTAGAAGAAGGGGTGCTGTCCACCCCCGATGGGGCCTTCCTGCGCCTCAACCCCTGGCACCCCATACTCCCGCCGGCAAGCGATGGGGCTGGCGTACGCAGCCTCTACTCCGCCTTCGATTACAGCCTGCAAGCCTGGTGCGAGCTACGCTGGCCCGAGAGGTCCATTGAAGTGATCTCCTGGTACCAGAACAAGGACCCCCAGCCCCGGCCCGGGGTCCTGACGGTCCAACTCATCCCCGGCCCGGAACCGGGCTGGGTCAAGGACCTGCCTTAGACAATCACCGCGCGGCGCCTTGCAGGGCATGCGCCTGGGCCAGTCGCCGATCCACTTGCGCCAGCAGCTCCGGCGCCAGTTCCGCGGCTCCTGCCAGGACAAGGTACTCACGGGCATCCCTCAAATTCTTGATGCCCCGAGCGGTCTTCCCCTGGGTCAGATCCAGCTCTCCAAGCTCACGCAACGCCTGACCCAACCACTCCGCCTGGTTGGCCCCGCGCTGAGTCCGGTAACGCGCTCTGGTGCGTCGGGCAATTTCCTCCATCATGGTGCGCGCTTCCGTGATACGACCGACAAGGCGCAGACCGTGCCCCACCTGCCAGTCGGCCACCATCTGTTCATGGGCGTTGCCGCTTTCGCTCACGACCTCGCGACACCGAATGAAAGACTCCAGCGCCTGGTCGTGGTGGCCTCGCTCTTCCAGCAGCCAACCGAGTTGGCGCCACAGGGCGCCCAAGAGCAGCGCATCGTCCGCACGCGTGGCATCGTCAATGGCACGCCTGCACCAACGCAGCTGGTCTTCGCCGCGACTCATCACCGCCGCCATGTGAGCGACCTGAACGGCACGGACGTGCTGGCCGCTTGCGCGGGAGAGAGCATGGGCCCGGGTGCAGGTTTCGAGTGCCTGTGAAGTGTCTCCTGCGTGATGCTGGTACGCCGCCTGCGCAAGCAGGATGCGTGCCTGGCCGCGCACCTCCCCGTCCTGGCTCTGGGCCACAGCGTTTTCCAGCCACACCTTTCCCTCTTCCGGCTGACCCTTCAGTAGATACACGTGAGCCGCCTGGGCTGCGCCCTCCACAAATATCTCCGGTACATCTTCAGCTTGCGCCGCGGCGGCAGCCAGGCGGTAAGACTCCAATGCCTGGACATAGCGCCGCGAGTCGAAAGCGGCATCGGCACGCCTCAGGAGTTCATCGGGGGTGAGTCGGCCTGGCGACTGACCCTCGGAGCTGACGCAGGCCGGGCTGAATCCGAGTAGGAGGAAGACCGCAAGGAGGTGGAGGCGCATGCTGACTAGGGTAATTGGCTGCGCCTCAGATGCCCACAGAACTCGGATGTAGGGGTCCTCTGGGCACATCCCAGGGCACCCTTTCCATTTCCTATGTGGATCGGAGGCCCAGTGGTTCGAAGTTCTACTTGAGATGATGGCCCACGCTCTGGAAAGTGGTCCTGGATCCCGCAATGAAAGTCCCCATTTTGCCCCTCCTCGCAACCGCAGTTGCCCTGCTCCTCTGGGGCATTGCCAGTACTGGAGGCGAGGACCCCCTACCGATGAGGGTGAGCAAGCGGGCCCCTTCGCCCCGAAACCGATCCTCCGCGAGCCTGGTCCAGCCGAAGCCAGACCTCGTTATTCCAATCCATACAACCGCCGATCCGAAGACCGTGCTCTCCTCCGTCCCGCGCTCCGGAGAAGGCGCCATGACGGTGACCCTCCTGACCGGTGACGACCAAAGGCCCGTGGCCAACACTCGCTTGGTGGTCTACGACCCGAGCGGCTCAACCAACACGGAGGTCACGGCGGGCCGCTGGTCCCAGATGACTCGCACGAACGGGCAGGCCAATTTCAGCCTGCCACCCGGCAAACCCCTACGGCTGTCCGTACGCGGAGAGTCCGTCGGAATGGAGAACTCATCCGTTGAGTTGCCGCCATTTCGTGAGGGCGAACAACGCAATCTGACGATTCAATTGGGACATCTGCGAGGGGGGTCCTGGGCGGGCAGCTTCCTGGACGCATTCGATGATTCCCCCGTCGAGGGAGCAGAAGTGCGACTCTTCTCACGAGAGGGGCCACATTCGGCGGCACAATTACTTCGACGCTCGGGGCGGCCTGATGCATGGAGCAACGACGAGGGTCGCTTCGAGCTGCAGTGGGATACGGACGGGGCCGCTTTCGCGGGCGTGTATGCCCTTGGATATGGGCCCCTGTTCTTCGAGCTCAACCAGCAGCCGGGCCTGGCCGCGGTGGCAGTCCCGATTCGACTACAACGCAGCGCGGCCTTCGAGTTGAAGTTCGCTCACGCCAGCGCTTCCTCCGACTTCCGCCTCACGCTGACCACGGCGGAGGGACAGTCGCGGGGATCGGGCCCCTCCCCAATACTCGCCGGGCCATTGAGTTGGTCTGCGAAGGTGAACCCTGAGGGCGTTGCCCAGATCCTCGGCATACCCCCCCACATTGCCCTGAACGTGCAGGTCTGGAAGGGCGAGACACAGATCCATGCGTCCACCTCCACGATCACTCTGGCACCCAGTGAGCGGCGGGTATTCGGGCTGGACACGGGAAGCACGACAATGCTCACCGGAGTCCTACGCGACGAAGCGGGGAAGCCCGTGAGCGACAGCGAAGTGTGGCTGGTACCGGCCAAGCACCGTGCGCCAGGCCTACTCACGCAACCAGGATCCCAGGACGATCAACCCTTGCGCGCGGTAACCGACATGGGGGGCCGCTACCAGTTCTCCGACCCCGAGCCTGGCGATTGGTGGGTGGGGCCTGCACCGGGCACGACTCTGGCACCGGACTCTTCGCGCGTCCTTCCTATGGCCCGCTGGGTTCATCTGCCCAAGGGACTGTCGCGATTGGACCTGGATCTGACTGCGCACTCGGGAGTGTACTTGCGAGGAAGCGTGCGGGATGCAGGCGGAAGACCTGTCTCGGGAGCATCCTTCCGATTCCGTGGCGCCCTCGATACGGCAGTTGGCGAGCAAGAAACAAACGAAGAGGGTCAGTTCAATGTGGGCCCTCTCATGCCGGGCCTCTACGACGTCTGGATCGCTCCGGACGAGAAGCTTGACCATCAGGGAAGCCTAGCCCGGACCATCCGCGCCGGTTCGGAATCCATGCACTTCACCGTGTATGACGGATCCTGGATTATTGTGCGTGCCGTTGCACCCGGTGACGGAGGGGCGCTTCGTCTGACGCGCGGCTTGCTCACCAGGCTTGATCCGTCGCCCTCGCTCGCGCGGGACCTAAAGGCGTCCTTGCTGCTTGCACCGGGAACTGATTCCCTGGCGCCGGAAGAGACATCCATGGAGCTGCGCGGCAATGCCATGGAGCTGCACGCACTCTCGAAGGGGCTCTATGCGGCGGCCCTGTATTCCGCGGACGGCCGCGTGGCCGTCCTGGAGCAGCTGGACACCAAGGAAGTTGAAGGGCCCGCCGAAGCCCACGCGATCCTCCAGCCCGTGGGCTGGTTGCTACTTGAGCACCTCGGGAGTGCCCACGGGGCCTACTACCAGGTACTGCGCGGCAAGGTCATCGTCGGGAGCGGATCTCTCGGGTGTGGTGCACTGGCAGAGATTCCGGTCCCCCCGGGCGAGCTGGTGGTGGAATGGGCCACCCAAGGGCAGCCCATCCAGAGCAAGAAGGTCTCATCCGAATCCCACGGACGGGTTCGAGTTCACTTCTGACCAACCCGTTGAGGGGATTTCTTCGCGCAGGTCTGTAACAGCCGCGGAAGTAGGTCGAATGGACTGTCAGGGTGGAAATTCCCAGAAAGCGCGTTCTGGTCACCCAGGAAAGAGGGTTCCAACAGTAGCCCCTCTAGCCCACACCCATATGCCGCCGCGTCTCCATTTCCAGGAGAGTAGTGCGGAATATTGTCCGATCGAGCCCGCCTGGGCCACGCAGGGGGTGAGTTCCGTCCTCTCAACTTAAAGCCCCATGGGCAACCTATGATCCTCTCCCCCCTCAACCGCCCGTTCCCGAAGATCGACCTGCACCTGGGCCTGAACTTGGGCCACGATCGATCCGCCGCCATCGTCTCGGGTGGAAAACTACTTGTCGCCGTGGAAGAGGAGCGCCTCGACCGCTGCAAGCACAGCCCGGGACTGTCCCGGGTGGAAGGGGGGGTCGAGTGCGCACTACCCTGGAAGTCCATCCTGTACTGCCTGGAAACCGTGGGTGCGGACCTGAGCGACCTGACCAGCGTCACGGCCAACTCCCCCGGCCGCGACATCGGACCCGAACTTACCGCGCAGGGCTTCAGCCAGGCGCGGATCCTCCAGATTCCCAGCCATCACCTCGCCCACGCCTACACGGCTTGGTGGCCGAGCGGGATGGACGAAGCCCTCGTCCTGGTTGTGGACGCTACCGGCAGCACGGACTCAGAGGGCAAGACCGAGTCCTACACGCTGTACCGCGGAGGCCCTGACGGGCTTGAAGCCCTGCACTCCGAGCGTGTCGACTCTCACTTGGCCGGAATGATGACCCTGGGCATGGTCTATGAAGAAGTGACACGCCGAATCGGATTCGTCACCTCCTTTGAGGGAGGGTTCAGCCAGGCGGAGGCCGGAAAGACCATGGGGCTCGCCCCCTATGGGGGTCAGGCCAAGAATCTGCGGCGTTGGATCGAAACCCAGCCGGGGTCGTACTCCTTGAAGATCCACGCCTATGACGCCCTGCTGGAGATCGAGGCCTTGCAGAAGCGCCACGAGAAGGTTGATGGCCCCCTCTGGATGCGTCCGCACCTTGTCGAGCTGGCCGCCAAGATCCAATCCGAACTCGAAGAGGCACTCATCCACCTGGTCGGAGAGGCGCAACGCGAGACGTCCCTCAACAAGCTGTGCCTGGCCGGGGGTGTGGCCCTCAACTCCGTGGCCAATCACCGATTGGTTCGAACCCTCGGCCTTGAGGGGTTCTTCGCCTTCCCTGCGGCGGGTGACTCTGGAATCGCAGCCGGTTGCGCTTGGTGGGCAAGCCACCAGCACGGTGAAGGTCCGGCACGCCGGGAACGGCTGCGCGGGGCCGGCCTCGGCAAGCCCGCAAGTGAAGCGGAGATCGAGATGGCCCTGAGCGAGGTCGCCAATCAGGTGAAGGTAGAGCGCTTGGGGAATGCCCAGGTTCTGCAACGCAGCGCCGAGGCCCTCTCCACTGGCCGGGTCCTGGCCCGCTACGAAGGCGGCTGCGAGTATGGTCCGCGCGCCCTCGGCCAACGCTCGATCATTGCGGACCCCACCTTCGAGCGCATGCGTGACGTACTCAATGCTCGGGTCAAGCACCGGGAATCCTACCGGCCATTCGCTCCGGTCATCCCCCTCGAAGCTGCCGAGGATGTATTCGAATTGGGTGTGGACTCACCGCACATGCTGCTCGTCGCCCCGGTGCGTGAAGACCTACGGGCCATCTTGCCTTCCATCACGCATCACGATGGCACGGGCCGCGTCCAAACCGTAACGGCGACAGATAATCCTTTCTTCCATGGTCTTTGCAAGCAGCTTGCGAAACTGCGCGGTGGCCCCCCCGTCTTGCTGAACACCAGCTACAACGTCGCAGGTGAACCCATCGTCGAAACGCCGGCCGACGCCCTGCGGACTTTCCTGGCCACCGATATTGACCACCTGGCCCTGGAGGGATGGTGGATCAGCAAGCGCGGCGAAGTGGGACGGGAATACAAGGACCACATCCAAGGCCTTGACGATGCGCCCCACCCCCAGGGACTCACCGCCGATGAACCTGTCCTCGACGACCTGATGTCCGAGCTCGACGCGGCCATCTTCGGTGGGCAGACCTCGCAAAGCTGGAGCACCGAAGAGGTTGACGAGATCTCCGCTCGTGTTGCCCGCTACAAGGAGACCAGCGAGACGCTTGATGCCTCCCTCTATGGTGGTCCCGTGCAATCCCGACTGGCGGATGGACGCCTGCTGCTCGTGGATCCGCGTAACGGATCCGAGGTCATCGATACGAAGCGCCGCGAGGTGCGCGCAGTCACGGAGCAGGAAGTCTCGCGCCTGCTGCGTACGCCCAGCACAGGTCCGGCGCCCGCTCCCCAGCCCGATGCTCTGCCTTCCACGCCCGTCGGTTCTGCCCTGGCGGACTACGCCGATGGGGGCTATCGATGCGGGAGCGAGTTGGCCGAGTTGGCCCAGCGACTTCGCGCCGCGGAGTACAACCAAGAGCGTGTACGTGCCGCATTGGGGAAAGCTGTCGTCGATCTTGCCCCGACCGACCTGCCCTACTTGGATCGCTTCGGACTCGCGCACGATGACTTGGGAGACCTGATTCGCTTGTTCCTCCTGCGCGGAGTACTCCCCGAATCACGCCTTCGGAATCTCCTGGGCGACGCAAGCGCGGACCTCCTAGTTTCCATGGGTCTGGTGCGGGCCAGCAACGGGGACTGCGTTTCCCGTGTAGACCTCTTCCCGCTCGACGGCCTTCTGATCGCTACGGACCATCGCTATCAGGTCAAGGACAGCGACGAGCTTGACGAGGAGCCTGTCATGTACCTGGGCCGCGACAGCGTGGGTCTGGTGCAGGTCGCTCCCCGCAAGCCATCTCGACGTCACCTGGATCTTTGTACCGGCAGTGGCATCCAGGCTCTGGTAGCCCGCCGTTACGCGGATGAGGTTGTCGGCATCGATCGCAACCCGCGCGCCCTGCGCTTCGCACGCTTCAACGCCGAACTAAATGGACTCGACGGGGTCTCCTTCCGACTGGGAGATCTGTACCAGCCCGTAGAGAGCGAGCAATTCGAGACGATCACGGCCAACCCGCCCTTCGTGCCCAGTCCCGTGGAGAGCCTCGCATTCCGGGATGGTGGTGCGGATGGGGAGAAAATTCTGCGACGCATCGTCACAGGGGCGGCCCAACACCTGACCGAGGGTGGACGCCTGTCCATCGTCACCGATTTGGTCGATATCGACACCTACGAAGCGAAGCTGGCGTCCTGGTGGACAGGTGCCGACTACCTGGCCCTCATGCTGACAACTGCCGATCGTGACGAGCAGCTATTCAGCACCCCCCACTCCCACGCTCCGTTCGGTCAGTCCTTCGAGGAGTTCACCGAAGAGCTTGGTCAGTGGGTCGAGAGCTACCGCGCAGCAGGCCTCGGCGCTGTGAACTTCGGCTACCTAGTGTTGGAAGGTCAACACATGCCTTCGGGGTCACGGTTTGTCCGGCGAGTCATTCAGAGCCCAGTGAATCCGGTTCACGCCCATGTGGAGGCGCTGGTTGACGCTCTATACCGGGAGACGAAAGGCACCCTTGGGCACCAACCCATGGCCTGCACGACGGGCCTGCGGATACAGAGGGAGTACGACGCTCAAGGACGCGAGCTGTCCTGCTCCGCTTCGATCCCGGACTCTGAGTGGTTCACGACCTACCGACTCCAGCCCTCTCTGCGCGCACTGCTGCAGGAGGCAGCCTCTGGACTCCTGACGTGGTCGGAACTTGTCGAGCACTGTGGCGCATCGGCTGCAGGCCTTCTACTCGAGAAGGGGCTGCTCGTGTGCGCCACGCCTCGGGACCAAATGCCCGATCTCGAGCCGCATTCAGCCCGGGATGAGAATCCTGCTGCAACACAGAGCCGGGTACTACTGCTGGATGAACTAGCCAGCAAGACCACGCCGACGTGCGTCTCAAACTACCTTCGTTAGGTCGCCCCATCACAGCTTCGGCGCCCAGTGAGCGATTTCTTGCGGTTCATGGAGGGGTGTGCAACAATCGAGGGATGGAGGACAGCGGGACATCCAACCCGTCCATGCACCTCCTCCATGCACCGCCAACGCCTCACCCGTCCCCTCGGAGTGTGATCATGAACCTCGACGGATCGATTGAACCCATCATTGGCAAGAAGGGGAGCGCCGTGTATTCGGTGTCCTCAGATCAGCTTGTCTTTGATGCCCTGACCCTCATGGCTGAGAAGCAGGTCGGCGCCCTTGTGGTAATGGATGGCGACAGCCTGATAGGAATCTTCTCCGAGCGCGACTACGCACGCCGAGTGGTCTTGGCGGGACGCTCCTCACGGGAGATGAAGATCGCGGAGATCATGTCCGTTAATCTGGTCACCGTCACGCGCGATAGCACCGTCTCTGAGTGCATGCAGCACATGACGAACAGGCGCTGCCGGCACCTGCCGGTGATGGAGGGCGACAAGGTCGTGGCGGTGGTCTCCCTGGGCGATCTGGTTAATTGGATCATGTCCACCCAGGACAAGGCCATCCATGAACTGGAGGACTATATCGGCGGGGAATACCCGGGCTAGGCCCAAGACCCCGCTCGTCTACAGCATGCTCTCGTAGAGGGCCTGCACCTGAGAGGGCGTCAGAGAGCTTCGTAGGATACGAACGTCGTCGACCAGTCCCTTGAACACGCGCGCGCCCGTAGTGCCATCGCGGCCCACTAGGGTGACAGCGTCGAATTCCTCGGGCGAACTCCCGGTGCCACGGACGGCATTGGTGAGGTTTCCAGCCGTGTCCCCCATGTAGAGAGTCGTCTGTGAGGGCTCCACAACCATGGCCACAAAAGCCCACTGGTTGTCCGGCAAGACCAATTGTGAGTCCCAAACATTGCCGCTGCCATTCCACAAGAAACGAAGCTCGTTGGACCATCCGACACAGAGTCCGGCAGCCGTGTTGTTTCCGCGGCAGAACACTAGTCCAGCCCACGTGGGCTGATCGCCGTTGCGCTGCACCCAAGCAGCGATCGTCATGTGATTGTCGTTCAGATCGAGGGTCGGCAAACGGACACGGCCATTGACCCCATCGAGTAGCGCGGCACTGCCCGTGTTGGACGTTGCCCCGGGGAGGCCCAAGAGGAATCCGCCCTTGTACCCACCGTCCAAGCCCTCGCCCAGGTCTACGGCGACTGTCCCACTGAGCTCATCGAGGGGCCAATGATGATAGCGAGGAGTCTGCAAGATCCAGGTGCGGCCCTTCGTGGTTTGGCCCCAGGTCTCCTCGTCCACACGCCAGTAGTAGGTCGCATTGGCCGCCATGCCGGAGGGTAAGAAGGTGGACGAAGAGACGCTGCCCTTGTATTCGGGTGCGGATTGATCTGCCTGGCGCACGGCGTCGTAGTCCGTTCCCAAGTAGACGTGGTGGGCAAAGGCGCCCACGCCAGAGGTCCACCGCAGAAGAGGTGCACCCGCGGATCCCCCATCACGGGGATCGGGGGCCTCAGCCCTTCCACCCAACAAAACCAGATCCTGGACCGCGCTCTGCCCCAAGACTCGCCCATACACCCGGGCATCCGCCATGTCGCCCGCAAAGCGGTAAGTCTCATCGGCAGAGTTCCAGCCCAGGTGGGTCATTCCAGAGAACGTCTGGGAAGAATGGGTGTACTTGTGCACAGCCCTCTTGAGCGTCACGCCGTCATGCATGTGAATGACGGCCTTGTCGTCGCTCACCACGAGGGCCACAAACACCCACTGACCAACGGGCGGGGCCAGACCCGAGGCCCAGACCATCGTCGCGGAGTCTCCGGCCCATACGTAGCGGAGTTCGCCGCCCGGCCCGATAAGCAGGCCGGCGTCCTCACCGTTGGCTCCCGTGTGGATCAATCCGGCCCATGCTGTCTGCGGACCGTTGCTCTTGATCCAAGCGCTCAGGGTGACCTCATCACCGTGAACGCCGACAGAGGAAATGTTGACCTGATCATCCACGCCATCGAACGTCAGGGCTCCTCCGTAGGGGCCGGTACTCCACGTCGCTCCTCCCAGGATTTGGGCGGTGTGACCGTGACCTGTCGCATCCGCCGCGTCATCTCCAGAGCCCTCGGTCAGAGGCCAGTAGCCTTCGAGAGGTCGCTCGGGGATGCTCAGGCTGACGGTTCCCACGCTGGTCAGGCCCGAAGTATCACCAGCGGTGAAGGTGAAGGAATCCAGGCCAAGGACCGGGGCGACGGGGCTGTAGATGAGTTCATCGCTACCATCGGGTCCCGTTCCAACGGACAGGACAATCGGGACGCCCAAGGCGCTCGTGGAGTCGAACGTCTGCAGGCTTACGTCCTCGCAGTTTCCATCCTCAGCCTTGTTCAGCACATCAAACGCCGCAGGCTGCTGGACCATCTGGGCCTTCTCGAGAGTTCGGCTCATCGGGTAGACGTAGGGCGGAACGGGCTCCTCGAAGCTTCCGCTCTGCCAGAAGCAATTGACCCACTCCTTGTAGGCCAGAATGACGTCGCGAGTGTTGGGCCCCACCCACAGACAGGATCCACACATGTTGTTGCAGGGGTAAACATCGTGGCAGTGGCCAGAACCCCAGTTGTGCCCGGTCTCGTGAGCCACGATCCCCGCGCTGTCCATAGACCAGGCGTACGCGATGCTCTTGTTGCAGACCACTCCCACCCATGCCAAGCCCCCATACTGAATGAGGCTGCCGGGCTTGCCGGTCATGAGGTGCGCGAGGTCGCGATCGATGCCCCACTGGGTAGAGTTCCACTCTTGGCGAAACAAGTTGAGGAGATCCCCACCGTCTACAGGAAAGTAGAAAGGGGCCGTGCGAACAACAACGGCCGTCAGCCTGTGCCTGATGTTCAGATCCCGCGCGTACATGGTGTTGTTGAGGCCGACGTAAGCCTGAACGATGGAAACCGTCGCGGCCACGGTCCCTCCTTGGGCAACGTAGTATTCGTAGTCACAATCGAAAGCGATGTCCGCCTGACTGATGCAGCGCACCTTGGAGGCATCTTCTGGCGTAGCGCCCGTGCGCGGTGGCGAAACCGTGGGTCCGTTACCGCTGCCTCCGCCCGAATCACCAGTCAGGCCCATGCCGCATGCGGGAACTCCAGCCAGATCGTCCCTCTCTGCTGAAACCACGTGGGACCGCCTCGAGGCCCTGGGGTCCAAGCGGCGCAAAGGCAGAATGCGCCAGATGGACCCGCCCTCAATAACGATGGCCGTCATTCCCTGGCTGTCGAGGGAAGCGGAGACCACGCTGTCCGGATCTCCAACGATAATGCCGCTGTAGCACAGCTCGGGCTCGGGGGTGACCGGCTGCAGCGAGCCGTCCGCCTGGTAGGCAAGAACCTGAAACGACCCCGCCCGGACAGGCGTACGCACCAGGGAGAGAGTGCGTCGACGGCCCTGGTAAACCACCTCTAGAGTCAAGTCTCGCGGCCCGCCGGACGGCAGGGCAAGCTGCACGAACTCATGCTCGGCCGCGCTAAAAACGCGAGCCGCTTGAGCGTGGAGCCCCCCGCCCGTCTGGGCCCGGCTCGCAGGGGCGAGGGTGAGTGCCAAGGCTACGGCCAATCGCATGTGAAAGTGTCGGGTTGGGGTCTTGTTGATCGGACGGAGCGGGTGATGCGAGCGTACCACGACCTCCGGAGAGAGGGCCCCGCGAGGATGGTGCGGAATGGGCGGGGCCGTCCCATTTTCAGGAATACCCCTGCATTTTGTGTTGACTCGTGCTGATGGGCCTCTATATGGTGTGTCCATCGTCGTTCGGCGCGGAACTCCGGCGCCCCCGCGAGTTCCGCACCCCGCACGCCGAGCACTTTGAAACCGCTGCTCCCCGCTGCCTCCGCCCGACCCCGGAGGTACTGGGGATACGAGTGGCCCGCATCCCCTACCCGGGAAGCAGGTTACGCGCAGGGCTGTGATAACCGACCCCATCCCCACGCCGTCCCCGGACGGCAGGTTACGCAACTCAGCGCTTGGCGCGGTGTGAGGCGGCTGATCTTCGGATCGGCCGCCTCCATTTCTTTCTGGTCGAAGAGCGGTTTGCCGGGCTCGCACCCAGCGCCACAAGACTGCGACCTGCGCACGTAGAATCGGAGCGAGATGTACGCCCACCTTATCGCCGCACTCCTGGTTCCAGCCCCGCAGGATGTTTCCCCCGGCCTCTGGCAGTCGCAGGGTACGGACCTCACGAGCGTGCTTGGTTACGAGGACTATCACCTGCATCTGGAGTTCAAGGTTGAAGACGGGGACGTCAGCTCTGGGGTGCTCCTCGATGGACGCTGGGAGGTCGTGCTGGATTCTGCAGACGAGCGGCCTGGCGCGATCGCCGAATTCGCACCGCCACTCCTGGAAATCGACGCCGCACGAGAAGGGTGGCAGTCCCTGGACGTCTCGTACTGGAAGGACGAAGACCAGCAAGAGCGAGTCACCGTCTGGCTGGGCGACCGGCTCGTGCAGGACCGACTCCTATTGGATGACAGGCCCGAGTCCGTACGCAATGCGGAACACATCCCCAACGCCGAGGAGGGAATACCCCGCTTCATGGCAAGCGCCGAGCAGAGTGCCGCCTGCGACTGGGGTGACGACTTCACGATCCTCTCTACCTTCCGCACGACCGACCGGGGCACGATCGTGTCCAAGTGCCCGACAGAGGGCATTTGGGTTGCCGATGCCAAGGCGCTTTTTGTCCGCGACGGGCTCCTCGTCTACGACATTGGCTGGGTGGGCGCCGTCGTCGGCGACGTCAAGGTCGATGATGGCGAGTGGCACACGGCCATCGTCACAAGCGAAGGCGGGGGTGTGAACATGTGGGTCGACGGTGACCACGTCGGAGATAACGATGATTTTCAGGCGCCAGACGCCGATGAGTTCCGGGTCAAGATCGGGGCCGCCAACACGAACTTCGCCTTTCGCTATGAGGGCGACATAGCACGCGTCCTCTTCCACGACTTCGCCGTATCAGAAGAGGAAATCGCAGGGCTCTTCGGGGGAAAGCTCACAGAGCGAGGGCCCATCTTCAACTGGGAGGCTCCCCACAGCGAGCAACCCACCGAAGGTGAAGGGAAACGGGTACGCCTAGGTTCCGGAGAGGGACGCATTCAGTTCCGCAACATCAAGATTGAAGCACTTGGGGAGACCGACCACGCAGGACTCATCGCAACTCTCGACGAGGGTAGCGCAGCGCGCGGGCGCGAGATCTACGAGGGGCTGTGCGCTGCCTGCCATGGCCGCGACGGGAGGAAGACCATCAACCCCAACGCACGGCCCTTTGCCGTCGGCACGCTCGAGAACGGACGCGACCCCTACTCGATGTGGCGCACCCTCACCGATGGCTACAAGGACATGCCGGTCCAAGACTGGCTGCGGCCTGACCAGCGCTATGACGTTGTTCACTATCTGCGCGAGGAATTCCTGAAGGACAAGAACCCCAGTCAGCATTTTGAAGTCGATGAGGCTTGGCTGAACACCCTGCCGAGAGGAATCACTCGCCGACCTCCCGAGACGAGAGGTGCCGCTCGCGACTACGGTCCGGCCCTCGCCTCACAACTGGGCGGCGATGTGGGTGCAGCTCTCACAGTCCGACTAGACCCCGATACAACGATCTCATACGACATCCAGATGGCCGAGTCTTCGGGTACCTGGACGGGGGGGTTCTTGGACCTCGAAAACACCCAGCACCACAAGCAGCGTGGCGAAGGCCGAGCCACGCCAGCAGGCGAGATGATTCCTGGATTGGGTGGGTGGGCTTGGGGACACGGCGAACGCCTCGACTTTGATCGCTCGCGGCGCTGGCCTCGAGGCCCACTGCCTCAAGAGTGGCTCAAGCACCGTGGACACTATTTGAGTGGGGACGACATCGTTCTCTCCTATGAGATTGACGGCCGAGGTGTGCTCGAACACCCCAGCGTCGATCGTTCCGCGGGGTTCCCTGTCATCACCCACCGCCTTGTGATCGAGCCTGGCGAAACCCCGCTCGTTCTCGCCCTTGCAGAGAGGCCTGACGAATCGCCTCTCGTCATAATGGAGTTTGAACCCGAGGAGGCGCCTCCCCTTTGGGCGGATCCACCGGGCACACTCGACTGGTCCATCGCCGTGACCGGTTGGGACGACACAAGAGACGAGCCATCCCCCTTCGCCGCCTGCGCCGCAATAGGCGGCGGCACACTTGAAACGGACGAGGCCGGGCGCATCCTGCTGCGCATTCCCCCTTCCGATGAACCCATGGAGTACTGGCTGCTTCGAGTAGGAGGCCGCAAGAAGGGCATTCTTGAGGGCTTGCAGCTCTTGGTAACGAACCTCATCGAGCGTCCGCTTCCACCCTCGCCAGCTGAGATGGTCCACGGTGGAGCTTTGCGCTGGGCAGGGACCCTGACCACGAATGGGACCCTAGGAAACCAGACCCCCTACGCCCTCGACACCATCGAGGTCCCCTTCGAAAACCCCTGGAACGCCTGGATGCGAACGAGCGCCATCGACTTCTTTGATGACGGTCGCGCCGCAGTCTCAACCCTCGGCGGTGACGTCTGGATAGTCTCTGGCCTAGACGACAGCCTCGAAGAAGTGAATTGGAAGCGGTACGCCGCAGGGCTGTTCGAGCCCCTCGGTCTCGCCGTCATCGACGGCAAGGTCATGGTCACCTGCCGCGATCGCATCACGCGCCTTCATGATTTGAACGCAGACGGCGAGGCCGATTTCTACGAGAGCTTCTACGCCGACACGGACGTCTCCACGACCTTCCACGCTTTTAATTTCGACCTGCAGGAGGGGCCAAAGGGCGATCTGTTCTTTGTGAAATCCGGCCAGTACACCGACTCCGATGTGGGCGGGGCGGTCATGCGCGTGACGCGCGAGGGCGCCGCATTCGTCTACTGCACGGGCTTCCGCACACCCAACGGCATGGGCATGTCCCCCGATGGTCGCCCACTTGTGGGCGACAACCAGGGGAACTGGATCCCGGCGTCCAAGGTTAGCCTCACGAAGCGCCGGGGCTTCTACGGCGTCTTCCCCGCGGTGAACAACGGAGGCCCCGGTAGGCAGACTCGCACTGACTTCGATCAGCCCGCGATCTGGATGCCCCAGAGCCTTGACTCCTCCTGTGGCGGACAACTGTGGGTCGAGGACGAGCGTTTCGGGCCCCTGTCGGGCCGCTACCTACATACAAGCTTCGGTAAGGGGTGGATGTACGGCCTAACCATTGAGGACGAAGGGGTACCACAAGGAGCCGTTTGGCGTCTACCGTTCCAATTCGACGCGGGCATCCAGAGGCTGCGGCTCGCGCCCCACGATGGCGCGGTCTACACCGTCGGACTCTCCGGCTGGCAAGGTCCCGGAGGCGGCAAGGATGGCTGCCTTGAGCGCGTGCGATGGACGGGAACGGACAAGCCCATTTTGAAAGGCGCGCGTGTCGTTCACGATGGCGTGGAATTCGAATTCAGCGGTCCGGTTGACCCAACCCTTGCCAGCAACCCGGCACGCTTCACCGCCAAGCGCTGGAACTACCAATGGGCTTCAAATTACGGCTCGGCCCACTACTCTCTCATCGAGCCCGGAATGAAGGGTGAGGATCCCGTCAAGGTCGAGACCGCACAAGTAGTGGGCTACACCGTCCACGTTAGACTGGAAGACGTGCGCGTCGTGAACCAGCTCGTGGTGACCTACGATCTGGGACAGGAACTGAAAGGCGAAGTGTTCTTCACCGTCAACCGTGTGCCGTCTCAGACCCTGCCGCGATGAACGCCGGCCCAGGACCTGATCAGCCCCCCTGCGAACCAGCCATGCCGACCCCTTTCCCCGACCTCGTCCTTCAGGCATCCGAAAGGCTGACCCCTCACATCCGGCTGACGCCGGCGGATCCGGCACCCGGGCTTGGCTCCCACGCCTTCCTCAAACTGGAGAACTTCCAGCTCACGGGCTCCTTCAAGGTCCGCGGCGCGCTGAACAAGCTCCTGACCCTCACCGCCGAGCAACGCGCCAAGGGAGTGGTCGTTGCTTCCACGGGCAATCACGGTGCGGCAGCAGCCTATGGGTCGCAGCTGCTCACCTGCCCCTGTACTGTTTTCGCGCCCGAGAGCACCGATGACAGCAAGCTCTCTGGCATCCGCTCAAGGGGCGCCCAGCTCGTCCTCGAGGGCAGCGACTGCCTGGATTCAGAGCTCCGAGCTCGGCGGCACGCCGAGGAGAACGGCCTGACTTACATCTCGCCGTACAACGACATCGAAGTCGCTGCGGGTCAGGGGAGCCTGGGCGTGGAACTCGCCCTGCAGATACCCGATCTCGACCGGGTCTATGTCGCCGTCGGCGGCGGTGGGCTGATTGCAGGGATCGGAGCACACCTTAAGAGCCTCTCCGAGGCCACGGAAGTCGTGGGCTGCTGCCCCGAACTCTCTGACGTGATGGCGCGCTCGGTCCCGCAGGGTCGGATTGTCGACATGCCCTTCGTCCCCACCCTCTCCGACGGAACAGCTGGAAGCCTCGAGGAAGACTCCATCACCTTGCCACTATGCGCCCGCTACGTGGACCGCTTCGAACGCGTCAGTGAGGAAGAGATCGCGGACTCGGTGCGCTGGGTCCTTGAGAACCACCGCATGCTGATTGAGGGAGCCGCAGGAGTTGCCGTAGCCGTCGCACGGCGTGAACTGGAACAGAACGCCAGCTCGCGGATTGCCGTCGTCCTGTGCGGATCCAACATATCCACGGACAAGCTGCGCACTATTCTGGGCTGACCCGCCGAGGCCGAACCTCAGTTCCCGATACGCAGTTCCAAGTTGGGGGCCTGGAGGCCGTCTAGGAGTCGTACGACCAGACGTGCCACGCGACTCAATTTGTCGCAGTCGATCTTGTCGGGGGTGTCCGTGGGCTTGTGGTAGTCCTCGTGCACGTCGGAAAACAGAAAGGCCACCGGGATCTTCAAGTTCTTGGCGAAGTTCGCGTGGTCCGACCGGTTCCAATAGGCGTCAGCGTTGTTGAGCTTGGTGAAACCCTCCTTGCCGCAGTGCTCCTCCACCATCTTGGTCAGCTGGTTGTACTCAGGATGGGAAGCTGTGGGAGTAATGCCGATCTCGTCCGGTGCATTGCGCCCGATCATGTCGATGTTGAGGTTGCAGAAAGGCCTCATGCCTTCGGGCAACCACGGATCCAAGGTCCAGGCACGCGATCCGAGCAGGCCCTTCTCCTCGGCCGAGACCCACATGAGCATCACTGTACGCTTCATGGGCCCGTACTCCGTCAAAGCCTCTGCAATGGCCAACAGGCCGGTGGTTCCGGAGGCATTGTCGTCCGCACCATTGTAGATGTCGCCGTTCTCGCGCTGACCGACGTGGTCATAGTGGGCCGAGATGATGATCACATCGTTGCGCAGTTCACGGTCCGATCCGGGCCACAGGCCGCAGACGTTCTCGAGGGCAATGCCGTCAAGGGGGCCGGAGGCATAAGACTCGGTCATTTCGAACCCCAAAGGTGCACCCATTTTAGGTTCCTGGTTCCCGACCCAATCCGCGCCCCGTTCTTCGGCCAGGTACAAGAGAGGCACGCCGTAGGTGCGTTGCTCCCCCGAACTCTTTCTACGCGAAGTAGACAACCAGCGACCGTACATCTCCTCAGATGATTTCGATGAGGTCGAGTCAAAAGGAATGATGAGTCCCAACATGCCCTCCTCCTCGGCCGCCCGATTTCGCTTGCGTGACACCTTGGCTCCAGGATCCACCAGACCCCAAGCCCCTTTCAGATCCACATCCTCTAGGTCCTCCTCTTCGTAGTCGCCCACGTACACGACCGGGCCGCCCGCAGAGCGCGCACCACGGGAACCCATGGAGACGTAGTAGTCCTCGCCAAACTTCATGCGCGCCGTCTTGCCACCACGCGTCACCGATATGAACGTCTCCTCCTCGTTGAGGCCGTATTGAGCCAGGGAGTAATTGTAGAAGTACCCATCTGATGCTCCGGGCTCCAGACCCAGGCGCACGAGCCTCGAACGGATGTAGCGCGCCGCTATCCGTTGGCCGTTGGACGGCGAGTCCCGACCACCCAGCTCGTCACAGGCAAGGAAGTAAATGTCGGCAGAGATCTCTTTGACCTCAATGGTCTTCAGGGCGCGCTCCAGATCGCGCCCGGGAGCGCTGGCGGATGTCGAAACGGGAACGTCGGAGGCCAGGAGAGACGCAGCAAGAGCAATGGTGTGGAGCAGCATGAATTGGTTGGCAAGCAGAGGTACGGGACGGGCCCATGTTAACGGAGGAAGCAACCCCCGCGGGGGCTCGCACGAAACCGTTACCAACCGCCTGAGCAATCACAGAACGCGCTCAGGCCCAGCGAGCCGCTGCCGATCGGTCCCCCCGGCGGCAGGGGGGGCGCGTCTGGCACGCTCGGCAAGGTCTGGGCCGGACGAGCCAAGAAAGCACTGACCTCAGCAGCCCAGTAGTTCCAGTGGGTCTGCCAGGCTGGACTTGAGTCGCTAACGCTTGGAGTGAGGGCGGACAGACCCTTGAGGCCCGATCGGGCGCGGGCTCGCACCCCATCGGTGGCGCGGGCATCGTCAGCAAGGACCATAATCCCGCGCACCACGGCACCCAGGGCGATGCCCCGCAGCTCCCCCTGCCGTCCGGTTGCCGACGATTCCGGCTGGGTTACTCGTTCGGACAGGGTAGCGAGAACCTCCTCCAGCGAGGGCAGACTGGGGAAGCGTCGGCTCTGATCCACCAGGCGTGCACACCGCTCGGGATGCAAGAGCCCGTCCACCACCTGTGCGCACTGAATGCGCGCAAGTTCCAGGGCATCGAACACCGGACCGGTAGTTGAGGTCGCCAACTCTTCTCCCCGGCTCTGTCCGGGTGGGCGCGGAGGGATGAGACGGTTCACCGACTCGGGAAGATCCAGCCGATCTGGACTCAGACAATCGAGCAGGATCTCCAAGGCCCTGCTCTGCTCGTCACCGCTAACCGGTGCGCCCATCGATCTCCCATCGCCAATCAGCGAGTGGGAGTAGTCAACACCTCCCACTACCTTGATGGCAGCACCCACCTGATAGCGATGATGGAAGTAGACGGGTATCAGGACTTCTTCTAGATGGGCAAGAGGCTGCCCAGCAGCCAGGTTGTCCGGACCAAATCGCTCCAGGGCAATGCGGCGCACGGCGAGAGCGTTCTCCAATCCCGTCACCGGGTCACTGAAGTTGTCCCACAAATTGGCCAACGGATGAGCGGCGCCCGGCGAGCGAGCATCCGAGTCGCTGAGGTAACGCAAACCGCGACCTGCAGCATCCGCCAGTACGCCCGACAACCATTCGTTCTCCGCAGTTCCCCCAGGTTCTCGGCCATACAACCAACGGATAGCCACCAGATCCCAAGCACCCATGCCCACGGCATAAGCTCTGCTCGAGTCGATCTCCCCTTCGGAGGTAACGCTCAACAGGGGCGCGGGATAGTCCATCACGGATGCACGGTCCGCGTACGTGGAAGCGCTGAAGTTGTGCGCCAGGCCCAGGGTGTGCCCGACTTCGTGGGCAGCCAACTGGCGAATGCGGGCGAGCGAGAGCTGTATCGGATCATCCGCCGCTCCTGTGCCGGTGGCGGCAGTACCCAGGAGACCTTCGAACAGGAGGCGATCCTGGCGCACGCGCAGGGAACCGAGGGATACATGACCTTTGATGATCTCCCCGGTGCGCGGGTCGGACAGGGCATTGCCATAGGACCAGCCACGCGTGGAGCGGTGCACCCATTGGATGACGTTGTAGCGCACGTCGAGGGGGTGGGCGCCTTCAGGAAGCAGCTCCACCCGGAAGGCGTCCTCGAAGCCTGCGGCGGCGAAAGCCTCTGCCCACCATCCGGCTCCCTCCACCAATGCACTACGTACAGGTTCGGGTGCCCCACGATCCACGTAGTAGACGATGGGCTCGACAGGGGCAGAGGAGGCGTCACCCGGATTCGCCGCGACAAGCCGATGACGAACGGCCAGGGAACGATGGATCGGCTCCTCAAGGCTCGCCGCGTAGTCCGCGTAGCGCACGGCAAACCCTCCAGCGCGAGGATCTGCGCCACGAGGCACGTAGTCAACATCGGGCAGACGCACGAGGCTGTGGTGAGCGCGCAGGCTGACGGTATTGGGGTCGGGAGACGTGGAGCGAACGTGACGGCCGGGGTTCTCGCCGGTGAAGGTCAAACGCGCGGACAGCTCCACGTTGTCAGGGAAAGCATGGCAGCCAGAGCTTTCCAAGAAAGAGCGTGTGGCATCCAGATGGAAGGAGCCCTGTCCAGCACCGACCAGCGTCCGCGCCACGCCATGGGCATCGCGCAGGACAAAGGGCGTGAAGTCCACCAGCACCGCGCCGTCCGGATCTTCCGCGGCGATCGTGCCAGTCCACAGCACCGATGAGGCGAACGACTCGTCTACCGCCCGCCGTTCATCGGCGTCGGCCTCGTCGGCCCGGTAGCGCAGATTGGGTCGCTCAAGTACGACACGATTGCCGAGACGCGAGAACTCCACGAGCACCGGCGAGCCCAGCTGTCCGCGATCCAGACCCACCGGGTTGGAACCCAGGCCCGACTCCAGGCCTTCCACGTATAGGGCTCGGGCAAAGACGAGCTGCCCCCGTTCGTCGCGGACCGGGGCCGGCAGGCGCAGCCACAACGCTTCACCTGAAGGCGGAAGATACAAGTCGAGGAATCCCGAACAGGCGCGCATGCCCCGGGTCTTCTCGACAATGCTCAATGAGGCCTGCGGATCTACTTGCTTGAGCGGGTCCTGCGAGCTCTTTTTCGCCGCGAACCGTAGGGATGAAACACAACTGGTGAGGCACAGGAATAGGGCGCCGCAAGCCAGGGGGGAGAGGCCGTATCGCAAGGGATGAGGGGGCAGAAGGGGGGAGGCGCGGCCCAGGATAGCGACTGGGAGCATCTACGCCCCCGACAACTTCAGAGGGACCACTTGCGCCGTGACAAAACTGAAGCGGACCGTGCACAGCCAGGGCGACCTATGATCGGCAACGTTGCTTCAGACACAGATTCCGCCGCAACCCTTTTCAACTCAACCCCATGAGCGTCCCTTCCCCTCACGGCACCCTGCGCCCAACCGGGCTCCTCACCTGCATCGCCAGCCTCCTGCTCGCGACCTCGTCCTTCGGGCAAGAGGGCCCTGCTCAAGATCAGGTGAAGGGCAAGCCCCTGGAAGAAACATCGGGTTCGAGCTGGGAGTTTCTCTCGGAGAAGTACGACAAGGACGGCGACGGGAAGGTCAGCGCTGACGAGTACGACCGCAGCAAGAAGACCTTTGACCGCCTCGATGCGAATGGCGATGGGTTCATCACCGCCGAGGATGCAAAGAGCCGGCGCAGGGAGCGGCCGCAGATGGACAAGGGCCAGCCTCCGAAGGTGGGCGACGCCGCTCCGGACTTCCATCTGGACTGCCTGCCGCCTCCCCCCAAGACCGAAGCGGAGCGCAAGATCGCCGCACACGAAGCCAACAAGCAAGCGCAGAAAGAAGGTCAGACGAAGGCCGCACCACGCCGCGTACGCCTGTCAGAGTTCAAAGACAAGAAGCCCGTGGCCCTCATCTTCGGCTCCTACACATGACCCCCCTTCCGCCGATCGGTCGATCGGCTCAAGGGGTTGAATGAGCAGTACGGCAAAGAGGTCGAATTCCTCACCGTGTACATCCGGGAAGCCCATGCCCTCGACGGAGCCATGCCCAACGATCGCCCCGACAGCCCAATCGTCGAAGAACCTGTCACAGCCGAGGAGCGCAAGGACGTGGCCACGCGCTGCGCGGGCGCCCTGGACATGTCGCCCATGACTATGCTGATCGACGACATGAAGGACTCAACGTGTCAGGCCTACGCCGCCTTCCCCGACCGGCTCTATCTGGTGGGCAAGGATGGCAAGATCGCCTTCGCGGGGGCCCGGGGGCCCATGGGCTTCAATCCAGACGATCTGGAGGATGGGATCCGCGAGGCCCTGGGTATGGAGCCCATCAAGCGCGCGAGCTCCGAGCGTGGTTTCGACCGCGATAGGCGTGGTCTTGGCGGCCGCGGCGGGGATCGGCGCGGTTTTGGCGGCCGTGGCGGTGAGCGCGGAGGCCGCGGCGGGGGAGACGACGGAGACGGGGACGGGGACGGCCTGTAAGGCCTAGAGACCCCACCACATCCCTCGAGCCTACCGAGGCGGGGGGGTGAGCGAGACCAAACGGAACAAGCGGTAGAAATCCCGCTTGCTCCCGTCGGGGAAGGCGGCCACGGGCTCGTCGCTCCAGAGCAACTCGAAACCATCCACGCCTGAATATTCATCGCGACTGTTGCCAGCCAGTAAGGCCTCTGCAGCGCTGCCGGCCGGCAGCTCCGGTCCGTTACCAGGGATCCCAGCCAGGTATCGTGAGGACTTCAGCCACTGCAAGGTGTGTCTGTCCATAAGCAAGTACTCTGTCTGCAACGGACCTTGCAAGGCCTGGGCCAACTCAGAGGGAGGGCTGTGATACAGCAACTCCCACAAGCGCTCCACGCGTCTACGGCTCAGGGCGCGCTCCCACTTGGGCTGCACGATTATCGGGCGCTGTGTGTGAGCGAGGATGACTGTTGAGGACATGAAGTCCGCGGCCACAGCTCTGCCCTCCGGAACGAACTGCTCAATGGCAGCCACCATCGCACGGTCACGGTCGCGTCGAAGGTTCCAGTGCCAGTCAAGATTCAGATGACTTGCCCATCCAAGAAACACAAGGGACTGCACCAACATGAATCCCGCACCCGCGAAGGGTAGCCACCGCGAAAGGGAACGCCCCTTGCGTGCCTGATTGCGTCGCGAGAACCACAGGGCGATGGCCGCGGGTAACACGATGACCAGAGCAGCGCTGACCCGCAGGGTCAACCAGGAGCCAAGACCCAACAGGGCGACGAGCAGGCCGATGAAGAGGTGCATGTCCTCTCCCTCCCCACGCAGCCAGCGCGAGGCCGTCGCCACTGTGAGGACGAGAAACCCCAGGAGCGATGGCCCCAGAAGGCGCCGGGCCTCACGCCACTCGAGGGTGGCGAAGGGGCCCTGCCACATCATGCGCACGTCGAAGTCGAGCTGGCCGGGATCAGCGGGCAGGTGCCCCAAGAAACGGACTTTTGCCAGCAGGAGAGCCAGCACGTGGTCCAGGTCCGCCCCACTGCCCAGATAGCCTGCCAGAACCCTTCCAAGGCCCAAGAACACCGCCAAAGCAACAAGACCGGCCGCAAGGCGCCCAGGCCTCTGCCAACTGAAGCGCGCGGCGCAGGCCAGGGCCAGAAAGCCCGCCATGGCGGGGGATAGCAGCGCTCCCTTGGCCCGTAGGGAAGGAACCAACAGGCAAATGGCCAACGCAGCGATCAGGCCCATCAAGGCCGGGCCCCGCCCGAAGGGGTTGCGATCACGGCGCAGGAACAGGAGCCAGGCGGCAGCACACTCCAGGGCCACGAGGAACCCCGCTGCGTGCCAGGTGGCCAAGCTCAGGCCCAGGGTTATTCCAGCCCAAAGACCGGAGGCCGTGCTGCGCGTGCGCCAGGTGCGAGCCACGAGCCACAGATGCGCCGCGTAGAGAGGCAGACACAGATCTTCACGCACGAAAACGAAACCAATGCTCCGGTAGGCCGCTGGAGTCAGAGCATGCAATGCAGCGGCCACCAAACCCCAACGACTTGAGCCCGTCAGCTCTCGCGCCAGACCATACACACCTAGGAGTGTCAGGCTTGCCAGGAATGCCATGAGCCGCAGCGCGAGTTGGTGAGTCGGCATTCCATCACCGACAAATCGGCGAACCAGGGCAACCACTCCCTCTTGACCAAGGCTGTATTGAGCGGGGATCGACACACCATCCGGATGCTCGATTCTCGTATCCATCGGCCACTCACCTTCCTCGCCCGGTGAGTCCGCGAAACGCTCCGTCAGGTAGTACAGCAAGCCGGGATCAGCGCGCACCGATCCCACAGGGTTGGCGTCGAAATGACCACTATCCAAAGCCTTCTCTATACGCAGACCCGTGCTGAATGCGACGAGCAGAAAGAGCAGCAAGGCTGTGAGCCAAGGCGAGCTCACGCGCATATGTTCGGAGTCGGTCAAACTTAAAGGTGGGTAGGTGATTGAAATGGGTCCCGGTGGGTTCCCGTGTTATATGTCCGGCATGCTGTACTTAACCATGCGCTACCACGTCGTGGCGATTCTGCTCGCTGCCACGGCCTGCCAAAGCCCTGGTGGGGCTCCGAGTTCCCGGGCCAATAGCATCCGCAACCTGGCCGGCCCTGTGGTCGAAGGAGAGGTGGCTGTGGGGTTCGTGGTGGGAACCCTCTCGGAGGGGGAAAACTGGGTCGGGGGCTTCGGGGAGACCCGATTGGGGTCTCAGGAGGCCCCTGGGGCCCAAACCCTGTATGAAATCGGCTCGATCACCAAGGTTTTCACGGGCGTCCTCCTCGCGGGGGCGGTCTTGCGCGGGGAAGTGGACCTGGAAGACCCGGTCAACCGCTTTCTCCCCGCAGAAGCCCAGATTCCCGACCACGCGAGCGGGCCCGTGCGCCTCTGGCACCTGACCACCCACACCTCGGGGCTGCCGCGCATGCCAGGGAACATCAAGCCTGCGAACGCGGCTGATCCCTATGCGGACTACAGCGAGGCCGATCTCTTCGCCGCCCTTCCAAAGGTGAAGACTCTCAGTCCACCGGGAGAGAAGTACGCCTATAGCAACTTGGGGGGCGGACTGCTGGGTGTCGTACTCGCTCGAGCCACAGGACAGACCTATGGAGAGTTGCTGCGGAAGCGCATTCTCGATCCACTGGAGTTGCGTGATACGCGCATGGCATTGGACGACGGACAACGGGCGCGCCTCGCTCCACCCTACGACGCGGACCGCAGTCCGGCGAGTGAGTGGCACTTTGACGTGCTGGCCCCTGCCGGCGCTCTACGGTCCAGTGCCGACGACCTGCTTCGTTTTGCTCAGGCGATGCTCAACCCTCCGAAGGGTAGAGTGGGTGACGCTCTACGCAAATCTCGCGATGAGCTGTTTGTTGGTCCTGATGGAAAAGTCATTGTCGCGTTCGGCTGGCATAAGCATCCCAATGAATCCGTGATCGCTCACGATGGTCGCACTCTTGGGTATTCCGCATCTTTGACACTTGACCTGGAACACAATGAGGCACTGGTATTCCTGACCAACTCGCCGGGGCGCGAAGTTGGAGTGCTCGCCGCACAGGCACTCGACGTCATGCTTGAGAAGGAAGTTCGACCCAATCCCATTCGAGTAGAAATTCATCTCTCGGATGCGGTTATCGATCGCTACGTGGGCACCTACCGCTTTGGTGCGTTTCAAGAGTTGGTTGTGAGCCGACGCGCGGGTGGACTGCTCGCGCAAATGACGTTTCAGGGCGCGGCCCCCGTGTACGCCTCCGGCGAGAGGGAGTTCTTCTACAGGGCAGTCGATGCGCGCCTAGTTTTCGAGCTCGACGAGGACCAACGGCCGACGGGCCTCGCGCTGCACCAGAACGGGCAGGTATTGAGGGCCCAACGCAAGAAATAGTGCCCCCGCAGGGAGGTAGGCGACCGGGCCGTCCTGCGCCTCGGGTTCAAATCTCAATCCAGAATCCGCTCCTAGTGGCCATTCTAGGGGCCCTACGGCCATATCCTCAAAAAAAGTGCGTAGATGAGCAAGGGCCGTGGGGGGGGCACCGATTGAGCCTGAAGACCGGGGGAGGGTGGTGTCCGCACCGCCCTCCTCTGACTCACCTGCGCTTTCCAACAGAAGCGCAACCCGCCCTGACTATACGCCTGACTTCAAATCAGGACTGACAATCTCTCTTCTCTAGTGGTGCATCGTTCGCGGTCATAACCTCGGATGGCTGCACCCACTCACCCTTGGAGGTGAACACGATGGATAGTTTCTCTAGAGCCCTTGGCAGTGTGAATGGTGCGTGCAAGCCGATTATGGGTCTTGCCATGAACTTGGCCGTTCTCTTTCTCGTCGTTGGTGTGGTTTTCCCGGCCACCGGGGGCACCGGCATCATCACGAGCGTCACCGGTGTGGTAGACGGATTCCTAGCCGGCGGCTTGGCTGGTCTCATCACTCTGATGGTCTTCCTGGCCTTGTGGCGCGACTAACGGTCCTTAGAGACCAAAACAACCGGCTCCCGATCGGCGGCTTATCCTCACGCGACTGCCGCTGATCGGGGCCCAAACCCCAAGGGGACTCAATGGAACAAGTAATCGCAAGAGTGAGCAACATGGCAAAGTCCGTCACTCAACTGAGTGTCACGCTGATCGTCACGTTCCTCATGGTTGACATCCTCTTCCCCGGCTCTACGGGGATGGCTGCAAACGTGGGCGCCGTCGCTAGCAGTCTCTCAGAGAAAGGCCTCGCTGGCCTTGTAGCTCTGGGGCTCTTCTACGTGGTGTACTCGAAGGCACCTAGCTCGGCTGCTAGCCCAAGCTCGGACTTCTAGACGGACAACAGACACCCCTTCGCAAGGAGGGGCACAGGCGCCGCGGTTCCTCAGGGACCGCGGCGCTTTCTTGTACTTAGGGGCTATCCGGCAGGGGCACTTCCGAGTCGTGCTGCAGATAGGCGACCAGCGCCACAACCTGCTCCTCGGTCAAGGTGTCGAGTTGGCCCTCCGGCATCATGGAGGAGGCGTCCGTCCGCCTCTCCTCGATCTCGTCCTGGCCCAGGACGATTTCCTCGTTCTCCGTACGTAGAACCAGGGTCTCGTCGTCTTCAGCCTGCACGATCCCGGTCAGCAGCCGGCCGTCCACAGTCATGACAAGGGTCATCTGATACTCAGCCGGGATCTGGGCGTTCGGGTCGAGCATGTTCTGCAGCAGGTAGCCAAGATCCGAGCGACCGGCTCCGGTGAGGTCGGGACCAATCTCTTCGCCCTTCTCGTACAGGCTGTGGCAGCGCATGCAGGTCAGCTCGAAAACAGCCCGGCCCGCGGACAGATCGGCTTGAGCCAGGCGCTCCTCCGTGAGTACCCCACGCCAGCGTTCGGTCTGCTCCTGAGCGGTGCCACTGGTCTCGCGCACGACACCCCACACCGCGTTGAGACGCTCGATGATCGCATCATCCCCCAGAGCGCTGAGCTTCCTGAGCTCGATGGCACCCAGGTCGTTGCGCTCAACGCCCCCCTCACCCATGGCATTCAGCATCTGCATGGCCCAAGGTGCCCTCCCGGTCAGACCTGTAATGGCATCCCTTCTAGGCGGTCCCTCCAGATTCGGAAGGGCAGCGAGAATCGCGCTGGGGATCGTGTCGTGGGCAAACGTAGCCAAGCCCTTCAAGGCAGCCGAACTCAGTTCCGGATCCGTGATCAGCCCAATCATGACGGGTACTGCTCCATCGTCCTTGGCACGCACCAGAATTTCCAGGGCACGTGTTCGATCCTCTGCATTCGCAGATGAGTCTACGAGTTGCGCGCGCAGGAACGGAAATGCGTTCGGGTCACCGAATAGGCTCGCGAGGCTAATGGCCTTGGTGCGCACGGCATCGGACGGGCTGTTCAAGAACTCCGCCGACATGGTCGCCCATTTCTCAGGCGCCTGCACGCCACTGCGAGCATCAAGGGCCAAGAGGACCGCGTCGAGTATGACCTCCTGCCTATCAAGGCCTGGCGATCTGGCCAGATCATCCAGGGCAAAGGGCAGCGTCTCGTCTTCGGCACCTGCACGGCGCCAGATCCAAGAGGCCACCGCCGGCAGGCGGCTGGCGCGGGCCAGTTCCATGGCGTAGGCGGGGTTTGCGGCCACGAGAGGCTCGATGCCATACCAGAGTAGGTAGGGGATGTTGGGATCCTGGGCATCCTCCCCGTGGGAAACGAGCGCCCGGGCGAGATCCCAGCGCTGGGAGAGCGGGATGCGCTGCAAGGCACAAGCCAGATATAACCGCACGACCGGCGAAGGATCGGTCACGCCCATGACCTCCAACCTCTCAAGTACCTGCTGTGAGGGTCGACGGGCCTCGCAGGCCAATTGCACGGACCACGCCCGTACCATGTCTTGCTCGCTCTGCAGTTGCTCGAGGAGCACGGCTGGCGCGAGCGCACGCGCGGTGTGCAGGCACCACAGGGCGCGCAAGCGGCGGGTCTTGTCGGGGTGACTGCGCAGAATCTCTTCGAGCCGCGCCGTACCCGCCGCGGAAACACCTCGCTCACTCAGCAGGCGACGAGCGTTGCGGACATACCAATCGTTGGCGTGCAAGACACACTCCACCAATTCGGACTCGTCCATGGCAGCCAGATTCACGTGTGCAGGCTGCGTGTCCCCGTACACGATCTTGTACATGCGGCCGTTTCCACGATTCCATATTTCCTGGTCATTGTGATGGCAGGCCTGGCTGTCGTACCAGTCGATCAGGTAGACCGAACCTGCAGGCCCGTACTTCAGATTGATTCCTCGAAACCAGCGATCGTTGGCCATGAGAAAGTCGGGACCATGCTGGCCGATGAACCCCGATCCATCAGGCACGAGTATCTCTCGGTTGACACGGTTGCCGTGCACGTTGTTCACGAGCAGAGTGCCACGGTATTCCTCTGGCCATGAGTCCCCCAGGTAGATCATCGCACCACAGTGGGCGTGTCCCCCACCAACGGATTCAGAGACTCCATTGCCTCCGTGGGGAGTGCTTCCCACGTAGTGCCTGTGATCGGCAATGGTGGGGATGTCTTCAAACACGTAGGGATTAAAGTGACGCCCGGCCTGCCGCTCGTAGCGACCACCCTGGGCCGTGTAATAGAGGTGCGGGATGACGCAGGCCGTAATGAACGCGCGGCCCGTGTCATCGAAGTCCACTCCCCAGGGGTTTGAAGAACCCCAAGCGAAGACCTCAAACTCCCTGTTCAGAGGGTGATAGCGCCAGACGCCGGCATTGAGGGGGGTTCGATCGGCATCGGGGGTACCGGGCGGCCCCACTCGCGAGTGGGTAAAAACGCCATGACAGCCGTAGAGCCAACCGTCCGGCCCCCAGATAAAGGCATTCAGGGTCTCGTGGGTGTCCTGGTAACCCCAGCCGTCGAGCAGGACCTCTGGCGCGCCATCTGCTCGGTCATCCCCGTCGGCATCTGCCAGAAAGAGGAGCTCGGGAGCGGCGCCGACGAAGATGCCGCCATAGCCGACCTCTAAGCCGCTGACAAGATTGAGATTCTCGGCGAAGACCTTGCGCGTCTCGAACTGCCCGTCCCCATCGCCGTCCTCGAAGATGAGGATCCTGTCGCGCGCATCCTCGGGCGCACGACGCGCAGGGTATGAATAGGCTTCGGCCACCCAAATGCGTCCCCGCTCGTCGAGGGTCAATGCGATGGGTTGGTGAACGTCCGGCTCCCCGGCGACCAGCTCCACACGGAAGCCTTCGTCTGCGGTCATCGCCCGTGCGGCATCTTCCGGACTCAAGCCCGCGTTCTGAAGCCGATCGATCTTGGCTTTCAGCTCCCGTCCGGGTGGAAACTCCGGTCGCTCATCGAAGAACCGAAAGTCGTCATAGTTCACGTGGCCCCAGCCATCTGCGGAATTGTCCACGATGCGGATCTTCAGGTGCTGGCCCACGTTAGAACTGAGGTCCACCACAACCGGCTGGAGCGTCTCGTAGCTGGGCCCCGTGAACGAAGCCAGGACCTCGTCGTTGTCCGTCAGAATCAAGTCCAATCGGGTGTCCTGGCCGCGACCTCCGGCGAGCAGGAAAGCGCCGAAGGGGTGGGTAATCTCGAAGGTCGCCGAGGTCAGGGTACCCAACGGATCGTCCTGCAACTTCTCGTAACCACCCAGCCAGAACTCACCCAGATGACCGCTGGCAGCGCCGCAACGCGGCAGGCTCGTGTCCCCCTGGATCGGTTGACCCTCAAAGGCCTCCCCGTCGGCTTCCCAGTCCTCCAGTGTGCCCGACTCAAAGCCCAGATTCAGGGGCTCGCCATCGGTGCCCATGGGGCGTATCCCCCCGGCCGGAAAGTCGTCTTGGGCGAACCCCGCCTGTACGGGAGCGGCCAAGGCAAGGCCGAGGGCGAGGGTGCTTAGCTTGGGCTCAAAGTTGGTCATGGCCACGCACTCTAAGCGATAGATCACAAACCCGGCACCAGCGAAAGGGGGGGCCCGCTAGTCGTCGTCGAGCGTGTATTTGCGCCAGCGGGGATTGCGCAGGCCCTGAGTCCAGAGCTCGTGGGCTGCAATGAGCTCGTCAATATGCTTCTGGAGTGCGGCTTCCGGCTTGTCGCGCGAGAGGACAACAAACCCCCCCTCGCGATCGGCGAGATTCCTATAGAAGGGGCCGCGACCGCGGTCGACGATCTTGTGATCCCCTGCCAACAAGGCCCACTGCTCCCCTTGGCGCCAGTAGAGCATGGGGTGCGGAGCCTGATGGTCCCCTGCCTCCAATGAGGTGAGCACGAACGGTGCTAGGTCCACTCCGTCGAGCTCATCAGGCAGCGGGCGCCCCGCCGCGGCAAGGGCCGTGGGAACGATGTCCAGAGTGCTGACGTTTTCGGAATACTCCACGCCCTGGGGAAGAGCCTCCGGCCAACGGAGGATGAGCGGGACGCGCACGCCCCCTTCGAGCAATTCGCCCTTCTTGCCAATCAGGTCCCAGTTGGCAATCCCCTCCCTCGCACGGCCTCCGTTGTCGGACATCAGCACAACCAGCGTGTCGTCTGTGCGCGAGTGCTCTTCCAGCGCCCCAAGCACGTGGCCAACAGCGCGATCCATGGACGCCAACATGCGCAAGGCGGGTGCACGCTCGGGATCCACGGTTTCAGGGAGGTCCACCGTCATCTCGGGGTCTTCTTGAAAAGGCGAATGCACGGCAGAGAAGGAAAGGAACAAGAAGAAGGGATCCTCTGAGTTCCTCGCGATGAAGTCCGCGGCTCGTTCACCGAGCTCCGTGGTCAAGTAGGCAAACTCCTCCTCCACAGGATCCCTGCCGTTGTACAACCGGTTGAGGTCGTTCTGGCGGCCACTGCGACCGCCGGCGTAGGCGTGGTAGCTGCGTGCTCCCGACAGAAACCCGTAGAACTCGTCGAATCCGTGGCTGATGGGATGAGAGGCTGCGCTGTAACCGAGGTGCCACTTGCCGATGATCCCGGTCGCGAACCCCGCCCAACCCAGACGGCGCGCGAGAGTGACTTCGCTCGCGCTCAAGCCCTGACCCTTGTCAGCCTTGTGCTGCGGATTGAATTCGTGGCCGAACCGCTGCTGGTAGCGGCCTGTAAGGATGGCTGCCCGTGAGGGGCTGCAAGTAGCGGCTGTGGCATAGGCCCGCGAAAACCGCACGCCATCTGCTGACAGGCGATCGATGTGAGGCGTGAGTCCTAGCGGACTACCGCTGCACCCCAGATCGCCATAAGAAACGTCATCCATGAGGAGGACAACAACTGCGCGCGCCCGGGGGCCGACAACCGCCTCGCCGGGATCGTCTCCCCCATCCTGAGGAAGGCTAGTGGTGGCGGGCATCCACCCCACACCCGCCACAACGGCAAGAGACATGATCCACATGGTGGTATCCTATCCCCCCCGCTTCCCCCATGTGCGCCCTCGTGAGGCAACCACCGAGGGTCATTGAGCTGACCCCTCACGGCGGCACGGCCCGCATCGAGACTTCGAACGTCTTGGGCCGGGCAAGGTCCGGCACTTCGAGTTCTGATACCGTGACGGCTCGGCCCGCGGGGTACATTCGGTGGGGCCCCGCGCCTCTCTCCAGCCCGCATCCTTGAGCCGCAACCAGCGCGTGTTCCAGTCTTCACCTCCCCGCCATACGCTCCTAGCCGCCTTACTCGTGGGAGGAGTGGTCTTGGTCAGCCGCTTCGCCTTTATCGGCCCCGGCCTTGGCATGGACTACGATGCCTGGCTGTTGGCCAGCGCGGCCCGCTCGATCGTGGATTCAGGCCAATATATAGGGTCTCGTCCACCGGGATATCCCGTGGTCGAGGGCATCTTTGCCCTGCTCCATAACTTGGGACCCTGGGCGCTCTGCTCGGCTACGGCCCTGGCTTCTGCTGCCGCATGTGTCTCGACGATGCGACTCATGCGAAGTGCGGGCTGCTCGTCGGCATCAGCTACGGCACTTTGTTTTGCTTTCACTCCCGTCGTCTGGCTGTCGAGCGTCACCGCCATGGACTACATCTGGGCGTGGTGCCTGGTCATGGCAAGCTGGAACGCCCTGGCTGAGAACCGCCCAAGGCGCTCGGGGGTCTATCTCGGCCTCGCGATCGGAGCGCGCGCCACCTCCGGTCTCATGGCATTGCCCTTGTTGTGGTTGGCTGCGCGTCGAGGGAAGGCCGGGACCTTTGCCTTGGCATGCACTGCCATAGCCTCGCTCCTCTACATGCCGGTGCTGCAGCAGAAGGGCTTCACCTGGATGATATCTTTCAGTCCGGGGGGGAGAGGTGTGATGGACACGCTCCGACTGGGTGTGGTTGAAGTCTGGGGTCCCATTGGGATCGCTGCTCTGGGAGTGGCTGCCTTCAAGGTGGGCGAACGGATTCGGCGTCGAGAAAGCAGGCCTGATTCGGTGCAACGGGAGTTGATAGCGGCTGCGCGAACGGGCGCCCTGTTGAACCTGGCCTTGTTCCTCTGGATGCCTCTTGAGGCGGCCTACTTGCTGCCATTTGTCGCATGCGTCCTGATTCTCCTAGGCACACGGGCCCCTACCCGAGTCATGGGCCCGCTTGCGGTTGCTCTTCTCGTCTCCGCTGTCTACTCCCCGGGCAGCAAGGGGGCGCTGCCGGCGGACCTTGAACGGCGTGGGGACCAGCAGGTCCTCTTGGATCTGGTTGAAGAGGCTCTGGCGGACATCCAGGAACCAACCGTGGTCCTGTGCGGAAGCATGTTCAGCATGGTGCAATACAGGATGGGAGGTCGGGAGATCGGATTTGTGAGGCTCAGGATGGCCACGGCTAATCGGGAACGGTTGATGCAAGCCAAGGCTGAAGGGGGCGAGCAGTATCTGTTCATCAACACGATAGACCCATGGCACCGCGCAAACCTGGGTTACTCCCTATGGGAGGTGGCAAGACCCCTGCTGCCCGAGGACTGGCGCCAACTCCGACAAGGCTCGGAGTAGTCCAGGGGCAAAGGGTCGCCAGTTATGGCGTTCAGGGTTGTGGAGATGCCCTCACGCAGGGCGCTAGGATAAGCCCATGTTCAAGCCATGGAGTCCCGCCCACTGTTTAGGCGAAGGCTAGCCCTGAGATCGGGTCACCACCCCCAAGCATGAACGACACCGCCGCCATCTCTCTTTTCGACTGGGCCATCGTAGTGGCCTACGTGATTTTCGCCCTGTGGGTGGGGGTCAAGTACTCCAAGCGTGCGGGGCAGAACGTCGATGAGTTCTTCCTCTCGGGTAGGCGATTGCCGTGGTGGATTGCCGGTACGTCCATGGTCGCCACGACGTTTGCCAGCGATACGCCACTGGTCATCACGGGCTGGGTTCGTGATTCGGGAATCTGGATGAACTGGTATTGGTGGTGCCTAGCAGCGGGGGGCATGCTGACCGTGTTCCTCTTCTCACGCTACTGGCGACGTGGGGAGGTCATGACCACAGCGGAGCTTGCGGAGCTTCGCTACGGAGGCCCAGAGGCCCGCATGCTGCGCGGTTTCTTGGGCTTCTATCAGGCCGCCATCACCAACACGATCATCCTGTGCTGGGTCATCCTGGCGGCAGCGAAGATCATGGACGTACTGTTCGACGTGGACAAGACGGCCTCGGTCGCCATCGCCTGCCTGTTGGCTCTGACTTACTCGATGATGGCAGGCTTCTGGGGAGTCGTCGTCACGGACATGGTGCAGTTTGTCATGGCCATGGTTGGTTCGGTCACCCTGGCGATATTCAGCTGGCGAGCGGTGGGCGGGGCATCGGGCGTTTTGGCTGCAGCGGAGAAGGGTGAAGGCGGATTCACGCCAGAAACCTTGGCGTTCTTCCCCCATGCGGGAGGAGCTGGCGAACCATTCTGGACGGTCAGCCTAGCTGCGGTCTGCGTATTCCTCGGGGTCCAGTGGTGGGCTAATGATCAGGTAGACGGCGGCAGTTTGGCCGTACAACGCATCTCGGCCTCCAAGTCGGAGCGGGACGGCATGCTGGCCTGCCTCTGGTACAACATCGCTCACTATGGCCTGCGCCCCTGGCCGTGGATTCTCGTCGCGCTCGCTTCCCTCATTGTTCTGCCCAACTTGGAGGTGCGCGCACCCGTAGACGGAACGGTCATCAAGTACGAAGACGGGGTCATGTTTATCCGTGCGGATGGCAGCGGCGAACAGGTGGAAGTTGCCGTTTCGAACTACCCCGGGGCGGAACCGGACTGGCAGCCTGACCAGATCCTCGTCAAGACCCTAGGCGAAGCCCAAGCCCGGCCAGACGACCCCGGTGCCTCCAGCACAGACGCTTTTGTGAGGCAGGGGGACGTGCTGGCGAAGACGGATTCAGAGCGCGCCTACGTCGTCATGATGCGTCGCTTCTTGCCGACAGGGCTGCTTGGACTAGCAATCGCTGCATTGCTAGCGGCCTTCATGTCGACGGTGGACACACACGTCAATCTGGCTTCTTCGTTCTTCGTCAACGACATTTACCGACGGTTCCTGGTACCCCACCGCCGGCCGCGCCACTACGTCTTCGCCGCGCGACTGGCGAGCGCAGGCGTGTTAGCCGTCGCCGGATTCCTTGCCTACCACGCTGAATCCATCCGCAACCTGTTCACATTCTTCCTCGCGTTCTTGAGCGGGGTGGGACCCATCTACATGCTGCGTTGGCTCTGGTGGCGTGTACGCGCGGCAACGGAGATCGTAGCGATGATCTCGTCCAGCGTGGCCGCCACCTGGCTGACCTTCGGTCAGGAGATCGCGGCATTCCTTCAAGTCCACCAAGGATGGAATGCACCCGTCAGTTGGGCGGCACACTCCTGGCAACTGGGGGCCCTCTCCCCCGGGGGCGAGCTGACACCCGCCGGACGCCTGATCCTGGTCGTCTGCTTCTCAGGCCTGTGCTCGATCACCTCAATTCTCCTGCTCAAGAAGCCCGATCCGGGGGACCTGCTGGCCTTCTACAAGAAAGTTCGCCCCATGGGCTGGTGGGGTCCCGTGCGACAGCGGGGACGAGTGGATACCCCGGTTCCCAGTGCTACGCCAACCATTGTTGGGGTCATTGGTGGGCTCGCTCTGATCTACGGACTGCTCTTCGGTCTGGGCGGCTGGCTATTGGATCGTAGCACCCTGGCCCTCGGTTGCCTGGGCCTTGCGGTGATCGGCAAGGAGCTGGTGAGCTGGTCCCTGGGCAAGCTGCAAGATGAGGCACCTCCCCCAGCCGACGATGCCGCTCCTCCTAACGACAGTGACGGACTCGCCGCCGAAGGCTAGCCCGCTAGGACTTGCTTGAGCTCGGCCCGTAGGCGACGCAAAGCCACCTTGGCGGAGTTGGACATGCCCGTACCGACCAGATTATTCGTCTCGAAAGGGTCGAGGCTCAGGTCATACAGCTCATGCGAGAAGGGTTCCTGTAGTCCGGAACGGATGAGCTTGTACCGCTTGTTGCGCAGGGTTCGCGTCTCTTGGCTGTGCCAGGCGCCGTTCGGTACGAACAGCTCGGAGAACACGTGGCTGCGAATGCTCGCCTGCTTGGGGTTCTTGAGGTAGGGCACCAGGCTGAGGCCATCGATGGTCTCATTGGAGTGCAGAACGTCCTGGTCGACGCCAGCCAGATCAAGGACGGTGGAGAAGATGTCCGTCGAATGCACGAGGGAGTCGACCTCGCGACCATTCTTCTCCACGACCGGCCCACTGATGATCAGCGGCACGTTGACGCCACCCTCGTAGGGCGTGAGCTTGGCATGCGCGGGGGTGAAGGGGGGCACGGAGGCAGAACGCGGGGTTCCATTGTCGGCCATGAAGATCACGTTCGTGTGCGCCCTCTGAGGACCCATTCCCACGAGAAGGCGCCCGATTTCCGTGTCCATCGCTTCCACCATGGCTCTGTAGAAGAGCCTGGGGCGCGTTCGCGGGTCGATGTTGGGTAGGTTGAATGAATGCAGGTGGGACGGGGGCGCGTGAACCGGATCGTGGGGAGCGTGGAAAGCCACGACAGCCACCCAGGGCTCGGGAGCCGTCTTGCGCCACTCCAGGAAGTCGTCCACGGTGCGGGAGGTGGCGTACTGGTGGCTCCGAGTTGATAGTCCGTTCTCTACGTGCGTCCAATCAAAGTAGGTCTGGGGTTTGTTGAGGTTGGTCTCAGTACCCGCAAAGTGGCTCCAGCCCGCCGCATTGGGAGCCGCTGTCCCACCCACGCTGGCATTGCCAAGGTGCCACTTGCCAAAGTACGCATCGGCCACGGGGCTCGGGGCATAGAGGCCTAGGGCTTCCGGTAGGGTGACCTCGTTGAGGGGGAGAGCCCATCCGGTAACGGTGACGACCATCCCTACGCCAGTCCGGAATCCATGGCGCCCGGTCTGCAGGTGGGCCCGCGTCGGAGAGCAGACGGGGCTGGCCCATGCGTTCCTGAACAAGACCCCCTCACGGGCCAGGGAATCGATGTTCGGGGTCGGGGCGACAACGGGACCCTCCAGATAGCAACTCACAATATCCACCCCCAAGTCGTCGCTCAGCAGGACAAGGGTATTGTCCTGCGCCACGGGCAAGGCCGGGGCTGTACACAGCACAAGAAGGGTTAGGCAGGAGGTAACCATGACGGAAAGGGGGGTGCTTGATCAAGCGCGTCCAGTTCACCACAGGATCGCCTAGAGCGCCACATTAAGTATCCGTCAATACAACATCGATGCCGCCACATAGGAAGTCTCTTTATGAGACAGGAGCGTCAAGGAGGGAGCCCACCCCCCCCTCGAAGTCTTCCAGAGCCTCCATCCCGAAGGTTTCCCAACGCTCTGGGCTCCAGACTCGCAGGTCCCCGAAGTTCCCCACCAAGACCAGGTCCTTGCGGCCCTTGGCCTGGCGGTCCATTCCGGCGGAAACGAGCAGTGAATCAGGGATGCGCACGCGCCCCTGCTTGTCACAGCGCACAAAAGCGGAGTGGGCGGCAAAGAAGAGAATCGCGCGGCGATGACGCGTACTTGTCCCAGCTGCCTGTTGAAGCGAATCCACGTGGGCTTCCCAGTGGGCGCGCTCCCGCAGGCAGATGCTCCCATCCGGCTCCAGATTGGCCATGAGCCTGAAGTCCGGACGACGCACATTCATCTCATCCCGTAGGCCCAGAGGCAGCTGAAGCCGCCCCTCTCCGTCGAGGGTAGCCTTGTACTGGCCGATAAGGTGAGTGCGCTGGGTCATGCGGGTGCGTCCGGATCGCGGCCGGACAATGTACCCAGAAATCTCCACTTTGATCACCTAACGATGGTCTCTATTACGACTTTGACCCGTGCTTCTCCAATCTGTCTGCATTCTCCACGATTCCTTAACATATCCCCCCGGATGCCCACAGAATTGGCACATACCTCAAATCCCTCCTCCTAGACCCCGCGAGGGACGTTTTCTGCCACCGCCGCGGAAGAGGGGGCCCACTCCGGCCCCCGTTTCTCCACAACGGGGGGCACCACGCACACGCAACCCCCACGCCGACATCTGCTGCCCGATTACCATGCCGCGAGGTCGATCGCCCGTTTTGCGAAGTGCTTGCTAGACTCGCAGTGTGGTCCCGAATCTCCCCGTTCCTCGCACAGTCAGTTCCCCTTTCCTCCACGAGTTCCCCGCCTGGGGAGTGGATGTGGTCGAGAGCCACCATGCTGAAGATTGGCGCATGGACCCAGTGCGCCACGATTTCCTGAAAATCGTGTTCCTGGGCTCGGGCAAGGGGTTCCTGGTCTACTCGGAGGGCGAGCGACTCCCAGCTCATCAGGGCAACCTGCTGGTCATCCCCCCGCATTGTGAGCACAAGCTCGAAGACGGGCCCCACACGCCCACCAACCTGTACGTCTTAAGCATCCGGCCCAAAGTCCTAGAGGTGGCTGCTCTTGATCCAGCCCTCTTGCCCACGGGAGTTCTGGAGTTGACCCCAGAGGAGGTTAGCAAGACCGAGAAGACCGTCAGGCGCCTACTCTTCGAGCAAAGCCTCGGGGGCCCACAGGCTGGGGCAAGGGTCGTGAGCCTGACTCTGCGCCTTCTTGCGGAGTTGATCGGCTTGAACGAATCATCGGCCCCCACCCGAATGAGCGAGGGTGCCAACTCCCCCGGTGCAGGATCCGATCGGGCCCGGCCATCGGGCTTTACGACCTCCATTGCCCGAATGCGCTCCTATGTGCAGGATTTGGACCAGCATTTCTTCGAGGCCACTAACCTGAATGACGCTGCGGCCCGCCTGGGAATCAGCCGCCGCCGTTTCACGCAACTATTCAGGCAGGTCACGGGCTCCTCATGGCTGGCCCACGTCCGCCGCCTACGGATCGCCCACGCCCGGCGCCTCTTGGTCCAGACAACGCGTACCGTTCTCTCCATCGCCTTCGAATGCGGATTCGAGGACCTCTCCACGTTCTATCGAGCCTTCAAGCGGGAAGTGGGAATGAGCCCCAACCAGTGGCGAGCAGCCCACAGCCGACTATTGCCCTAGGCTCTCGTGTAACGGTGCTCAGGGACTGGTCTGGCAGAGCGCGTAGAGGGACAATCGGATGCACATGGAAGCCCCCGGCCTGATTCGATTCATCTCTCGCTTCTACGCCCGTATCTGGCACAGGGTACACGTGGTAGGTGAGGCCATCCCCAGAGACGGGCCAGTGATCGTTGTGGCCAATCACACGGCGGGGATCATGGACGGCGCATTGGTCTACGGTTGGGCATCGCGTCCACTGCGGACGCTGATCAAGCACTCCATTCTTCGCATCCCGGGGCTCGCTTCCCTGGCACGGCTTGCTGGCTCCATCGCCGTCTACCGCAAGAAAGACAATGTCTCCGCTGACAAGAACAACAACGAGGCCTTCTCCTCCGTGCGAGCGGCACTCTTGAGGGGGGAAGCCCTGCTTATGTTCCCTGAGGGCGAGAGCAAGTCGGCCTGGCGGCTACGGGCGCCCTTGCGTACGGGCACAGCGCGCCTCGCTTTCAACGCGGAGAACGCGAAGGACTGGAAACTCGGCTTACGCATCGTACCCGTGGGGATCCACTACATCGACAGGGACCTGTATCGCAGTCGGGTGGATGTTCGCGTCGGCGAGCCCTTCACGATCGAGTCCTACCGCGAGGCTCATGCACAGAATGCGCGCGCTGCCGTAGTCCAACTGATGGAGCAGGTCGGCGAGGCTATCGGTGATCTCATCCTGCAGTCCGCTGACGAGAGCGATGAGCCGGTCCTACAGTTGGCGCGCCGCTGCTGGCACTCCCAGGACGGTTCTCACCACCACGAGCTCCGGGCCTTGGCGCGCGGACTGGACCGGGAGCGCACCCGTGACCCGGCGGCCTACGCTGCCCTGCTTGAGCGCACAAGTTCGCTCACGGAGCACCTCCATGAACATGGGGTGCACCCCATTTTCGGTCAGATTGCCCAGCCACCCTCCGAGCGCACGGGCTCACCCCTGGCCTTGCTCCCCTGCCTCCTGGGCCGCCTGTTTTGGGGCCTCCCTGCGCGGCTGTGCAAGCTTCTGGTGGGCCATGCCTTACCTAAGGACAAGATCGTGTCCGGAACCGTTTTGCTGACCCTGCCCGTCGGTGTGCTGTGGAACGCGATCCTGATCGCCCTTGCTTGGACGCAGTGGAATTCGGTCGGGGGCATCGCGTTGGGCATCTTGTCTCTTATTGCCCTCCTTTCTTCGGGGGCAGCAGCAGACTCAAGGAACGCTTACCGCGGCAAGCGCAACGCTTACGCTGCCGGCCTTGCGGACTCACCCAGCACACTCCCCCTCACTCGGGAATTTCACCTCTTTCTCTCGGAGCTCGACCGCCTTGCCCTCTCGGGCAAGGACGGGGACTGAGTCGTGGAATTCAAGACGCCCGGCAGCTTTCGAACTGCTGAGGCGATGCGCGCGCACCTGCACGCGCTGCTCCCCGACCTGGACATGGACGTTGAGTTGGAGGGACGTTCTGGACCGCTCGGACAGGCGCTAGACATCGGGTCCATGACCTTGGGCAACCGGTTCGCCATTCATCCCATGGAGGGCTGGGATGGAACAGCGGGAGGCGAGCCTAGTGAGTCCACCCTCAGGCGCTGGCGTGCCTTCGGACGATCCACGGCCAAGATGATTTGGGGGGGGGAGGCCTTCGCGGTGTGCCCAGAGGGACGCGCCAACCCCAACCAGTTGCACCGGGCCCCTGGCAGAGATGTGGCCGCATCCTTGTCCGCTCTCCTAGAGGAAATTCACACGGGGCACAGGGAGAAGGGCGAGCCGCTGGACGACCTGTGCATTGGTCTGCAGTTGACCCACTCCGGACGCTTCGCATGCCCGCTTGGCAAACCCGCCCCTAAGCTCGTCGCCTCAAACCCGGCCCTGGATGCGCATTACGGCCTGCCAGCCGATCTCCCGCTGCTCACGGACACCGAACTTGAGGCCATCGGGGAGGCCTTTGTTGCCACAGCCAAGCTGGCCCATGAAGCCGGCTTCCACTTCGTGGACGTGAAGGCCTGCCACGGGTACCTGTTGCACGAACTCCTGGGGGCTCGCACGCGGCCCGGACCCTATGGGGGGGACTTGACGGGACGCACTCGCTTGATGAAGCGCATCATCGATGCCATCCGGGTTGAGTGTCCAGGTCTGGTCATCGGCAGCCGCATCTCCATCGCGGACGTGTTCCCGCACCAGCCGGGGAGGAAATCCGGTACCGGCGAACCCAGAGGTTGGGAGGCGCAGCTGCCCTACCCCCACGGACTCGGCATGGATCCCGACGACCCGCGGCGCATGGATCTCACGGAGCCGTTCGAATTGTTGGAGCTACTGCACTCCTGGGACGTCCGCCTGGTGAGCTTGAGCCTGGGCTCACCCTACACATCCCCACACCTGCAGCGCCCCGCCTCCTACCCCCCCATCGACGGGTACCTGCCGCCGCGCGACCCTCTCTTGGAGGTGGGTGAGCACCTGCGTACTGTGCGCCAGTGCAAAGCGGCCTTCCCGGACATGATCTTTGCGGGGACGGGCTACTCCTACCTCATGGAGTACCTGCCCCACGTGGCTCAGCACGAGGTGCGCGCTGGGCACGTGGATCTACCGGGCCTGGGGCGCATGGCCTTGATCTATCCCGAGTTGCCAGCGGACGTGCTCGCCGGCAGGCCCCTCCAGCGTCGGAAAATCTGCCGCACCTTCTCCGATTGCACGAATGGGCCACGCCTGGGATTGCCCAGCGGGTGCTACCCCCTCGATCCCTACTACAGGGGCTCCCAGGATTCGGACGTCCTGATTGAAGCCAAGCGGAAATCCTAACCCTTGGGACAGGTCTTCTAGGCCTTGCGCTTGGCCCGCACAAAGTGAACGACGAGGGCCAAGAGCAAGAATCCACCCATGAGCTGCGGACCCAAGGCGCCCAAGTTTTTCTTGAGCGTGGCCAAGCTCGCGAAGGTGGCCGTGGATGCACTCAGGATCATCAGCGTGTTCCAGATCACGCGCTTGCGCCCGCGGGGGCGGTGCTCGCCTAGCAGCCCCTTGCTGTTCATCATCAGGAAGAACGTCCAGTAGGCGATGGGCAAGAGCGCCATTCCAAAGTTGGAGGTGGGCACCGCCAGCCAGAACTTGGCGTCGCCCTGCCAAATGAAGGGTCCGAAGAAACCCACCACCCCTGCGAACAGGGCTCCTGCTCGGTGGGCCGTACCGCGCGGCTCCAATCCGAACATCTCGCAGAAGGTGAAGCCGCTGATGAGCATCAAGATGATCACCGTGGAGATAGCCATAGCCAGCACTCCAAGCCCAAACACCACCTGGGACACGGTCCGACCTGTCAGGGGTTCAAGCGAGGCCGCCAAGGAGAAGGCATCCCGCTTCTGAAGCATGGCAGCCAGCTGACGGTCAGCTAGAGGCAGCCTCTGAAGAGTCGCCGCCACCCGAGCTTGGTAGGCTTCCTTTCCAAGGCTGTCCGCCAAGCCCGGAGCAACACTGCTAGCTGCAAACTCCTCGCTTCCAAGTTCGGCTTCGAGGCGAGCGTCCAGCGTCTTCAAGTAGGACGTGTGCACGGCGGCGGCAGCGGGGTCGTTGACCAGAGCCTCATCAGCCTGACCGTGGAATTGACTGGCGGCCACGATGACAACGCAGCTTGTGGCGAGCGCGAATGGGATCAAGAGCGCCGTACCCAGGTCAAAAACGGCTAGGCCCCGGTGAGCACGGCCCCAACCCTTGCGCAACATGGAGTAGGGCAGGAGAAACGTCATGTTGATTCCTACGGCTGTCGCAGCCGCCGCCACCATCACGTCCTGTTGCTCACTCACGATGCGCGCCGACCACCATGCTGCCTGCGGGCTCTGCGCAAGGAAGGAGTCGAACACCGGGGCAGGTGAACTCAGGAATGACAGGTCAGGAATCAGCCCGCTAGCGATGCTCCCCCAAGGCAAGCTGGCTTGTGAAGTGGCGAGGGTCAGCACCACACCGAAGAAGCTCAAGACCACCAGCGCAACCATCAGCTTCAGCACGATCTCGAAAATGCGGATTCCGCGGGCACCACTGTCGTAGAACCAAATCACGCTACTGGAGAGGCCCAGGATCAGCGCGCAACTGATGATTGTGCCGCTGGTTCCTGATAGCGAGGGAATCAGATTCTGTTGAATGGCTGCCGATCCGAGAGCGAACTGCGGCAGGCACCAAACCACGTTGGCTAGCATCACAGCGATGATCCAACCCCAACCGAGGACAGGACTCACATGCTCGTTGATCGCGCGGAAGGGCCTCTTGCCCGTGCTCAGCGTCACGTAGCCGATGGCCGCCAGCATGACGATGCCCAGCAGCATGGCGGTGATCTGCAACCAGAGCAGGTGGAAGCCCGAGAGCACCCCGAGGTAGAGAGCGCTGGCGAGGGAGCCGCCGCCCAGGGTGATGGCGCTCTGCAACCAACCGGGCCCGGACAACCTCAAAAAGGCCCGCAGGGTGGCCATCGGCCCCTGAGCCTTGGCTTCGGTCAGGATGTGCTCTTCGGTGCCGGTACGGGTTTCGGTCATGTCTTGCTCGTCAGAGTGACTGCTCGGACCGTAAAAGGCGGCGGGCGATGGGGCAAGGGGCAAGAGAGCGAGGCTGTGACCCATGAGCTAGAATCGGGTGGGACACACCTGCGTGAATCTTCACGAACAGCTTCTGCACGCTCTTGAGAGCGACCCCCTCGCAGCACACCGCGCTGCCCTGGGCGGTCAAGGCGAAGGGGCGCCCGCTCGCCGTCTATTCGCTGCGGGCCACGTGGTCATGGCGGATTCCTACTCGGGATTACCCCACACACCCGACTCGCCGGGCGCGCCCGACGAGATCAAACCTCACGTGGATTGGGAGGCAACGCGCGCCGGACGCGAGTACCTCATGAGTCACGGCATGGGGATCGCCGAAGCCATGGACACGGCCCAGCGGTTTGTCTTGGGATGGGATCTCTCCAAGAGACTGATCGAAGAAACTTCCCAGCTTGCACATCCTGCAGGTTTCATCGCTGGAGCCAGCGCCGACCACCTGGATCACATCCACTCGGCTGAAGAGTTAGCAGATGGTGTTGTCACACAGGTGAATTTCATCTGTGCAGCTGGAGGTCTACCCATCCTGCTGCCCATGCCTTGGCTCGTGCAGAATTCGTGCGACGAGGAAACTTTTGTCACGGTCTACGCTCAGATTCTCTCCCAGATAGACGGTCCGGTCCTGATCCACTGGCTCGGTCAACCATTCCTTGCCGGAATGGAACGGTACTTCCCAGGGAACAGCTTCCGGCGGGTGATGGCCCTCGATCGGTCGAAGATAGCAGGTGTCAAGCTATCCCTGCTGGACCCGGCCTTTGAGTGTGCCGTGCGCCGTGACTTGATGCCGCACGGACAGGTCGTTCTCACGGGCGACGACTTGAACTTCCCGGCGCTCCTAGAAGGTGATTCCCAAGAGGTACTTGGCACTCGTGAGGTGGCAGGCAACGCCCTGACATGCGGCGACTTCAGCCACGGACTGCTGGGAATATTGGACGCCGTCGCACGGCCTGCCGCTCTAGCTCTGCGCGCCTTGACTGCTGGTGACCGTGTGCGCTACCGCACCATCATGGAGCCATGCGCCGAGCTGGGAACCATGCTCTTCAGTCAACCCACGTGGGGCTATCGGGCTGGTTTGGCACACCTCGCCTGGCTCGCTGGGCGACAGGCGAATGCCATGCTGCCCAACCACGAGGAGTCCATCCGGGACGCGAGCTTCAACCAGCGCCTTGCGCTCTTGGCAGCTCGTGCCGGGGTCTTTGACGACCGAGAACGGGTGGCCGTAGCCTCCTCCAGCGAACCCACCTGACAAAGACCGAGGTCCGTTTGCGAGAGATCGCTATCATGCTCCCCATGAGTACCATGCCCCGCTGCAGTTTCCTGGCTGCTTGAAGGTCTCCCTCTTCGTCTCCTGCTTGGTGGACACCATCGCGCCCCAGATCGGGGTCGCGACGGTGGAGCTGCTGCGTAGGGCGGGATGCACCATCGATTTCGATCCGCGCCAAACCTGTTGCGGACAACCGGCCTTCAATTCTGGGCACCGAGCCGAAGCCTGTCGGGTAGCCCAGGGCGTTCTGGACGCTCTGGGCTCAGGGGAAGACCCCATTGTGGTGCCCTCGGGGTCGTGCGCGGCGATGCTCCTGCGCATGCCCAGTCTGTTCGAAGAGGGCGAAGACCACGAACGTGCGCGCTCCATCGCAGCGCGCACCCGCGAGCTGAGTCAGTTTCTGGTGCAGGACCTGAAGGTGACCGACCTGGGGGCACGCTGGCCCGGGAGAGTCACCTGGCATGATGCCTGCCACACCCTGCGCGAGTTGGACATCCACTCCGAACCCCGCCAACTCCTCTCCGAGGTACGCGAGCTGGAACAGGTAGAGGCCATCGGCTGCGACACCTGCTGCGGCTTTGGTGGCACCTTCGCGGTGAAGCACTCGGAGGTATCGCTGGCCATGGCGGATTGGAAAATCCGGCACATCGAAGAGGCGGGTGTCACGGCCGTGGTCTCCTCGGACGTGTCCTGCCTCCTGCAGTTGGGCGGACGACTGAAAGATATGGGGTCCAAGGTGCAGGCACTGCATCTGGCCGAGGTGCTGAATACGCGATGAAACCAACCGATCCCATCGTCGACCTCGATGCACGCTCCTTCGGGAGGCACTCACGGGAGGCCCTGGCCAATGACTCTCTGCGCGGGGCGCTGGACCTCGTCACGACCGAATTCGCTGACCGGCGCGAAAAGGCTTTGTCTTTAGCCCCCGACTGGGAGATCTGGCGAGAACAGGCACGGGCCATCAAGGCCCATACCCTCGCCAGCCTGGACACCTACTTGGCTCAATTCATGGAGCGCGCCGAAGCGAACGGCATCACGGTGCACGTTGCCCGGGATCGCCAAGAGGCCTGCACGCTGACGGCTGAGATCATCCAGCAGACCCAAGCCTCAACCGTGGTCAAGAGCAAGAGCATGGTGACCGAGGAGATCGGACTGAACGAACACCTAATCGCCCAGGGCCTGGAGCCGGTGGAGACCGACCTCGGCGAGTGGATCATCCAACTGGCAGGCGAGAAGCCCTCGCACATCATTGCGCCGGCTATTCATCGTACTCGCGAGGACGTCGGGCGCCTGTTCCATACCGAGCTTGGCATCCCCGAGACCCACGACGTGGAAGAACTCACCGCCGTGGCCCGGCGCTTCTTGCGCGCACGGTTCGCGGAAGCCGAAGTCGGAGTCAGCGGTGTGAATTTCCTGGTGGCCGAGACAGGCTCGTTTCTGGTCCTGGAAAATGAGGGCAACGCGCGACTGTGCACGTCCCTGCCGAAGGTGCACATCGCGATCACGGGTATCGAGAAGGTCATTCCACGCCTTGCCGACCTGGACGTTTTCCTGCGCCTGCTGCCACGTTCGGGAACCGGTCAGGCCATGACGACCTACCAGACGCTATTCACTGGCCCCAAGCCCGATCCAAGCGGCGAAGGCCCCGAGGCCATCCACCTGGTGCTCCTGGATAACGGGCGCAGCAATCAACTCTCCACCCCTCTGGAGCGCGAGGCTCTGGCCTGCATCCGCTGCGGCGCCTGCCTCAACGTCTGCCCTGTCTACAAGCAGGTGGGCGGGCACGCCTACGGCTCGGTCTATCCGGGTCCCATCGGCGCCGTCATCACTCCGGCCCTCGCGGGTCAGGATCGTGCGGGCAATCTCCCCCATGCCTCCAGCCTTTGTGGCGCCTGCCGTGACGTGTGCCCAGTGAAGATCAACCTGCCAGAGCTGCTGCTCGAACTGAGGGAGAAGGGCGACGAGGCCGGGCGAAGCGAGACTGTGGGTTTCGGTGCCTGGAGCCGAATCGCCTCCCGGCCGAGGTTGAACTCCGTGCTGGGCAAGGTTCTGACTCGCACCTTGCGCCTGAGCCAGTCGCCGGGGGTTGTCGGCAGATGCGTCGGCAAGCTCATGAGGTTCCTCGTGCCGCCCCTGCGGACCTGGCAAGCGGGTCGGGTTCTACCTCCGATGCCCGCGCGCTCGTTCCGGCAACTATGGAGAGCTGGGCTCGATGGTGAGGATCCCCCCGCATGAGTACGAGCCATCACAAGCTGCTCGAACGGATTCGGCACCGCTTAGGAGGCACCCAGGCACCTGAGCTGCCCCCGGTTCTACACACCACCCCCCATGCACAGGGAGTGGAGACCTTCTGCGCAGCCCTTGAGTCCGTGGCGGGGCAAGCCCACCGAGTGACCTGCGGCAAGGACGGGCTCCTGGTCTTGCGCGGACTCATTGCGGAACGTGGCTGGAACTCGTTGGCATGCTCGGACTCGGAGTTCCTCCGGGGATGGTGCGAACAGTTGGGTCCCACGTGCCGCGCGGATCATGCGGACAACCCCATCCCAAGAGGGGAGCTTCTGAAGATGGATGCGGGCCTGTGTACGGCCCAGTTAGGTATCGCGGACACGGGGAGCCTGGCCCTTTGCTCGGAAACCGAGCGGCACCGCCTGGTTTCGCTCGTCCCACCAGCCAGCGTCATCGTTCTGTTCGAGCGGGATCTGGTGCCTGACTTCGCGGCCGCCTTGCAGCGCTTTGGAGAGGAGGGCCTACCGACCACCTTGTCGTTCATCACCGGCCCCTCGCGGACGGCAGACATCGAATTGACTTTGACCGTCGGTGTCCACGGACCGGGGAGCGTAGACGTCATTCTGATCGAAGAGGTCGATAGCCCCAGTGAATAGTCGCCAATCACACCTGGATCGGTGACGGACCGTCGGCGCCCTCACTCTCCTCCCAATTGCAGTCCACCTGCCGCCTCAATCGGCGGTTGAACGTGAAGAGCAGCACGGCAAAGAGGCCGCTGTAGGCACCCAACGCTGTTGGATAGCCGTACCCCTCGATTAACCAACCCAGGAGCGGGCCAAGGACGAAGAAAGACAAGCGCACGCCCAGGCTTGAGATGGAGTTCGCCGTGGCTCTCCACTCAGCGGGAACGCGGGTATTCAAGGCGTCCTTGATCACGACCTGGGTCAGACCGCGGCCGATCTGGAAGAGAATGCCCAAGGTCACCCCAAACACGACCCAGATGCTCGCCCCACCTGAACTGCCGAAAGCACTTGAGCAGAGCGCCATGCCACCAAAACCCAGGACAGGCAAGAGTCCCACGCAGGCCACGACCCTCTTGAAACCCAACCGCTCTTCTACCCTGTGCGCGATGCGGCCCACGAAGGCCACGGTCAGGTTGTAACCCGCCCACAAGAGGCCGAAGTGAGCCAAGTTGATCTCAAGTGAACGCCAGTAGTCCTGGAAAGCCCATACGGCTATCAAGGTCCCCAGTCCGTAAATGATCAAGTTGATCATGACCAAGCGCAGCAGCATGGACTCGCGGAACACGCCGTTCCATATCAGGCGCGCGTTTTGCAAATGGGTGCGCTGGTCCAGGGTAGGGCGCGGGACGTCGACAAGAGTCAAGGTGACCAGGAAGGGAATCCACCCCACCACAGCGTTGAGATACACGACCTGCTCCAGCGCGAAGTTTCCCAGGGATGCACCGAGCAGGCCCGCCGTCAGAAGGGCGGCAGCCGTCTCCCCGCTCTGCATCCACATCAGACGGCGACCCAGAAGACGCCGCTTGCCCCCCCCGTCCCCCAACGCCTCCAGGGAATCGTAGAGCAGAGCCACGTCCGTGCCCGAGTAGAAACACACGCCGACCGCTGCAAGCAACTCGAACACCACGAAGCCGGTGAAGCTGCTGGCCCAGAACAGGGTTGTGGCCGCGAGTCCGTGTAGGAGGCCCGCCAAGATGAGGCACCTGCGCCGTCCGAGCAGGTCGGAGATGTACCCCGACGGCACCTCCAGCAGCACGATCGTGATGGCAAAGATCGCCTGCAATTGAAAGACGCGGTCCATGCCAAGCTCGTGAGAGCCCAAGTAGGGCACGATCACGGGCATCACCAACATGAACATCCACGTGAAGCTCAGAGCTTGAATGCGAGCTACGTTGGCTCGCAAGCGCAACTGGGTGGGAGCGGCATGGACCATTCGGCCCGGGAGGATACCATCCACACCCATGGCGCCCTTCGCACACCTCGACCGTTCCGACTACGCACTGGCACCCGAGCTCCAGGCTCAGCTGCTGAGTCCCTCCCTGGTGGTGTTCCTCGATCAGGTCCGGGCGAACATCCGGCGTGTGATCGAGTGCGCGGGTGGGAAGCCGGACCGTTGGCGCGTGCACCTCAAGACGACCAAGATCCCTGCCGTCTGGGATGAACTCTTGAGCGCGGGAGTGCGCCACTTCAAGTGTGCCACGGTCCGCGAGGCCGCCGAGCTACTTGCCCTGCTCGACGAGCGCGGGATCACCGGAGACGTACTTCTCGCCTACCCCCTCGTCGGCCCAGGCCTCGAATATCTGGGCCGGCTCGCCGTTGCCCATGGGTCGCAGCGGGTCTCGGTCTTGTGCGAGGATGAAGAGCGGATCGGGTCCATCCCCACCGAATTGGAGATCTTCATCGACCTGAACTCTGGCATGGATCGCACGGGAGTCCCTGTCGCCGATCGAGAGACGATCCTGGCCTGCGCCCGGGCCGCCCAGGGACGACTAGCTGGGCTGCACCACTATGACGGACACCTGCACGACGCCGACCTGGACCTGCGCAGGCAGGAGATCTTTGAGGGCTATGACCGGCTCGTAGCGTTGGTGGGCTATCTGAAGACGCAGGGCGTCGAGGTGGATGAGGTCATCACGGCGGGGACCCCTGCATTCCTCTCCGCCCTGGAATACGCGCCACTGCGGGAGTTGGAGGGAGCGCGACACCGAGTCTCGCCCGGCACGGTGGTGTTCCATGACGCCCGCTCGCAGGTCGAGAATCCCGGCTTGGGCCTGGCTCCCGCTGCCTTCGTGTTCAGCCGGGTAGTCAGCCAGCCCTGCCGAGGACAGATCACTCTGGACGCGGGTTCCAAGGCCTTGGCGGCAGAAGCGGGCGACCCCGCGGCCCACGCTCTCGGCCATCCCGAGTGGACAGCCTTGAGCCCCAGTGAAGAGCACCTGCCCGTTGATTTGGGAAACGGGCCGGCCCCCGAACGGGGCAGCACCTGCCTCCTGATCCCCCGTCACGTCTGTCCAACCGTCAATCTGGCCGAACAGGCGCTCTTGGTAGAGAGCGACGGCTCCCATTCAGTCGTTCGGGTCAGCGCCCGCGCCCACGACCTGTTCGCGCCCGGCTAGATGAGAGCGGACTGACCCTCGCCCTCGGTTTGGGCAAGGCGCTCCGTGTCAGCCTCAAGGCAAGCCTCTGCCAGTTGACGGAGACTCTTGTTGCTAGCGACACCGATCCGTTCGGTGCGATAGGCGTGCAACCAACGGTCCGCCTCACGGTCCACAGAGGCGCGCACGGGCAGGTCCAGGTCGTCGCCACCGCTCAGGGAATCGAGAATGTCCTGCAATCGGATGTGGGACAGATCGCGAGCGGGGACAACTTCGGGCGAGGCCCCATCGGGATCTTCACCCAAGGTGACCAGGCCTCCATCCCGCATGCGCTCAAGGGCGTCATCCACGGAGCGCTCGGGCACGCCCAGCTCCTCCGCCAGAGTCCTCACCCGCAGGGGCGCATGTCCTGATAGGAACGCAACGGCCATGCGACCCATCACCCGTACGGCCACGGCCTCCAAGTAGGCGGGATCTTGGTTGCGAGCGCGCATCACCTGGCGGAAGGCGGGTTCGCCTTGATGAGCACAGGCCACCTCTGCACCAAGCAGGACCGTAGTCCACGATAGGTACAGCCAGAACATGAATATCGGCAGGGCCGCGAAAGTGGAGTAGATGGCGTTGTAATTCGCCACACCCACCTGGAAACGCAGGTGCAGGACCTGGGCCAGCTGCCAGAGCGCGCCGCCAACCAAGCCCCCCAGAATCGCAGAGCTGGTGCGAACCCGCGTGTTGGGCATGAACATGTACACGAAGGTGAAACCTATCCACACGGCAACAAAGGGTCCGAAACGCGCGTAGTAGGTCAAGAGCAAGTCCAAACCCAACGTGCGCGAGGCATAGTCCAGGATCGACTGGCTCTGCAGAGACGTGGTCACCGCAGTGGCCGTAGTCAGCAAGATCGGCACGACGACGATGATTGAGAGGTAGTCGCTCAGCTTGCGCAGGATTGAGCGCGACTTGTGCACCCCCCAGATCTCATTGAACGTGCCCTCTATGGATCCGAGCAACTTGACCACCGTATACACGAGGACGGCAAGACCAAACGTACCCAAGCTGCTGACCCGCGTGTCTTGCACCAGCACCAGGACTTGCTCAAGAGCGTCCCGTACTTCCGATCCACCGGCGACAGCGTTCGCTCCGCCGACTCCTGCCCCCAAATGCTGGTCGAGCAGTGGGCGGATGACGTCGTTGAGAAGGGAGTCGTAGGCGCCCAAGCCCTTGGCCACCGCAAAGACAAAGGCCATGAGCGGCACGATCGACAGCCCCGTCATGAAAGTCAGGGCCGAAGCGCGCAGCAGGCATCGGTCCAGGTGGAAGCCGCGAATGGTCAGGTACACGACCCGTAGCCCCTTGTACCCCAAGGCGCGCAGGGTCGGCAGCGAGCCCAGCTCCTTGTGCCACAGATCCTCGCCCAGGAAAGCACCCATGGCCTCCCAGCGCCTGCCGAACCAGGTGGTCGTCTGCGGATTACGAGGGGCAGGGTTCATGGTGCTGGATCTTGCTTGTCCTGTCCGGGGGCTTCTTCAACCAGCAGGGGATCCCTCCCGGCACGGCGGCGAACCCAATTCAGGACCGCATGTACCCGCCTCATCCGTATCAGGGCCAGTTCTGCGGGCCGCTTTCCCGGAAAATCCACCAGCATCGCGCCCACGAGGATAGCCAGGAGGCCCTGCCCGGGAAGCACCAACATGGCGACTCCCGCCAGGACGAGGATAATCCCCAGGACGTTCTTGGTCAGGGTCAGCGAGACTCGCAGCACCGGGTGGGCATCGGCCCAGGGCAGACGGGGTGGATGGGGGCCGAGGAAGTAGTCCGCTGGAATACGCACTATGGCCCGGGGGACCGCTATCAGCCCCAGAATGGAGATCACCAGCGATACGAGCACAACCGTGTCCACCAGATCGCGATTGAGTTCGGGCCAGAAAGGCATGGTCTTTGGGGTGCTCGAAAGGGAATCACTCCCGAATCGGGAAGCTCGCGCCTACCATGATAGGACAATGGCCCACGCTCTGCTCCACACCCTCGGCGGCGCCGGAATCACCGTGGCCCTCTGCTCTGCTTCAGCCGCCGATGGTGGCCCCTCCGGAGATAGGACGTTGCGCTTTGCGACGGATGTGCGCCCCATCCTCTCGGAGCACTGCTTTCCCTGCCATGGGTTCGATGAGAACAAGCGCGAGGCCGGGCTACGGTTCGACCAACGCGAGGGTGCCTTCAACCTTCTGCCTTCCGGTGGGCATGCCATTGTCCCCGGTGAGCCCGAGAACAGCTTGCTGGTCGCACGAACTTCCGCGACAGATTCATCGGAGCGAATGCCGCCGGCGGAATTCAATCGACCATTGAACGCCGATCAGGTCGCCACACTCGAGCAGTGGATCAAGGAAGGTGCCAAGTGGGAGGAGCACTGGTCGTTTGCCCCGGTGGCGGATGACGCACCCCCCGCGACGACTGAGTCCCTAAAGCCCATCGACGCATTCATCCGAGCGCGCCTTGCCCAGTCCAGCCTCGAGCCCTCGCCCGAAGCGGACCCCATCACGCTGCTACGTCGCGTGACCTATGACCTGACGGGTCTGCCTCCCACGTCCGAAGAGGTGGAGGCCTTCCTGA
>DUDB01000061.1:111513-239788 GCA_012959525.1 Planctomycetota bacterium
GGAAGCCTACTCAGCGGCCGTGGACCGTCTGCTCGATTCGCCCCGTTATGGGGAGCACATGGGCCGCTACTGGCTTGATGCTGCGCGCTATGGAGACACCCACGGTCTGCACCTCGACAATTTCAGGATGATGTGGCCCTATCGCGACTGGGTCATCAACGCCTTCAACGAGAACAAGCCCTTTGACGACTTCGTAGTTGAGCAACTCGCCGGAGATCTGCTACCTGAATCCACCATCGATCAGAAGGTTGCCTCTGGGTTCAACCGCTGCAACGTGACCTCCGCGGAAGGCGGGATGATCAAGGCCGAATACCTGAGTCTCTATGCCAAGGACAGGGCCGAGACCACCGGGACCGTGTTTCTGGGCCTGACCATGGGCTGTGCCCAGTGTCACGATCACAAGTACGACGCGATCAGCATGCAGGACTACTACAGCATGTACGCGTTCTTCAACAGCCTGGATGAAGATGCCTCCGACGGGAACAAGGAGGATCCACGGCTGTCCATCCCGGTACCGGGCCGAGAACAACAGGCACAGCTGGATGCCTTGGACGAGCAGCGCGATGTATACGCGACCCAGCTGGATGCACCCATTCCAGAGCTGGACGCGCTGCAAGCCGATTGGGAGGATCAGTGGAGGCAACGGCTCGAGGATCGTTGGCTGATCCTGGTTCCCGAATTGGCCACGTCCACCCACGACACGGATCTCGTCATTCAGGGAGACGATTCCATCCTGGCCCAAGGTCCGAATCCGGCCAAGGAGACCTATGAGATCACGGCCCACTCCCACATATCAGACATCACGGGTGTGCGCTTGGAAGCCATGGTCGGAGAAGGATCTCCGGCAAGCGTCCCCGGACGTGCACACAATCAGAACTTCGTCCTGACCCATTTTCAGGTGGAGACCTTCCCTGCGGGTCACCCTGAACTGGCTCAGGAAGTCGAGCTGGTCAGCGCACAGGCCAGCTTCTCACAGGACAAGTACCCCGTGGCGGGAGCGTTGGACGAGGCCATCTCGGGTTGGGCCGGCCTGGGTAGCGGGGGATCCCGCAGCGCGACCTTCATTGCGGCTGAGCCCTTCGGCTTTGACGGTGGGACGGGAATCCGCGTGAGGCTCAAGCACGAGTCCCAGTTTCCCCAGCACAACCTGAGCCGTGTGCGATTGGCGATCACCTCCGAGCCGGCCCTGGTGCCTACCAAGCTGGGAGGCTGGCACAGCGTCGGCCCATTTGGAGAGACCAATGGGCAGAAGAGCCTCTCGGCGAAATACGGTCCTGAAGAGCGTGTCGACCTCGATGCGAAGGTTGGCGAAGCCCAACTGAGCTGGACGGACCGTCCTGAGTATGTGGACGGAAAGGTCCATCTGTTCGAGAACATCTCCGGATCCACATATCTGTACCGCGAGATCCATGCCCTGACACCAAGAGCCCTGAAGGTCGGTGTCGGGAGCGATGATGGCATTCGCATCTGGCTCAACGGTGAGTTGGTGCACGACAACCCCGTCGCGCGCGGCGTGGCCCTCGATCAGGACTCGCTGGAACTACCCCTTGAGCAAGGACGTAATGAACTGCTGCTCAAGGTTGCCAACTATGGCGGCGCGGCTGGATTCGCGTTCCGCAAGATCGATGAATCCATGGACGACGTACCCTCCAATGTTGGCGCGGTCCTTGGCCTGGCTCCTGCGGAGCGCACACCCGAGCATGACAAGACGATCAAGTACTACTACCGTGGCAGCCACTCACCGAATTGGTTGAAGTCCCGGGAGGCCAGAGACAGCGTCATCGCGGAGCGTGAGGTCCTGCAGCAATCCCTGCCTACGACCATGGTCAGCAGGGAACTCGAAAAGCGTCGACAGGCCCACATGCTCATTCGAGGCCAGTACGACCAGCTCGGGCCCGAGGTGCAACCCAGGACACCCTCCGCCCTTCCTCCCATGGGAAAAGAAGGCCCCATCAACCGTCTGGACCTTGCCCACTGGATCGTGCGTGAGGACAATCCGCTGACCTCGCGCGTTACCGTGAACCGCTTCTGGCAGCAGTTCTTTGGAACCGGGCTGGTCAAGACGTCTGAGGACTTTGGCGCTCAGGGTGAGCTTCCGAGCCACCCGGAGCTGCTGGACTGGTTGGCCCGGCACTTCATGGGGAGCGGTTGGGACGTGAAGGGACTGGTCAAGAGCCTCGTCACCTCCCGCACCTACATGCAGTCGGCCAGGTCCCATGAGGCCGACCAGGAGCAGGACCCCTACAACCGCCTGCTTGCCCGGGGCCCACGCTTCCGACTGGACGGCGAGATGCTACGGGACACGGCCCTGTTCCTATCAGACTCCTTGATCGAGAACCGCGGCGGCCCAAGCGTGAAGCCCTACCAGCCCGTGGGTGTCTGGAAGGCGGTGGGGTACAGCGGAAGCAACACGGTCAAGTACGCCCAGGACCAAGGCGACGCCCTCTACCGGCGAAGCATCTACACGTTCTGGAAGCGAACGGCTCCCCCGCCCAACATGGTCGCCTTCGACGCGCCCTCACGGGAATCCTGCACGGTGCGGCGCTCTAGAACCAACACGCCTTTGCAGGCCTTGGCCCTGCTCAACGATGTGCAGATGGTAGAGGCTGCCCGACGCCTGGCTCAACGCATCCTGTCCGAGGGCGAAGGAGACGTCGCCGCACGGGCCAACGAGAGCTTCCGATGGGTCACCTCACGGGTGCCCACCGTGAAAGAGCAGGCCATCCTGCTCCAGGCGATCGAGTCCCAACTAGCCCTGTTCAAGGACCAGGAGGAGCAAGCGAAGCTCTTGATCGGGATGGGCAACACACCTCCTCCGGCAACGATGGACGCGAGGGAACTCGCTGCCTGGACCCACTTTTCGCTGCTGCTCTTGAATCTCGATGAGGTGATCACCCGTGGCTGATCCTCACCCGCTCAGCGAACGGCACAAGCGCCTGACCCGACGCGCCCTTCTGGGGCGTGCCTCCCAGGGGCTGGGAACGGTGGCCCTGGCCTCCCTGCTTGAACCCGAACTCTTCGCAAGCAACGGCGAGGGCCCGGTGCTATCCGCCCCGCACTTCCGGCCCAAGGCCAAGCGCGTGATCCACCTGATCATGGCGGGTGCTCCCTCCCAGATCGATTCGTTCGACTACAAGCCGCGCTTGCGCGATATGTACAACGAAGACCTGCCGCCTTCGGTCATCGATGGACAGCGGTTCACGACGATGACCTCCGGGCAGAAGCGGTTTCCGATCGCCCCGTCGATTTATGACTTCAAGCAGTACGGCCAGTCCGGTGCCTGGGTTTCCGACCTGTTCCCGCACATGGCCAAGATGGTCGATGAGATCTCGTTCATTCGCTCTGTGCACACCGAAGCCATCAATCACGATCCGGCCATCACTTTCCTGCAGACCGGAAGTGAAGTTCCCGGACGGGCAGGGCTGGGCGCATGGCTCTCCTATGGCCTTGGGAGCATGAACAAAGACCTCCCAAGCTTTGTGGTCATGACTCCCACCTGGACGGGGCGTCAGGAGGCCCAGGCACTCTACTCACGCCTATGGGGCTCGGGCTGGCTGCCCCCCCACCATCAGGGAGTCAGCCTGCGCGCCAACGGAGACCCGGTCCTGTATCTGAACAACCCCAAGGGCGTGACGAGCACGAGTCGCCGTGCCATGCTCGATGGCTTGGCAGCGCTCAATCAAGAGCAGTTCGATGCGCACGGGGATCCCGAGACTCTGGCGCGCATCGCCCAGTATGAAATGGCCTACCGCATGCAGACCTCGGTGCCCGAGCTGACGGACATCTCAGACGAGCCCCAGAGCGTGCTGGATCTGTACGGACCGGACGTCAAGAAACCGGGCACCTTTGCGGCCAGCGTGCTGCTGGCGCGACGCATGGTCGAGAGGGACGTGCGCTTCATCCAGATTTATCATCGCGGTTGGGATCAGCACGGCAACCTCCCCACGGACATGCCCAACAACTGTAGGGACGTGGATCAACCCTGCGCCGGACTGCTCCGCGATCTGGAGCAGCGAGGCCTGCTGGAGGACACGATCGTGGTCTGGGGCGCCGAGTTTGGCCGAACGGCCTATTGCCAGGGCGCGCTATCCAAGACCAACTACGGGCGCGACCATCACCCGCGCTGCTTCACCTACTGGATGGCTGGTGGCGGGATCCGCGGAGGCGTGGTGCACGGTGCAACCGACGACTTCAGCTACAACATCATCCAAGACCCCGTTCACATCCATGACCTCAACGCCACGATCCTGCATTGCCTCGGTATTGACCATGAGCGGCTCGTGTACCGATTCAAGGGGCGTGACTTCCGCCTCACGGACGTCCATGGGAAGGTGGTTCGCGAGATTCTGACTTAGCGCAGGGCAAGTCTAGCGAAGCAGGCGCGAGTCACTCTCCCACGGGATTGGGGCGGACGCCTCAAATAGCACACGCGCCCTGCTTCGTATGCGCCACTGAGCCCAAAGGTAGAGTGGAATTAGGGGCCAGCTTGAGATGGGCAGGCTGATGGCCTTCCGAGCCAGCGAGCGTGTAGTACGGCGCTTGGCTGCCCACAATTGGGGGTACTCGGCAGCCAACTCGTACACCCCCGCCCGTACCCGAGAGCGAACCCGAATGTGATCCGAATAGGATTGGGCCGCTTGAACGACCGAACAGGCTTGGGGAACAGTGATAATCTCGTCGGCCGCAAAATGCGCGCGCAGGTAACCATCGTCCGCGATGATGTCTGGGAACTCTCCGAAGCGCTTGCGACCTTCGGCCGACACACCACAGACGCCGCCCCCCAGGTCCCCGCGCTGGCCACCATGTAGGCCGGTCCATACGTTGTAGAACGCGCGCACACTTAGGCTGCTGTGTGACGTTTCGTACCTGGATCCGGGTTCGGCTGCCAGCACGCCAGGACGTGCGAGAGCGGCCAGGAGGTGCTGCATCTCCTCCCCGGTGAGCTCTACGTCTGCGTCCATGAACACCCGCGCACCCACCGTGTCGGGTTCCTGCGCCAGATGAGCCTCCCCATGGTTCATCGCCCGAGGCTTGGAGCCCTCAGGCAAATCCAGCACTTCAACGCGTGGTGCGAAAGCGCGCGACGCCTGAGCCGTGCCATCGGAACACCCATTGCAGATCACAAGCACGCGCACGCCGGCATCAAGTCCTTTCAGGAGACCTGTGAGCGTGCGAGCAATGACGACCTCTTCGTTGTGGGCGGGAATAAGAATGGCATCAACCATGCCCCCAGGATACGGGTTCTTTTGGTAGAAGGGCCCCATGGCCCACAAGCTCCCCACGATTGGTTTGGTTGATCACCGCTTTGAGGTACCGCTTGACCACACGCAACCTAAGGGTCCGCAGATCGAGGTGCGTGCACGGGAGGTGACCCCAGTCGGATCCTCCGACCATGGGGACAAGCCCATGCTGGTGTTTCTCCAGGGGGGGCCGGGGTTTGGGGCTCCCAGGCCAAACGATCGCTCCGGCTGGATCGGGAAGGCCCTGGAGGACTACCGGGTCTTGCTCCTCGACGAGCGGGGCACCGGACGCAGCTCTCCCCTCAGCTTCCAGACCCTGGCGCGCTTCGGGTCGCCCGCCGAACAAGCGGCCTACCTCAAGCACTTCCGGTCCGACAGCATTGTCGCGGATTGCGAGTGGGTGCGCCGCAAGCTTCTGGGAGAGAGCTGCACCTGGTCGGTACTTGGCCAGAGCTACGGTGGGTTCTGTGCTACTCACTATCTCTCAGCCGCACCCCATGGATTGCGGGAGGTGTTCATTACGGGCGGGTTGCCACAGCTAGAGGGCCCAGCGGAGGACGTCTACCGCCTGACCTACCCTATCTGTGCCCGAAAAAACCGCGAATACTACGAGCGCTACCCCGACGACGTGGAGCGCATCCGCCGCATCGCCGACCACATTACGGAAACTCCCATCGAACTACCGAGCGGCGGGCCCCTGACAGTCCGCAAGTTCCAAACCCTTGGCCTAGCCTTGGGATTCTCCGATGGGTTCGAGGCCATTCACTACTTGGTGGAGCAGGCCTTCGTGGACGGAGCTCGAGGCCCCGAACTTTCGTACTTGTTCCTGCGTAATTTCGAGAACGCCATCCACTTCGATACCAATCCAATCTTCTCCATCCTGCACGAGGCCTGCTACACCCAAGGAGCTCGGTCCAACTGGGCTGCGGAGCGCCTGCGCGGTGACTATCCGGAGTTTGAGTCTGCCGCGCGGGAGCCACTCTTCCTCACGGGCGAGATGATCTACCCCTGGTTTTTCGAAGAGTTCCCAACCCTTGCCCCACTCCGCGATGCTGCGGAGCTACTGGCCCAAGACGAAGACTGGCCCATGCTCTATGACGTGGAGGCCCTCGGCGCCAACGAGGTGCCCGCCGCGGCCGCAATCTACAGCAACGACATGTACGTGCCTTGCGAAAGTTCCCAACGGACTGCGGGCTCGATCAAAGGTCTCCAGTCCTGGGTGACCGATGAGTTCGAGCACAACGGATTGCGTGCGGCCGGCCCCCGGGTACTGGGGCATCTGATGGGATTGATAAACGACTGAGCCTGAAGCTGACCTACAGCACCGGACTGAAGATTCCCGCTGCGTTGTAAGCAAACCTGCGCAGCCAAGAGCGCCCACGCACCTGGGCCATCGTCACAGCCGTCGAACGCCCCATGTAGTCACGCTGCAACATCCGTAGCTGACTGGCGAAGTCGGAGTCGTAGACCAGGGTTGAGACCTCAAAGTTCAGGTCAAAACTGCGCCTATCGAAATTAGCCGTCGTGACGAGGGCCAGATCACGGTCAACGGTCAAGGTCTTGGCATGAAGGAGGCCCTCCTGGTACTCAAACACCTCCACGCCTGCGTCGAGGAGTCGTTCGTAGTGGCTGCGTGAGACGGCTTGCACGAGGGGGGAGTCGTTACGCGCTGGCACCACCAGGCGCACGCTGACGCCTCGCTTCGCCGCCGTACACAAGCTGACGACTTCAGCCTCCCCAGGAACGAAGTAGGGCGTCGTCAGGATCAACTCTTCCCGAGCTCCGTGGAAAGATGCCAGGGCCAGCTGGGCCAGAGCCTCGTTGTCGTTGTTCGGTCCAGTGGGGAGAATCTGCACGGGTATACCACCAGGGAATGGCTCGGGTCGCTCAATGAGGAGTTCCTCAAGCGGCTCCTCGGTCTCCAAGAACCAATCGCGCACAAAGATCGCTTGCAGATCCCCGACGACGGGTCCGCGGATCCGCAGCATGCAATCCACCCAAGGCGCGAACGCTGGTTTGAGCGCAAAGGCCGCCGCGGCGATGTTCTGAGAGCCCGTGTAGCCCACGCGTCCGTCCATCACCGCGATCTTGCGGTGGTTACGGAGATCCACTCGCGCGAAGGCCATGCGGACCAGGTTTGCGGGCAGTGACTCCACGACCGCGACTCCCGCCTCTCTCAAGGAAGTTACGTAGCGGGACCTCAGGAACGGCCGTGATCCCACGCTGTCCAGCAAGAGGCGGCAAGTCACCCCCCGACTGGCTGCCGTCTTGAGAGCCTCCCCGATGCGCCACCCGGCTTCATCTTCGACGAAAATGTAGAAGAGCAGGTGGCAGGAACTCTGCGCGGCTTCAATGTCATCGGCGAGGCGATCGATAAACACCATCGAATCCCCCGTGAGCTCAAGCTCGTTCCCGCTACGCGGAGGTGTGCCCCCTACGGCCTCGGCCAGCGCAATGGTGGGACCATACTCCCCGGCTGCGGCGCGATACTCGGGGATGGGTCCCATGCGCGCGACCTGGTCGGCAACGCGGTCCGCGATGGAGCGATACCGTTCTCGGCGTCGACGCCCCAGGCGAGCCTCCCCAAGTAGCAGCCAGATGGGGATGCCGACGAGGGGCAAAAACACCACCATGAGAATCCAAGCCCGAGATGAATCTGAGGCACGGGGCCCGCGCATGATGATCTGCACCACCACTGCGAGTCGCAGGCACAGATCGAAGGCCAACAGGAACGCTGGCCACCACGAGGAGAACCATTCCATGGCTGCAATTGTCCGTCCCCCGAGGGCCTCTGCGCAAGGGTACTGGTGAGCCCAGGGCCCCCCATGTATTCTCGCATGGGCATGGGACTCCTACTGCTGCGAGCTAACGAGGTATCAGGAGCAGGTTCGTGGCAAGCGGGCCCCGTCCTCCTGGAGGACAACCGGATCGTCGCCGTGGGCACGCAAGCTCTCAGCACCGCCCCCGACAGGGTCCTGGAGGTTGAGGGCAGCCTCCTACCCGGACTGATTGACCTGCAGGTCAATGGTGCCGGGGGTCGGGGCGTGGAAGAGTGCACAACCGACGCCCTGAACACGGTAGCCCGAACGGTCTGGTCCGGGGGTGCAGTGGCGTTCCTGCCCACGCTGATCAGCGCGCCCCTCGACGATCTCCTGGGCCAAACGGCCGCCCTTGCAGACTGGATAGAGGCCTGGGATGGAGTGGGCGCTCGCCCCCTAGGCATTCACCTGGAGGGCCCCTTCCTGGAGGTTCCGGGTGCGCATCCAATCGACCATCTACAGGACCCCGAGACCGAGAGCGTGCAGGCGCTGATCGACGCAGCGCGAGGGCACCTCAGGCTCCTCACCCTCGCACCCGCTCGACGCGGGGCCATAGAGGCCACAGCCCAACTACGCGCGGCAGGTGTGTGTGTCTCCATCGGGCACGCAAGGGACGATGCGTGTCTCTCAGAGTGCGTCGCGGCAGGGGCACAAATGGTCACGCACCTCTTCAACGCCATGTCGCCCCTGCACCACCGCGAACCGGGCATCGCCGGGAGCTGCATGGCCGACCCCGCCCTCTCCTGCTCCTTGATCGTGGATGGCATTCACGTCCATCCGACCATGGTCCAGAACGCCTTCCGCTGCCTGGGACCGGAGCGCATGGTCCTGGTAACGGACTGTATGGCCGCGGCAGGGATGCCCGATGGCGTGTACTCACTCGGAAGCAGCAAGGTGACTCTCGCCGATGGCCAGGTCCGCGATTCCAACGGGACCCTGGCGGGATCAGCAATCTTGATGACCGATGCCGTGCAGAGATTCTTGGAATACACCTCCGCGACGGACGGCACCCACGTGGCTCAACTGGCTTCAACCAACCCGGCGCAGCTTCTGGGGCTGGCAGACTTGGGACAGATTGCCCAGGGCACGGCTCCAGGATTCTCGCTCCTGACCGATGACGGTCACGTGCAGGCTCTTGCGCTCGAGGAATAAAGTGCTCCCTCCCACTGAGTATCTGGCCGTGGCCCTCACGGTTCTGGGCCTCTTGGTTCCAGTCGGCGAGAGCGATGTCTTGGGTGATTTCCGCAAGACCTTTCGTGCAACCCGCAATCCTGAACAGAAGCACGAACAACGCCTAGCGGCATTGAACTCGGTCAAGGACTTCGATGACCCCAAGCTTGGGATGGCCCTAGTCGCGGCCTACAGCCAAGTGAATAAAGAGCTAGCCAAGAGAGAGGACGAGCATCGTGAGTACGTCCTTCGGCTGGCCCGAAACGTGGCGCTGGAAATGCGAGAGGGCATCAACGATCCCCGCCTGCTATTGGAGGTGGCCATGGAACGGATCATGGCCCTGCGATCCCCTGCATCCATCTGCCCGATCGTTGAGGACGCGCTATCCAACAGAACCCTGCCCCTGACCCTGCGCCTGGAGTGCGCTAGGCTGGCTCGTTTTCTCGCCGACGAAGTCCCCGGACCGATACTCAAGCTCCTCTCCAAGCGGCCGCGGTCGCCTGAGGACACGCTAACCCTCTTGACCTGTGCGGGCGCGTTGGGACCGGGAGGACGGCCAGCCCTCAAGACCGCCCTGGGTACGCTCTCCCATCAAGACGCAGCCCTGCGGGAGGCGGCCTTTGCAGCATTGAGCACGATTGGCTCGGGAGAGGGCATTGCGCCCATGGTCGAACGCTTGGGAGTGGAACGGGGACACACGCTGAAGCGCCTGACCGCAGCACTTCAAGTTCTCACGGGGCAGAAGATCAGCTCCTCACTGAGCGCCTGGTCATCATGGTTGAATGAAAACGGGCAGGCCCACATTCAGGGCCAGGTCCCTCTTGGCCAGGGCGCTGCGGTGGTTCAGACCTTGGCCCAAGGCGGAACCAGCTATCATGGCCTCCCGATCGAAGGTCAGTCCGTACTGTTCGTTGTGGACGTCTCCCAGTCCATGCACGTCATGATGGCTCGCAAGGATGAGGCGGAGGAGGCAGCTCCCGAATCTCGGCTAGAGCGTGCACTCACAGAGTTGGTGCGCACCTTGCAGATCCTCCCTCCGGACACGCGATTCAACATAGTGGCGTTTGCCGGCCGACTTGAGCTGTATGCGGAGGAATCCGTTCTGGCAAGTCCGGAGCGGGTGCAGGAAGCCATCACCTGGCTGAACGCCAGGAAAATGAACCTCGGTACGCGTATTCACGATGCTCTCGAAATAGCGTTTCACCTTGCGGGTCGCGGCATTGAGGACGCCTATTTCAATTCCTCTGTGGACACGATTTTCCTGCTGACGGATGGTCAGCCCATTGCTGGGGGCAAGAAAGACCCACCTGTGGGAATCCTTCGCGCCGCGAAGCGCTGGAACCTAGGTGCCCGGGTCATCATCCACACGGTAGGTCTCGGGGACGGTGTCCCGGTGCAGTTCCTGAAGAAGCTGGCCAAGGCCCACGGAGGACAGTTCGCGCACGAGAAATCAAAACCCAAGTAGGCCCCAGCCCATCCCACACTCCCCTCGCTGCTGGTATCATCCCGCGCATCGCCAGCCATGACACGCCAAGCTGAATCCGCTGCCCCTGACAGCCACGAATCCGAACGCCTTAACTTCGTTGAACGCATCGTCGCCGATGATTTGCGTGAAGGGCGCGTGGATCACGTCCACACGCGTTTCCCTCCCGAGCCCAATGGCTACCCACATATCGGTCACGCCAAGGCCATCTGCGTGGACTTCGGCATTGCGGAGAAATATGGTGGCGTCTGCAACCTACGCTTCGACGACACTAACCCGGGTAAGGAGAGCGTTGAGTACGTTGAAGCCATCAAGGCTGACGTGCGTTGGCTTGGATTCGACTGGGGCGACAGGCTGTTTTTTGCCTCTGACTGGTTTGAGGACCTCTACAAGTTTGGTGAAGAGCTGGTCGGAAAGGGACTGGCCTATGTCTGTGATCTCTCGGCGGAAGAAACACGGGAGTACCGCGGCACGGTGACTGAAGCGGGCAAGAACAGCCCCTACCGCGACCGTCCCTTGGAAGAGAGCCTCGATCTGCTGCGCCGCATGCGGGCTGGTGAGTTTGAAGATGGCGCGCGCACGCTGAAGGCCAAGATCGACATGGCCTCGCCCAACATGAATATGCGCGACCCGGTCCTCTACCGGATCATGCGCGCAACCCACCATCGTACGGGCGACGAGTGGTGCATCTATCCGATGTACGATTTCGCGCACGGCCAGTGCGATGCCCTGGAACACATCACTCACTCTCTTTGCTCGCTGGAGTTCGAGAACCACCGGCCCCTCTACGACTGGTTCACGGAGAACCTGTCGGTGCCCTCGGTTCCCCATCAGTACGAGTTCGCGCGCCTCAAGCTGACCTACACCGTTGTCAGCAAGCGCAAGCTCGTCGAGTTGGTGGACGGCGGCCTGGTAAGCGGTTGGGACGACCCACGCATGCCCACCCTGCGTGCCCTGCGCCGGCGCGGCTACACCCCCGAATCGGTGCGTGAATTCTGCAAGCGCATCGGCGTCGCCAAGTTCAACAGCACTGTGGACTACGCCCAGCTTGACGGCTGCCTGCGAGACGACCTGAACAAGCGCGCCGAGAGGCGCATGGCCGTCCTGCGCCCATTGAAGGTCACTATCACCAACTGGCCCGAGGGCCACGTGCAGGAGATCGAGGCCGTCAACAACCCGGAAGACGAGGGCGCAGGCACGCGTGTTCTACGCATGGGCTCCGACCTCCTGATCGAGCAGGATGATTTTCGCGAAGAAGCCCCTCGGAAGTTCTTCAGGCTCAAGCCGGGAGGCCGGGTGCGCCTGCGCTACGGGTACGTGATCACCTGCGACGACGTCATCAAGGATGACTCGGGCGCGGTCACCGAACTGCGGTGCACCTACCACCCCGAGACCCTGGCTGGCGCCCCTCTCGCAGAGGGCGGCAAGGTCAAGGGCATCGTGCACTGGGTCAACGCCCAGGAGTCCATTGGAGCAACGGTCAATCTCTATGACCATTTGTTCCGGACCACGGACCCCGAGGATGTGCCGGAGGGTGGACACTGGCATGACAACCTGAACCCCGATTCCCTTGAGGTTCTTTCCACGTGCCAGCTTGAACCATCCCTCGCGGATGCTGAACCCGGTGAGCGATTCCAGTTCGAGCGACTGGGCTACTTCTGCGTGGACTGCGTTGACTCGGCACCGGGCGCCTTGGTGTTCAACCGCACGGCCACGCTGCGTGACACCTGGGCTAAGCTCGAAGCGCGCTCCTAGCCCGGCTTGCCCCGGACTGGCTGGCGTCCACTACACTCGGCTCATGAGTGAAGCCTCGATCCTGCGTGAGGGACTGGTTCCGTGATGTTCCTAGCCGCCCTCCTCTCCATTCTGTCCCAGGGCGCAGCGGTACCCGCCCCCGTGATCCGTGGTCAGGCCAATCCGGACGCCCTGCGTCCAAACATCGTTCTGGTCATGGCTGACGACCAGGGCTGGGGCGATACCTCCTTCAACGGGCACCCCACCCTCAAGACCCCCGCCCTGGACGAAATGGCGAGCGAGGGCCTACGCTTCGACCGGTTCTACGCAGCCGCTGCAGTCTGCTCCCCCACCCGGGCCAGCGTTCTGACTGGACGCCACCCTTTTCGGATGAGGATCGATGGCGCCAACTCCGGTCACCTGCCAGAGGAGGAGCACACCCTGGCCGAGATGTGTCGCGAGCTCGGGTACGCGACCGGACACTTCGGCAAGTGGCACCTGGGCACGCTGACCCGAGAGGTCATCGACTCCAATCGCGGCGGCCGCCCAAACCAAGCTCAGCACTACTCGCCACCCTGGCAACATGGGTTCGAACGCTGTTTCTCTACAGAGGCCAAGGTGCCCACCTGGGATCCCATGCTCAATCCCGAAAACGGCAAGCCCTATGGCACGCGCTATTGGGATGAACACGGAAAGGTGGTCACCGAGAACCTCGAAGGGGATGACTCACGCATCATCATGGATCGAGCCCTGCCGTTCATCACGGCGGCCGCGACGGAGAAGCGTCCCTTTCTGGCGGTGATCTGGCTGCACGCCCCCCACCGTCCCGTCGTCACGGGTCCGAGCCGCGAGGAGCCCTATTCAGGTACCGAGCGCGAGGACCTGCGCCGCTACTACGCCGTGGTCGCGGCGGTCGACGCATCCCTCGCTCGATTGCGGGAGCACCTCGATCGACTGGGCGTGGGCGACGACACTCTGCTCTGGTACACAAGCGACAACGGACCCGAGGGCTCCGCCGCTGAGGGCCAAGGGTCCACTGCGGGGCTACGCGGCCGCAAGCGCAGCCTGTATGAAGGCGGCGTTCGCGTGCCCGGGCTGCTCGTCTGGCCCAAGCAGATTCGCAAACCGCGACGTTTGAACTGCCCAGCCTCCACGCTCGATACCCTGCCTACCCTGGCCGAGATTCTGGGGGTACGACTTGCTCCAGAGCGCCCTATCGATGGAGTCAGCCTGCTGCCGTTGCTCATGGCCGATGGGCCCGACGAACGCCCCGGCCAAGCGGCCTTGCCTTTCGTCTCGCCCAAGGCAGCCGCACTGCACGCAGGCCGCCTGAAGGCCATTCGCCCAGAGCCGAAAGGGAAGTGGGAACTATACGATCTCGTCAGCGACCCGATGGAGTCCAGGGACCTGGCTGCGGATCAACCCGACGAACTCGCGCGGCTCGTTGAGCTGTTCAATGCGTGGGAATCGGGCGCGAGCCAAAGCCGATCGCGGTAGAGACCTGCAGCAAGCAGCCAGGATGCACGTCCCCTATGAGGGACGGAGGAAAGGCGCGTGGGCGTAGTGCGCTCCTGCTTGGACAGCCACCAAGATAAGGAGCGCCATTCCAATCCCAGCCCAGAAGGCCCGGCGTGTGGGGGGGGGCTCACGGCGGACGCGGTGGGCGTCGCTGATCAGATATAGGGCGAGGGCAAAATTGGCCACGGACACCCAAGTGTATTGGCCAGTCGAGAGCATCCGGAGAGGCTCAGTTGCGGCCGCCTCCTCCTCCAGAGTCCTGAAGCGCAGCGTACAGAAGGTCCAGATGGCCCAAATGCTCGCCAGGCCGGTATAGACCATGGCCAGCACCGTGCTCAAACAGAGAACGGGGCCGTGGGGAATGTTGGGAGCCTTATGCATGGAACACGTCCACACACTATAGACCCATTTATTCAGGGTTTTGGGGGGAGGGCCTGCGGGCGGTATCTTTCTGCCCATGGTCAGGCTGTTACGCATCGCGAGGAGAATAGACGGACTCAGCCGCCGTGTCGGGAGAATGGTCGCCTGGCTGACCCTGGCCATGGTGCTCGTGGGTGCCTACAACGCCGTTGCCCGGTACGTTGAGCGGGACCTCGGTCTGGCCCTCGCCTCCAACGCCTACGTCGAGCTGCAGTGGTACCTGTTCAGCCTGGTCTTCCTCCTTGGCGCGCCCTATACCCTGCGCTGCGATCGCCACGTGCGCGTGGATGTGATCTACGGCGGACATCCAACGCTGGCCAAGGCCTGGATCGACCTCGTGGGCGGCGTGCTCTTGTTGCTGCCGTTCTGCGCCTTCGCGATCTGGTCCTCGACGGACTTTGTGCTGGACTCCTGGAGCCAGCGTGAGATGTCCTCCGACCCTGGCGGCTTGCCGCGCTACCCACTTAAGACAGTGGTGCCCATCGCCTTCTTTCTTGTGGGCCTGCAGGGGATCTCGGAGGTCATCAAACGCTTGGCCATCATCCGCGGAATGAGCCCCGAATCCGTGGGACTGGAAGAAGTTGAAGAGGCAGAGGCATGAGCTTCGAGACCCTCGGGCCACTCATGTTCGTGGTCCTGTTCCTGCTCATCTTCGTGGGCTATCCGGTGGCCTTCTCCCTGGGGGGCACAGCCCTGGCCTTCGCCATCATCGGGGTCGCCGGAGGTGATTTCGAATGGGACCTCGTGCGTGCTTTTCCCGAGCGCTTGTTCGGCATCATGGACAACCAGATCCTGTTGGCCGTGCCGTTCTTCATCTTCATGGGCACCATGCTGCAGCGGTCGCGCCTGGCCGAGGATTTGCTGCGCACGATAGGTCTGCTGTTCGGCCCCGTGCGCGGTGGCTTGGCCCTCGCCGTGGTCCTCGTCGGCACCCTCTTGGCGGCGGCTACTGGAGTCGTCGGAGCCTCCGTCGTGGCCATGGGGATGATCTCCCTGCCCATCATGACGCGCTACGGCTACAAGCCGAGCCTGGCCACGGGCGTGATCTGTGCTTCGGGAACTCTGGGGCAGATCGTCCCGCCCAGCGTAGTTCTCGTGGTCCTGGCAGATCAGCTGGAGCTCAGCGTCGGGGATCTGTTTGTGGGTGCACTCCTGCCGGGCCTCCTGCTGTCCGTCTCCTACGCCGTGTACGTTCTGGCTATCGCTTATCTGCGCCCCAACCTCGCACCGGCCATTCCCCGGGCGGAGCGGGAGGCAGCTGGAAGCCTGTGGCGCCAAACCGTCAAGGTCATGATCCCCCCCCTGGTCCTGATCATTGTGGTGCTCGGTAGTATTTTTGCCGGTATTGCCACACCGACCGAGGCCGGTGCTCTGGGGGCAGTCGGTGCCATGGCCCTGGCCTTGGTGGCAGGCCGCTTCACCCGCAAGGCCCTCGATGGGACCATGAACGAGACCATGCGCCTGACGAGTATGATCGTGTTTTTGCTGATAGGCTCCACGGCTTTTGCCCTCGTGTTCCGAGGCTTGCATGGAGACGACTGGATCAAGGATCTCCTAACCGGACTGCCGGGAGGGCGGGTCGGGCTACTGATCGTCGCCAACCTGGCGATCTTTATCCTGGGCTTCTTCATCGACTTCTTCGAGATCGCCTTCATCATCCTGCCCCTGATTCATCCTGCAGCCGCGCAACTTGGAATCACCGGCGATGAAATGGTCTGGTTCGGCGTGATGATCGCCATGAACCTCCAGACCAGCTTCCTCACGCCGCCCTTTGGATTCTCCTTGTTCTACCTGCGCGGAGTGGCGCCCAAAGAGATCCCCACAAGCGCGATCTATCGCGGCGTCGTGCCCTTCATCATCATCCAACTCATCTGCCTGACCCTCGTCATCCTCTTCCCGGAGATTGTGACGGGAATGCTCTAGCCCAGGACAAAGCGGGAGTAGGCCAGCTCTGCGGTTCCAAACCAGCGGAAGGACTCTTTGCGGAAAGCGCGCCAGTGCTCAAGAATGCGAGCGTAGTCCGCATTGGCCGCCGCCTCGTCCACGAGCAGTTGCTCCGATGCCTCCTGCGCCCCCTTCATGATCTCCTCGCTGAATGGGCGCAACGTAATGTCCTTTTGCAGCAGGCGCTCAAGCGCCACCGGATTGCGCTCGTCATAGCGCGTCTGCATGGCGGATGCCGCCTGGGCACAGGCGGCACTGAATATCGCCTGATACTCCACGGGTAGCGCATCCCATGCCGACTGCCCCACCAGGAAGGAGAGGGACGGACCGGGCTCCCACCAGCCAGGGTAGTAGTAGTTCTTGGCCACCTTGTAGAAGCCCAACTGCTCGTCATCGTAGGGCCCAACCCACTCCGTGGCGTCAATCGCCCCCCGCTCCAGGGCGGTATAGATGTCGCCACCAGCCAGGACCTGCACGGTCACACCCAGCGCATCCATGACCTTCCCACCCAGGCCTGGTATCCGCATCTTCAATCCGCGCAAGTCATCGAGGCCCTCGACCGGGTCCTTGAACCACCCTCCCATCTGCACACCCGTGTTGCCTCCCGGGAACGAACGGATCCCAAACTGCGCGTAGACTTCGCGCATGAGCTCCAAGCCACCGGCTTCATTGAGCCAGGCGTTTTGCTGGCGAGGGGTGAGCCCGAAGGGAACGCAGGTATCAAATGCCAGGGCCGGGTGCTTTCCGATGTAGTAGTAGCCACCGGTCTGCCCCACCTCGACCGATCCCTTCTGCACGGCATCGAGCACCTGCAAGCCCGGCACGATCTCGCCGGCCTGATAGACGTGGATGCGGAACATTCCGCCTGTCATGGCCGCGACCCGTTCGGACAAGACTTCGGAGGCGCCGAAAATCGTATCCAACGAACTTGGAAAGCTCGACGCCAGCCGCCACTCCACGCGCTTGCCCGTGTGAGTCGCGGGCCCAACGACCTCCCTGGACTGGGTTGTGCTGGATGCGGCAGCGCCAAGCAGTCCGCCTGCGGCGCCCACCAGTCCTCCCGTCAGAAACGCCCGTCGCTGGTGTTGTTGTTCGGCCATGGATGATCCCTTGGCCAGACTCTAGCGATCCTGGGTCACCATCGGCCAGTCATCCGTTCGGAAGGAAGGCGCAGGCAAACCCGCAGCGTTCTTCAGATTGGGCTCGTCGGCGGCTCCCCAGGCGTACCGTACGGCGCGCGGGTGTGGCACGGCCACCGAGCGCACCACGACCGTCTCTCCCTCAATGCGCGCCGTGGCGGCGTGGAAGACATGATCCTCGCCAGCCACGGTGAAGTGTGTCGGCGAACCTCCGAGGGCGGACAGGCCACCGTCGGCGTAGCCAAAGTGCAGTCGCGCCTCATCGCCGACCACTACCATCGAACGGTACATGGGTCCCGAAGGCACTAGGCTGCGGCCATAGTCACGAGCCAACGCCCAGCGGGCCAGCCGCGCTCCTACGGTCTGCTTGTTGGTGGGGTGAATATTGGCCGGGTTCCCGACATCCATGGTCACAGCCATGCCCGTGTTGGGCAGAGAGAGTGTCAGGGCCTGGGCCTCGCGCAGCTCCGCGGCCTCACCGGTGTCATTGCCGTAGCTGTAGGGCGCAATCTGCACGAAGTAGAACGGAAAATCGCCCTGCCCCCAGCGCGTACGCCAGTCCTGGATCATAGCGGGGAACAGTCGCCGGTATTGGTCTGCGCGTGTGCGGTTGGACTCACCCTGGTACCAAATAGCCCCGCGCATCCCGTAGGGGATGATGGGTGCGATCATGGCGTTGTAGAGGGCCGTCGGATAGTTGCGGTGGAACCACGCCCCCACGGGGAAAGCGCCCAACTTCGACATGGGGGCGCCGGCTCGCGCTTGCCAAGTCCCCTCAAGGGGAATGCCCGCGCCCTTCTCGGAATCAGCACGGCGCAAGCGCATGGGGGGCTGCACAGAACCCGAAGCGCCCAGTGTTCCCCCGCCACCTGTATCCACAGCGCAGACGGCGATGGTGTTGGCACCGGCCTTCAGTTTCCCAGCCGGGATGCGATACGACCGTGGGGTCTGCCACTTGCCATGGATGCGTGTGGCTCCCACGGCTTCGCCGTTGATGAACGTCACATCCATATCGTCCACGGGTCCGATTTCCAAGACCGTCTCTACGGCAGCCAACTCCGCAGGCACTTCGACTTCGCGCCGAAACCAGACGCACCCATCAAAGCTGCCGAGGTCCAGAGCGGTGAATGCCGCGGGGATGGTGGTCGCCTTCCAACCCTTGGATGAACCACCGGAACTAGCCCAATCTCCCCGGAAGCCGGGATCGGCGGCCTCGAGCCCCTTCCACCAGCGGCCCTGGAGTTGCGCCAGCGAATCGCCTGCGTCCGCATCGCCCTCTGCCGTGTCCAAGCGTGCGAGTGAATCGCCAAACTCGCCGGCATCAGCAAGGGCTTCAGCGCTTGTCCATGCTTCGACGACGGTCCCGCCCCAGTTGGTGGAGACCAATCCGACGGGCACTCCGAGTTTGCTCTGAAGGTCCCTCCCGAAGAAGTACGCCACCGCGCTGAAGCCACCGACGGTCTTGGGCGAACAGACCGACCAGGACCCCGAAATATCCTCGGCAGGTTCCATGGAGTACGCCTGCTGAGCTTGGAACAGCCGTAGTTGAGGATGCTCGGCGCTAGCTATCTCTGCACCAGCGTCGTCGGAGCTCGTCACCGTCCACTGCATGTTTGATTGGCCGGAACACACCCATACTTCGCCAAGCAAGACGTCCTCTACCAGAAGGTTGCCCGAAGCCGCCCGAACACTCAGCGCGTGAGGGCCACCGGCAGGGCCCGTTTCGATCATGACGCGCCAGGCACCCGAAGCATCCGCCTGCGTGCTTGCTTGCGTCTCAGCACTGTCCCCACCTATACCCCAGGATGGGATTACGAGAACGCTCTCACCCGGTTCGGCCCAGCCCCATACCGCCACCTTCGATTCCCGCTGAAGAACCATGTGGTCGCCAAAAACCTTGGCCAAACGAACATCGCACTGACCGGAAGGGGCCAGAGCAAAAGACAAGGCAATCAGGCTTGGAAATAGTCGCTGCAGGTGCATGTTTGGTCTCGGGTCAGGGGTGTCAGCGGTACGCTTATTGATCCTTGGGGCGGTGGTCGCTGCAGATCAGATGCCCCTTGCTGTTTCGACAGTAAATGCGACCGTTGGCAAGGACAGGCATAGTCCAGCAGACTCCGCCGTCAAACAGCTCTTTGCGCGAGAGCTCCTCGTAGGCCTCCGGGTTAGCCTTGGCCACCACAAGCTCGCCATCCGACGTCAGCAGCAGAAGCCTGTCGGGAGTAGCTGATATGGAGCCCTTTCCGACACCTCGTACGTGCCACTTCTCCGTGCCCGCAAGATCGAAACAACGCAGCTGAGACTCGTCGATGCCGTAGATGTGATCACCGACCAGCATGCTGGTCGCCATCTGGTTGCGAAGGGACTTGGTCTCCCAGACCGCCTCGAACCCTTCCTCGGTGAGCTTCAGAAGGCTGCCTCCGTGGCCGTAGCCCGAAGAGATCAGGATCTGATCCTCTCCAACCTGCACTGGAGTGGCGGCGTTTACGTCGTAGCGCGTCTCCCACTCGTAATGCGCCATCACTTCCTGCCCGTCATGGGAGATCAGAAAGAGCCCCTCTCCACCGAACACGGCCAAACCATCCTTGCCGGCAAGAGTGCAGCTCACGGGCGTCGCATAAGCGTGCCCCACATCCTGTTTGCTGACCCAAATCGCTTTGCCGGTCTTGCGCTTGAACGCGAACACACGGCCCATGTTCACGATGATCCGATCTTCATGGACCAGAGGGGCCGCGCTGAAGCCCCATGTGGGGTGCTCGAGCCCGAATTCCTTGTGCAGGTTCTTCTCCCACCGGAGCTTGCCCGTATCGCTCTCCAGGCAATAAAGCGCGCCCTCCCGGTTCTGGTAGTACAGCACGTCCCCATCGATGACCGGAGTAGAAAGCGTCCCACCACCGTGGAACTGGTTCCAGATCTTGGCGGGATAGCGGAACGACCAGACCTCCTCTCCGCTGTCCACATTCAGGCACCAGATCACGTCCTCTTTGGCCTCCGCGTCAAAGCCGGCGGTGAACATGTGCTCACCCACAATGCTGACGGTTGAGTAGCCGAGCCCCACCTGCTTGCTCCAAGCCTCCGTGCCCTCGGAGCGCCACTCCGTCTCGCGCGAAAGGCCATCATGTGCGGGTCCCCTCCATTGGGGCCAGTCATCGGATGTAGCCGGAGGAGAAATCGTCAGCAGAATCAGCGGAAGAAGCGTCAGGGTCATGATGGTATCCAGGGTGTTTCGAGGCCCTCAGTCTACGCGAGCCCCTGCGCCAGGGGCTGTACAGAATGGACGAGTCGGTCGGGAAGATCTGCGGACCTGATCGCTAGCCGTCGAGAAGCTTCAGCGTGGTGGCCTGCATGCGGTACAGGCTTGATGCAAAGCCCGCCGAGCCAATGATCTCTCCCACCTCCAATACACCCTCCACCTCTACACGCAGGTCCGGATTCAGGGATCTGGTGCCCTTGGGCGCCGCGACCTCCACCCATTCATCCATCACGGGGACTGAGCCGAAGCAGCAGCCCGGGGGAAAGCGTGAGAGCAGGATGGTCCGCACGTACTCGCCCTCCATGTCTGCCGCCAGGGGAAACCCGCGCAAGCGGAAGGCGTGTCCGTCTATTGCTCCAATGGCCGCGGGAAACTGCTGTTTCGAAAACGGTTCGGGGTCAGCCCGCAGCTCCGGTGGGTCGTAGTCGGAAAGAGCCAAGAGAGCCATGTCCAAGAGACCACCTTCAGCGGGAATCGAGGCAGAGTCATCAATCTCAACCGGTGCAATCAGAGGCTGTCCCCTTTCCATCCCTCCTGCCGGCCCAACGGAGGTCACGTCCCAGAGCAACACGCGCCTACCCGGGCCTGCGGCGGCCAGCAGATTCCCCGAAGCGCTCGCGTGCAGGCGCAAGACGGATCCCATGGGCAAATCCAGAGCCTCCACAACCTGTCCCCTCTCCACGTCGATCAGGTGCAGCACGCCAGCCAGGGACGAGGCCGCCAAGATCGAGCGCCCTCCCAGGAAAGCCAGTGAGCGGGAGGGACTACCCATGTCCACCGCAGTGGAGACGTGGCCCTGCCCCATGCGCCATACGTCGACCTTGTCCGATCCCACTTCATTTGTCGCCACGAGGGTTCCCGAAGGGGACACCGCCACGGACCCCACCAGCAAGCCGTCCTGAATGCGCCAGCCCCCGAGCTTGTCCCCGGTCACGCCATCCCAGGTGCGCAGGTTGCCCCCATCCGCCGCCCAGGCGAAAACCGCCCCATGGCGTGAGAGGTCTAGGTTGCTCACGCCGCGCTGCACGGGTCCCGGCTTGAAGAACAGTCGCTTCCCGTCAGGCATAGACCAGGCGTACATGGCCCCGCCCACGGTCACGGCCTGCACGGCTTGCCCGTCAGCGCGCCAGGCCACTCGGGACAGGGGTTCGTGAGCGCCCTCCAACACCCGCTCTTCAGCCAGAGGCCGGGCAGTCCAGATGCGCACGGTGCGGTCGGGTCCGGCGCTGACCAAGCGCTTCCCGTCTGGAGAAAAAGCGACACATGTTATTCCCCGCCGATGCCCAACGGCCTCTTCCAGCAGCGCCCCACCTTCGGTGGAGAACACCCGCAATCTGTCGTTTGAGAAGCCCGCGGCGAGGAGGCCCTGCTCTTCGCACAGGGCGACACACAGCGCCTCCCCACGCTCAGCCTCGTACTGCATTCGCAGTACGGGCTCGGTGGGCGCTTCGTTACCGGAACCTTGCTGGCACGAACACACGAGCAGAGCGACCACCATGGTCAGCCGTCGTCGGTTGGCGGCCGACCCGTTCAATTCATGCCTTTTCATCATGGGCGCCTGCGCGCGTTCACGTTCGCCCAACGGGCACCGGCCAGGATCCAGAATCCAGCGTTAGCGACCAAGACCCCGAGCCATGGCACGAGCTGGCCCAACTTGTCTCCATCCAATCCCGTGGGAACCAAAGCCACAAGTGCCGCCACCACCCCTACAGCAATTCCGAGCAGAGCCAAGCCCCCATGCTCCACGATAAGCATGCGGCGCAGGGCGCCAGGTCCAAGTCCCAGAGCGGAAAGTACGCGCCACTCGTGACGGCGTTCGTGGGCGTTGCGCAGCAGGACCAGCGCAAGGCCGATACTCCCCAGCAGCACACCCAGACCCCCCAGGACCTGGAATACGCGCAAGTAAGTGTCCTGAACCGCACGGAAGCGGCCAAGCCGTTCAACGCTAGCCTCGACCTCAAGTCCCTCGGGAGCGAGGGCCTTCTCGAGTGAGGCAATCACACTGGCCTCACGTTCTGGATCCACCTCCATGAGCCAACCCCGGTACCCGCTGCTCCCAGGGAAGTGATGGACGAAGGCCTCTTCGGGAATGAGGAGCATGCCCTGCAGAATCGAATCCTGTACGGCGCCGACGATCCGGACCTCGACGGAACCGCCTCGGCCGTCGGTGACGTCGACACTCTCGCCCACCGCGGACTTGAGAGACCAGGTGATGCTAGCCGCGTCCCCCACAGCAGGGACGGGGTCGCCCGGTGACCAGCCGTTGAGCAGGGTCCAGGGATTGTCCGAAGACGAGTCCGGCAGCATCGACTCGACGAAGGTGAAGGAACCACGCCGAGCCAAGCCATCTGCCCTAACCCCCACCAGACGCGGCTGCTGAGGAGCACCAAGGTTCAAGCAACTCGCCTCGTCCCCCTCGCCCATCCTCAATGCGGTCAACTTCAGACCCTCGACGTCCGCAGGCTTGAGCGCATAGGCGTCTTGCCCGCTCTCCGTTGTGGGGTCGTTGAAAAGGGGCAGAGCGGACCGGGCGAAGTGACTGAAGCCGCCCGTGCCTGAAGTGGGGTCGGATCCGTCCACCCGATTACCCTTCACGTTGGCACCCATCGAAAAGACCAGGAAGGATCCGATAGCCAGGAGAGCTACAACCGTCAAGCTGCGGCTCGGCCGGCGGCCAATGGCGCGCCACCCCAAGGTGGTCACGCTCCTGGCCAGCGAGCGCTGTCCGTTCGGATACATCAGCAGCCGGCCCAAAGCGATACCCGCCACAAGTAAGCAGGATCCGGCACCGAAGAATGAACCTGAGGTGCCGGGGCCCGTCGTCACCAGAAGCACCTGTGCACAGAGTGCGCTGAACGCCAAGGCCCACCAAAGCGCGCGGGATGATGGCGATGCGATGCCCTCTGGCGGTGCTTCCTCACCGCTTGCCAGCAACGTCCGTGCTTCGAACTTGCTGAGCCCCCGAGAGGCCACCCAACCTGCCAACACGGCTGCGGCCCACGTAATGCCCGCACCGATTCCCACTGTGGTCCAGCGACCGTGATCCTCAAGGGCCTGACCCGCCACAGCACCACTCCAGCGTCCAGCGAGCAGATCCAAAATGCCACCCTGGTAAAGCCAGCCGAGAAGTGCGCCACAGATGGAGGCATCCAAAGCCACCAGGCATGTCTCTGCGAGCAACAGTCGGCGTACACGCTTGTGGGTAAACCCGATGGCCAACAACAATCCCATCTCCCGGGAGCGCCGCTCAATGCCAAAGGTCACGAGCAACACCACCAGCCCCAACGCGGCGGCCAAGAGGAAGAACGACAGGCCTAGAAACAGGCCGCCGAAGTCCGTAGGTGAATGGGCCGCGGCAAGTGCGGGGGAGCGAAGATCCTGGAAGTCGAGCCCCAGCCGCGCAGGCTTGAGCGCATCATGCAGCAGCTCGGCATAGTCTCCTTGCGGATCCGGCGCGCGTATCGCAGTCAGCGTGCCGTAGGGGTTGGCCCAGATGGCCTGGCCCGCTTCAAGAGAGATGAACGCCTTGGGTGTACCACGGCGCTCATCCCAGTAGCGCTCGTCGACGTCTCGGATGCGATCGAGGTCGATGGGAATTCCGGGTTCCCAGTCCCGGCAGTGCTCCTCGCCCTCGAGGCCGGGGAAGTCGGGCATCAATCCCGGGTCGGCGGCCAGCCCGGTGTGAGGGACGAATGAACCCACGGCAAACGAACTCGTGCTCTCCGTGAGACCGCGGCCGGCGGTGGGAACGAAGTAGGTCAACTGCACCTCGTCCCCCGGAATCAGAGCCTGGTTCTGCTCGAGCCAGGTGCTGATGGAGACCTCAGCGGGGTCCCCACTCAGTGCTAGAGCCTCCAGGTCCGGGACGGGCCCAACAAGGGCGCCCACAGCGGCCACCGTGGAGTAGGGGCAGGTGCGGATCGGTCCAGAAATCGAATTGACGAAGTAGGTCAGGATCCCCAGGGAGGGTCGCTGCAGAGTGCGCGCAGTCTTCTCGATGATGGCGTCGAGAAATACGCGCTCGGTGGATAGCTCCGTCCAGCCGTCGTTGCTGAGCACCCGGATCTGGGCATCGCTCCAGCGCCACGCTCGGGCCAGGGCCTCATTGCACTGCGCTTGCACCTGCGCGCTGGATTGACCGGCCTCCCCGCTGGCTAGGAGGAGGTTGGCGGCTCCTTCGCGTTGTAATTCACCTTGCAGCCAGGCCAAGTTGACAAAGGCGTTGTGCGCGGGCTCGGAAGAACTGTGCAGGGAAAACTCCGACCACTCCGCCGGCAGCAGGATGCGCCCCACCTTCATGCGCAGGCCCACGGTGCTCTCATCCGCTGGGGTCAGGGCGAGATCGAGACTCAGAGCCGACGGCGCAGGTACGCGTACGCGCAACTCGTGCCCCTCTTTCAGCCCCAACTCCTGGGCCAGGGACTCTGAAACAAACGCCTCGCCTGGCTCAGGTTGCGGCCAGGGTTTGTGAGCCATGGCGCCCATACGCGCATCGCAACCCACCACCTGAACGCCCCCCAACCCTGCACTCTCCGAGCGACCCTGGCCGATCATGCGCCAGGCAGGGGCCAGCTGCACGTCGACTAGATGCCCCGCAAGCTCCTCTGCGAGGTCAGCGCGAAATTCCCGTTCTCGGGTGGCGAGTACAGCATCCGCCTCGGCGATACGCGACAGCCCGCGGGCCTCTAACGTGCCCCGTACGGAATCTCCCACGAGCAACGCGCCGGTCAGAACGGCTCCGGCCAAGACGATTCCCAATCCGGTGAAGATGTGGGAGCCCATGTGATGGAAGAGGCTCCGCCAAGCGAGTCGCGCCCCGTTCACCGTGCATCGACCCCGGATTCAACGCGGCCGCCCCGCAAGGACAACTGCTTGCCAAGGCGCTCGGCCAGCTGATTGCTGTGGGTTACGACGATCAGGGCCGTGCCCTGCTCCGCATGCACCTCAAGCAGGAGGTCTCCTAATTGCTGGGCTGATTCCCCATCAAGGGAGCCTGTGGGTTCATCGGCGAGGATTAGCCGTGGCTCGTTGATCAATGCCCGCACCACCGCTACGCGTTGAGCCTCACCACCTGAAAGTTGAGCAGGGAAATGATCGTGACGCTCACCGAGGCCAACTCTATCCAACAGCGCACGGGCGCGCTCAGGCGCGCTCCCGCGCAGGTTCGCATCTGTACACACCAGCGAGGGGACCAACACGTTCTCCAGGGCGGTGCACTGGGGCAAGAGATGGTGGGCCTGGAACACGAAGCCCAACTCCTCCGCCCTCATGGACGCCAGCTCTTCAGCGTTCATCTGTGCCAAGTCCCGGCCCCCCAACCGAATGCTGCCCTCGTCCGGCTGATCTAAGCCGCCAATCAGATTGAGCAGGCTGGTCTTTCCGCAACCGGATGGGCCCACGATGGCTAGAGCCTCACCCTCATCTAGGACGAGACTGATCCCGCGCAGGACCTCGGTCGTGGCTGAGTCCCCGGAGCCGCCAAAGCTGCGGGTCACTCCCTGCAGTTCAAGCAAGGGCACGGGCTCACTCCTCCACTACGGCCGCAGGTGGCTTACCAGGGGCTGGCTTGTAGAGGGTCACCAGGGTTCCGCCCGTTGCTGCGAGAGCGAGGCCGAGATAGAAAGGCCACCGAAGTGCCCCCATTCCACCCGCGGGGGGATGCAAGCTGAAGGCCACGACCGCATTCACGATAGGCGCCCCCGCAAAGACGATAGACATGACCACAGCCGGGTGTCCCTGGGCTCCGAAAGCAAGCAACACACAAAAGGCACCAAGTGCACCGGCTGTGCCCGCCAGAAGGGACAGGAGTATGCCCTTGCCCGGCATATCCCAGTCTGAGCCGTTCGCGAGCAACATGGCGAGGGGGCCGACGACAGCGATGACAACGTAGGCGATCCCCACCCATAGGAAAGCCTTGTAGCGACCGTTCGCCGGATCCCCCATGGCCATCTGGCCACTGTGCAGCAGAACTCCGTAAAGACCCCAGGTCGCTACGGTCAGCAAGGCAAATAGGAGCCAGAGGTTGGCGGTTGAGGATTGGTCGGGAGTCATGGGGTTACCTGATCGGGAGCCTCTTCGATGAGCTCGGATACTGTTGTGGGAATGGGAGCGGAGTGAGGAGCCTCCTCGCCGTGCATGCCTGTCAGGTGGACAACCACAAGCTTACCGGTGGCAACGACCTGTGGGCCCTGGTCGCCCGTGCATTCGAAGGTAAACCCGTAGGTCAGAGACTTGTTTCCCTTGCGCAGAACGCGCAAGTGGATGGTTATCTCGTCGGGGTAGCGCACCGGGATCAGGTAGTCGCACTCGGCGTGGGCACGCACCCAACCGCTGACCCGCGCCCCCTCCTGTAAGTGCACGTCCTGACCGAACGATCGGAAGAACGCGTGCTCTGTGGCCTCCATGAATTCGAAGAATTTAGCGAAGTGCACGATGCCCGCCATATCGGTGTGGGCGAACTCGATCTGGATCGGATGCGTGAAGGCGTGGACCATGGTCACTCGTAGGGTTCCAGGGTGGTCAGTCGCTCGTCTTCGACCGGCTGACCCAGCGTGAAGTGATACAGACTCTGCAGAGTCGTGTCCCGCAGAGCGAGGATCGAATGGACCGCATCGTCGAAGTAGCAGCCTATTCCCGTTCCCCGCAAGCCCAGCACCTCCGCTTCCAGGTAGAGCACCTGACCGATGGCCCCGGCCTCCCAGAACAGGCGCGGGTAGAACCAGGCCCCCTCCTCGACGGAGCGATCGAAGTCCGCGATCATTCCCAGGCTAAAGGCCCCGTCTGCGGCGATGTCCTGATTGCAGGAAACCTGGGACGCGGTTTGCTTCAGGTCGGATGGAAACAGCAGGGAAAGCGGCAGGTCAGACGGGCAGTCCGCTGGCCGCGCCCAGAGAAATTCGGGCCTGCAGGCAGCGCGCAGGGCATCTTTGCGGGCCTCGTCGCGTTGCAGCCAATACAATCCGGGCTCAAGTCCTTCAACCCTGTGAACAAAGATCGCCAGATGCAGACGCGGGCTCCAAGGCAAGGTGTCGAAGGGCACCCGCCCCGCCCTCGGCATCACGTTCTCAAGGATCCCATAGAACGCTCGCGCGGAAATGCCGGCTTTGCCGTCCAAGGCGACGGCGCTGCGCCGCTGGCGGATGATGCGCCGCAAGCCCGGAGTCTCCTGGGGAAGAGGCGCCGTGCGGGGCGTGCGTTCCCATTCCCCGTGTGAGTCCGGGCCAGACGGTCGAACCGATGCGCGGGCCGCCAGGTCGATGGCGTCCCATTCCTCATGCTCGCGCGAAAGATCATTGGATCGACCCTTCCATTCCAATGCGGGGAATTGCGCCGCGGCAGCCGCCGCAGAGGCATCCAGAATGCCCCCCTCGCCGCTCGGGCACACGAGCAACAGGCAATCAGGGGTCTCCGCATCCGGTCCTTCCTCTGCCCATACACCCACCAGCCGCGCCAGATCCTCCGTGCCTATCTGATCACACAAATCCACCGACCATCCCATGCCCCCCGCGGCAATCGCCAGCGCGGCGATCCCATGCCCGGCATCGTGCTGGCAGTAGCGGTACGCGCGCTCGCCGTACTTCCAGGCCTCGCGCCAGTGAATGGAGGTGAGCGCGATGAAGAACGAACCTGCGGGCAGGCCCAGTGTCAGACTGCCCCACAGTTCGTCGGGAACCTGTGCGCGTAGCTCGAGACAATGTTCACGCGGCGCGTAGTGAGCCACGACCGGGTGCTCGCTCACTCCTTCAATCGGAGGTGCAAGCAGGTAGGCTTCGGTAGGGTGCAGGTTGCCACTCGAAGGATTGACCCGAAGGGCCCAGCGCGCCTCGCCCGCCTGCTTCCAGGCCGAGAGGGAGAAGCTGTCGAAGAAGAGCCGGGAGATCGATTGTCTGTCGAGATCGTGCCTGGGCACCATGCCGCGACTGAGGGACGGACCGTACTTGGGCTCGTCGCTGGGCAGCACGACCTCCAACGGGACCCGCTCAGCGCCACCCCAAGTTCGAAACGGGTCCGGTTGGTTGGCCCAGTCCAGACCCATGGGCCCCGCAGCGTAGCGGTGCAGGCCGTGTTTGGTCTGCTGGTGATAGGCGTGCACGACTCGACGGCATGTGGTTGGGTCAGAGAACGAGAGCCCGGTTTCACCCGGCGTGTCGGGCCCGGGCTTACGCTTCCTGAATCGATCGAGGATCCCCATGTCTCCTACTCCAACGTGCTCGCACAGACCTGTGCCACGTCCGCGCTCATCCGGTTCGCCGTGTAGTGGCTGAGAACCGCGGCGCGCCCATGCTCGGCGGCAGCCTTGCGCCCCTCGGTGTCCAACAGAAAGGACTCCAGGGCATCGGCGAGGGCTTCGGGGTCACTAGGGTCGTAGAGAACGCCGCCGCGTGTATGGGTGACCAACTCCGACAGGCCCCCGTGGTCGGGTTGCACAACCGGTACACCAGCCGCCAGGGCCTCCAGTACGTAGAGTCCAAAGGACTCTCCATAGGTGGCGGGAACCGAAAGAACGCTCAGGCTGGAGAGGAACTCCACTTTCTCGGCCCGGGTCACGTTCGTCCGAATGTCCACTTGGTCTTCAAGCCCTGCCCGTTTGACCCGTGCTCGCAGAGCCGCCAGGGGCCGGCGGTCCTCATTCAGAACCGCCCCGCACAAGTGCAGACGCAGGCCAGGCAGGTTTCCACGTGTGTGCAGCTGCTCGAAGGCCTCAACCAATGGCTCAAGCCCCTTGTCCGCGCACAGACGGGCCATGAATCCCACGGTGGGCACGGCAGGGGTACGTCTTTCCAGTGCGGCAAGTTCTTCAACCTCTATTCCGTTGGTGACGACCTCCATCTGGTCCGGGCCCAGGTCCAATCGGCCGGCCATTTGCGCGCCGTACCAATGGCTGACCGCAATGAAGCGATCGACGTCCGTACAACGGGAGCGTAACTCGCTCCAGGCCTGGTCACGGTAGGGCTGGGGTAGACGATCAAGAAAGGGCTCCTCCCCCTGCAGAGTGCAGATCACACGCACTCCGGGCAGCCCTGCCTTCAGTCCACGCGCCAGGCCAACGAGCATGGCGTTGGAGAGAATGACCACCTCGGGCTGCTTGTCCCCCGCCAAGCCCGAGACCAGCTGCTCGACGAGGCGGCTCAAGGGTCCGGCCTCCCCGCGCATGGTCGCCACGGTCAATGGCCCCAGATCCGGCGAGTCGGTCATGTTTCCCCGCCTGGATGCCCAACGCAGCAAGCCGGGACGATCCAGGAGACCGCGAAGGAACCCGGGCAAGTTCCCCGCCCAGGACAGTTTCTGCTGCAGGTACATGTTGATACCCCCCAACTGCACGGCGGCCTGATTCGCGGGCCGTGGTTCCTGCTCAAGTACGAGGGGCAGATAGAGAGGGGTGACACTCACCTCGTGCCCCTCGCGGGTCAGACCGTGGGCGAGAGCTTCGTCCCTCAAGCAACTCCCGCAGTGAAAGTGACCCGTCCCGGGTATGAGGAGGCTGATGCGCAAGGCTCAAACCACGTGACTGGTGCGGAACTCGGCGGGAATGTACTCCGCGATCAAGCTGTCGATTCTCAGAAGTCCATCGCGCGTCAGGCGAATCATCTCGGCGTCCTCGGCGACCCAACCCTCGGCCCGATGCCGGGCCAGGAGTGACTCGTATTCCTGAGCCGGGTTCACGCCGAGGTTGGAAGCGAACCAACCCGGGTCAACCTGCCCCAGCTTCAACTGCAACAGGAACATGCGCCGCCAGCGCTGGTCTTCGTTCATGGCATATGCCCTCCAATGCGGCGCCTCTCCAGCGAGGGCCGGCGCCTCATAGGCCTCCAGGTCCGCATGGTTCTGCACGTGGACGCCTCCAAGGTGGGAGAAGGACGAAACGCCCACGCCCAACATGTCGGCACCATGCCATAGGGCGTCTCTGTACATGAAGCGGGTGTTCTCCCCGCGGTAGGCCGTGTAGGCGCTACCCACCTTGAAGCCCGCACCCTCGAAAGCCTCGAAAGCCGCCGCCACCCAACGCCGCTTGGTTTCCCAATCGGCGACGGGTGCCACTTCATCGCTCCCCTCCTGCATCCGCTGGTAGATGGTGGTGTTGTGCGGAACCTCCATCTGGTAGACGGTGATGCTGTCAGGGTTCAACGCCAGGGTGCGGTCGATGCAGTCCTGCCAGCCTTCTTCGGTCTCACCCACCATGCCCGCAATCAGGTCGATGTTGATCTGGGAAAAGTCCGCCTTGCGTGCCGCTTCGAAGGCGGCGTAGATCTCCTCCTGTCGATGGGCGCGGCCAGCAACCTCCAGGACCTTGTCGTCATAGTGCTCCACGCCCAAGCTCAGGCGAGTGACCCCCAAGTCCCGCAGGCGTTGTAGCTTGCTCTCCTTGACCGTACCCGGCTCACACTCGAAGGCGACCTCCTTCACTCCCTCCCAACCCATGTGGGTCTGAATGGCAGCGAAGAGCTCGCTCAGCTGATCGGAGGAGAGGTAGGAGGGCGTCCCACCGCCGAAGTAGACGTAGTCGGGACAGCGGCCCTGCAGGTACGGCGCGCGGGCCGCAGTTTCGAGTTCGGCCAGAAGGGCATCGAGGTAGCTCCGCACTTCGGAGCTGCTCTTGCCTGTGTAGACCTTGAAGAAGCAGAACTCGCAGCGCTGACGGCAAAAGGGAATGTGTACGTAGAGAATCAGCGGAGTGTCGGGAGCAGGAGTCGAGGCCAACACCCTCTCCACCTCTGGCAATTGCTCAGCATCCCAGAAGGAATAGGCCGGGTAGTTGCTGAAGAAGTAGTTCCCTGCGCGGGTAGGATCGGCGGGTTGGCTAGTGGTCATTTGATTTCGTCCTCTGTTCCCTTCGGTGTGGGGCCGAAACAATACAACCGCGAGTCGTTGGCGCCCACCAGGACGTGCCCATCCACCACCGCGGGCGAGGACATGATCGGCCTTCCGATCTCATAGGACCACAGCTCGGAGCCATCCTTCAGGGAGAGGACGAACATCCAGCCGTCTCCCGAGCCAAACACCACCTTCTCCCCAACGATGACCGGCGATCCATCCACCTTGCGCCGGGTGGGGAAACTCCAGATCTCCTTCCCATCACTACGCTGGACGCAGTGCAGCCGCTTGTCCCGGCCGCCAAAGACAACGCGCTCGTCCCCCACCGCTGGGGAGGAGAAGAACGGTTGGCTCTTGTGGTTGTGGCTCCAGACCGTTGTGTGTTCTTTCAGGTCCACACACACGAATGCATTGCCGTAGTGGCCGAGGTACGCGCGACCTCCCGCAAGCGCGACCGATCCTGCCACGTGACTATCAGGGCCAAGCTCCACCTGAGCCAGGGCCTTGCCCGTGGCGACGGAGACTACGTGCAGCACCGCATCGCATCCACCGAAGACAACGACTCCCGCATCCACGGCTGGGGTGCCATTGATGTAGTTCCCGGTCTCGTATTGCCAGAGCTCTTCCCCCTTCGCGGCATCGAGACAATACAGGCGCGTGTCGTAGCTCCCGAAGAGCAGACGACCGGCGTCTGATTCACCTTTATTCGTACCCGTGGGCGACGCCACCCAGGTTGCCCCACCGGTAATCTTGTCCGCGGCCTCGAACTTCCACTTCAGTTGGCCGCTCTGCGCATCAACCGCGTACATGAAGAAGTCGCTGGACCCCACGTAGACCGTGTCCCCGTGCACCATGGGCGGGGCCTCGATGATGTCCTCCGTTGCCAGGGCCCAGAGCTCTTCGCCGGATTCGAAGTCCAGCGCGTGCAACTTGCCATCGTCGCAGCCGAAGAACACGCGCCCGTCGGCAACCACGGGTGAGGAGACGATGGCGCCTTCCGCCAGGAAGCTCCATGTCAACTCCAACTCCTCTGCGAGCGCTCCGGAGGCCACGCCGGACTGACCGGAGTTGCCCCGAAACATGGGCCAGTCCCCAGGAGCTCCGAGGGAGCCCAGGGCGAGAACAGGAGCGGCAAGGCACAACATGCTCCCATTGTGGCCCAAGACCGCCCTCAAGTGGGCCGACCGCCCGTTCGGATGATGTTCGCAGCCCCTTCTCAGAGGGCCGATCGCAGGATCTCCTGCAAACTCGCCGTATCCACGGGCCGCGGATTGAAGCCGCCCGTCCACTCCTGGGAGGCGGCCTCGGCCAGGGGCCCCAAATCGGAGTCCACGACCCCCGCTGCCCCGAGGCTGCGGGGAATACCAGCCTCATCGAGCCAGGCCTCGACACGGCTCGCCAGGCCCTCCGCGCCGCCCTCGATTCCGGCGACCCTGCACAGCTCCTCGTAGCCCGCGGCAGCCCCGGGGTCCTGAGCGTTGAAGCGCACGACGTGAGGTAGCATCGTGGAAACGGCGCGACCGTGAATCAGGCCCTTCCGTGCGGTCAGCGGGTTCGCGAGGGCGTGGGCTGCGCCAAGCATGGAGCTTTCGATCGCGAGCCCGGCCAAGCTCGCGGCCATGAGCATGTTCCGCCGGGCACCGAGGGCATTCGTCATCAGGGCCTCCGAGAAGGATGAGCAGACCAATTGAAAGGCCAGATGAGATAGTTGGAGAGACTCCGGGTTAGCACAGGAGGTGACCGCCGTCTCCACCGCGTGGGTGAGACAATCGAGCCCAGCATGAGCAGCGACCTCAGGTGGCACGCTAGCAGTCAACTCCGGGTCCAAGAGCACAATACGGGCAATGGCTCGCTCGTCCCCGCAGGCCATCTTGCGTCCATCCCGCTCACGGGTGATCAACGCGAAGGACTGCGTCTCGCTGCCAGTACCCGCCGTGGTGGGCACCATAACCAAGGGCAGGAATTCCCCGCGCCCCTTTCCACGGCCCCAGTAGTCCTCCATCTGCCCGCCACCTGCCAGCAGAAAGGTGGCGCCCTTGGCCGTATCCATGGCACTCCCACCGCCAAGGCCCACGAGGAAGTCCACGCCCGCTTCATCTGCCGCTAGGGCGCAGGCTTGGACGTGGGATTCATTTGGATTGGGGCTTACGGAACTGAATAGGGCCGCCTCAATCCCTGCGGAAGCCAGTGCCTCCTCAGCCCTTTGGGTGTGACCGGCATCCACAAGGCCCCGGTCGCTTACCAAGAGGGCTCGGCTCACGCCGAGCTCACCACACAGCTCCCCCAACCGCGACAGGATCCCATCTCCCACGACCACGCGTGGGCGTTCACAGCGGGCCAGTCGCTCAAGTACCTCGGTGGCGCACATGGTGTTGAGGATACCGGCCCCGCCCCGGCCCTACCAATCCGTCTGGCGGTGGATGGCGCGGCGGGTGTAGAGGGCTTCGAACAGGTTGCCCTCGTGGGGTTGCTCCCAGTCGATGCGCGTGGTGGGCGCGTTGCCCAGGTTCAGACGGTCGATGGACGAGCAGGCCAATAGCTCGCCAGTGAGAACGGGACTACGCGTTATGGCAGTGACCACGAGACTGTGACCCATGGCCTGCACGACTTCCGACTCGGGGACCTCCACAACGGAGCAAAAGGGGAACATCATCTCCGTGTTGCCCAGGGGATGGTCCAGGCTGGGGGCGCGCACGAGTGTGGGCTGAAGGTAGGTCGCGCCGTCCAACTCCATCAGGCGTGGGGTCCCGCGCAAGCGCGCCGTCACGTCTTCGGCCTGCCCAACGGCCAGACCATCATCCAGGGTCTGGTTGCACCAGGCGGCAACCGCCGGATCAGCGAATGCGGAGAGACGCGCCTCGGGATCGTCCGGGGCGCACGGGACCACATCTATCATCCGCTGCGCCAGGGCCTCGGCGATCGCATCGGCGTGGCGCGGAACACACAAGGTGCTGGCGTTTACGCAGCTGCGCCCGCCGTTGTCCAGAATGCTCGCCGCAATCACGTCCAGATGCTGCTCCCAGTTGTCCACCTCGTCCTCGCCGAGGATCACCTTGCTGTGGCCGGGACCGTGGACCTCAACGTGGGGCGAGTGGGCGTGGGCCTTGGCCACCTTCGCATCACCGAAGAGGATGGCCCGATCGCAACCCTCAAGGATCGCACTGGCACCTTCATGGCTGGTGGGGTAGTAGCCCAGGGCCTCGGAGGGAAGGCCGGCGGCTTCGAGGGCGCGCATGATGCGCAGGGGTGTCCAGGGTTCCGCCCCGCCGGGCTTAACGGCCACGGGTGTCTTCAAGGCGAACGCCGGAAGCCAGATGGAGTTCACGCCGGGCGAGTTGCTGGGGAGCACCGCTCCCAGAAGACGCGCATTGGGCGCGTAGCAGAGTTCGACTCCGTCCTGCTCCACAAGACCACTATCGAGTACTCCCAGGTCCAGCCCGCGGGTCAGCCCACGCAGCACCCCGGCCATACCCTCCAGCGCCTGACGGATCTTGGCCATGTTGGATCGGCACAGGCTGTGGGGCAGTCCGCTGGTGGCCGAGAGGCAGCGGACGAACTCGTCTGGGGATTGGGCTGGCCCAGCCTCGGACACGGGAAGGTCCGCCTCTTCAAACAGGGCGCCGGCCCGTTCGCAGATGGAGAGCAGTTCGCCAGCCTCCATTGAACGCAGGCGATCCGCTGCGCCCTGTGCGTGCTTCTGCAGGTCGCGACGCACCATTCCAGGGCTGGCCTGGCTGACTCGGGCCAGGACCTCACCGCTGGCCGGGGCAACGACGTCCACTTGCTCCAAGCTCTCGTAGTCCCTTCCGAAGCGTAGGACGGGGATCTTCCAGGGTTCACCCATCACCTACCCCTCTCCTCCCGCAACCGGGCCACGCACGGCCGGGACCTTGCCCCTTCGCGCAACGGTGGGGCGCGGCATGCTGGGATGGCCGAGGCACATGGGGTATAGCTGGAGTTCGATCAACACAAGCTCGGCCTGGGAGAGCAGAGGGTCTCGGGGCCAAGTCCCCAGATTCTAGTGCGGCTGCCGCCCCGGTCCAGCATCGGGTCAGGATCTCGCTCCGGCACTTGGATCGATGCGACAAGTTCGCCAACGGTTCATGCCGCTCCATTCGATTCCACCCCGCTGCATCCACTGCAGCAGAGGTGCGGCGCACCTATCGCCCGGCGAGTTGGAGTGCGTCTGGATGGCATACGGGGGGGGCTACGCTGGGCTCCCGAGGAGAGGCTAACGCATGCGTGCGCCCCGGTTTGCCAACTTCACAGCGTAGAGTGACGTGCGCGCCGTGATGAAGAGCGTCTTGAACTCCTCGCCTCCGAAGCAGCAGTTGGCGGGCGGTTCCGGAGTCTCGATCGTACCGATGATCTTCCCGTCCGGGTGCAGGACGGTCACGCCGATGCGAGACGTCGTGTAGAGGTGGCCCTTCACATCCACGCACATCCCATCGCAGCGTGTCCTTGTCTTCCAAACGGGCTTCGGGTTCAGAGTGCCCTCCTTATCGACCGCATAGGCCGTGACCGTCGGGGGCAGTCCGTGCAGCCCGGCATCGGGATGAGAGTTGTGGCCCCCGGTGTCGGCAACGTAGAGGCGACGTCCGTCGGGCGAGAAGGCGATGCCGTTGGGCATGCAGAGGTCCTTGATCAGGACGGTGACCTTCTTCGTCCGCGGGTCGAGGCGGTAGACCCAGTTCCCTGGCTGCTCGCGACCCTCGCGCTGCTTCGGGAGGCCCCAAGGGGGGTCGGTGAACCAGAGCGTTCCGTCAAGGCGCAGGGCGACGTCGTTGGGTGAGTTGAAGCGTTTGCCTCCAAAGCTGTCGCAGAGCACAGTCAACTTCCCGTCCGTCTCCGTGCGCACGATATCGCGCGCTCCGTGGCGACAGGTCAGGAGTCGCCCTTTACCGTCGAGTAGGTTGCCGTTGGGGTTCGGACTCTCCCGGAAGACCTTCAAGCCGCCCTCCGCGCTCCACTCCATCAGTTTCTCGCTCGGGATGTCGCTGAAAATCAGCCTGTGCTCCTTGGGCATCCACACAGGGCCCTCGGTGAATTTCATGTCACCCGCGAGTATCTCCACGGCAGCATCGGGAGCGAGCAGGTCCGCGAGCCGAGGGGCCTCGGGGTCCTGGGCAAGAACAAGGCAGAGCGCGAGGAGCGGAGCCATGGGCACCTCCAGGTGAACAGGGGAGTCGTGACGGGGCTACGTCCGAGGCTACAGTCTCCGCAGATATGGAGTCAGAGCAACTTCCGCCAGATTCCGCAACGCCGACTCTGTAGCTGGCATCGAAGACTGCAACCAGCCCCGGAGGCTCTTGAAAAGGACAACCAGCCTGCTTCCAGAGTGGATCAGCCCCGCAGGGCCCTCCTACCAGCAGAGGTCATTGAGCGCGCCCGGTGTACCCCGATCGCCGGCGCCAAAGACGGTGTTGGATGAGCACCAATGCGACCCGTGGTCGTTGTTCCCCGCCTGCACCTGGCCGGGATGCAGCACGGCAGACCGTCCGCCCTTATCCGGCCACTCGATCCCATTGTCGTAGGCGATCGAATCCACCAGCACTCCGCTGGGTGTGGACAAGATGATCTCATCCGAGGTATTGGAGAGGATCATGCCTTGGTAGGCCACGTCCACCTGTGCCCCCCCGTTGTAGAAGGGGTCGACATCCAGGCCGAAGACCATGCGCGCCCCGGGCGCGAGCAGAATCCCGGCTCCCAGATTGTTCAGCACGGTCACATCGATGCCCGCGTCGGAGAGGACCCAACCCTCTAGATCAAGAACTACCGAGCTGCGGTTGTAGACTTCGAACCACTCTCCGAAGGCATCGGGAACGGCTTGGGGATCCTTGTGAAATTCCGTGATCACCACGGCACCCGCCGGGAAGGGCAGGGGCCCGACTGAAACCGCGGGACGGGTCACGCGACCGCTCAAGGAAGCCGCGGACCATGGCGCTGCGCTCTCCCAGACGACGACTCGCAGGTCGAGTCCCAGGTTCAAGGCCTCGGGCGGCAGCGCCCACGTGGCCAATCCCTGTCCGTCCAGAGCGACAAGCGGCCCCAGTCGCCCGCACAGACCCTCCAGGCACGGGGCCCAGGGCAGAGGAGTCCCCCCAGGTGTCACAAGCAGCAAGCAGGCCCGGCCGAAGGCTCGCTCCCCACCGCCGGCCACACCAAAGGTCCACGACCCGCCAGGCTGTCCGTTTGTCGGACCGGGGTGCATAAAAACGCTCGGCAGCCCGAGCCCAGCGGGTGCACAGGCCCCGTTTCCAGCACCTCCGCTTTGTTCCGCGGCCTGGGCCGCAACCGGGGAGCAAAAGGCCCAAACGGTGATCTGGGCCACGATGAAGGACACGACGAGATGGCGTAGAGAGGCTGCGGAAAGGGAAGGCATGAAGTTCTCCGGGTTCGGATTGGCGCGGGTCAACGGACGGACACACACGACGATCGGCAGGGCCGCGGGTTACACCTGTTGCGGGTACGGAGTCAGGGCAACTGTCTCCTGATCCCGCAACACCTGCGCCGTATCTGGCATCGATCGAAGCAGCCCGACCCCGGACAGGGCCTGCGGAGTCCAATCCTCATCTTCTTGAACGGGGTATGAGTCAGGATTCACGCTGACCAGGCCTCTTCCCCTCGCTCAGCGATTCGGCCGCACGGCGATGTCCACCTCGGTCCGCTCGCCCGCCCGGATGCGTACCTCGCGCGGCTCGAACACATACTCCGCCTCGGGTGACGCGCGCACCACGTACTGACCCGGCTCCGCGACGTAGCCGAGCAGGCGTCCGGCGACCGGCCCCGAGAGCTCCCACTGCGCGTCACCGTCCACAGCGCGCACGATGAGCCCGGCCGGCACCGGAACCAGCTCGTCGCCGTCGAGGAAGCCGACGAGGAGCGTCGACCGGCGCGCCAACGCGAAGTCGACCTCGTTGCGCCCGGGCACGAGCTCGACCCAGCGGCTCTCCCGTCCGTATCCAGCCAACCCGACCATGACGAGCGTCCGTCCTATCGGCGCGCGAAAGCTCGCACGACCGGGGCCATCGGACCTGAGATACTCCGGATCGATGTTGCGCTCGACCAGGCTTCCGGAGTTCGCGGGGAGCAGGTGGCGGGGGACCGGGTTGAACTTCGACCAGGAGATATGAACGTCCTTGGGCAGCAGCTCGGCGCTGCTCTTATCGACGACGCTCACGAGGACGTGCGCGAGCTCAGCGACCGCGAGGTGCACCGCGCGATCGCCGATGGGCGGCAGATCGATCAGGACGCTCAGCTGCAGCGGGTGCACGATGAGATTCACCCTGCCGGAGCTCACCTCGCCGGCGTCCCAGCGGTAAGTCTTCCCGTCGCCGAGGGGTTGCATGCGCGTGAGCGGGATGTGCTGTTTGTCGCCCGCGCGCCAGCCCGGCCCGCGGTTCGGGCGAATCTGGAGCTCGACCCCGAGCTCGGCGGCGCCCACCGGCAGCTCAAGCGTGCCCGCGAGAGCCGCCTTGCCCGGTACGAGCAGCTCGGCGTCGGTCGCGAGCGTGATCGTCTTGCGCTCCCCGGGGGCGAGCGTGACTTCGCATTGGGCGAGGATCGTCGGCGGGTCCCGCCAGTACCCGAACTCGACGCGCACCTGGCGCTCGCCGGGCTCCAGGCCCTCGAACAGAGTCGGCTGGCCCGGCACGAGGTCGAGCCCGACGTACGCCGGGTCCGGGTTGTCCCAACCGCCCGGGTAGATCCGCACCTGGACCGGCAGCTCGATTCCGTCCACGTCGGTGATCACGACGAGACTGGCGGCGCGCGAGAGCTCCACGGTGCGCTCGGCACCCTGGTCCAGGTCGAGCTCGATGTCCGCCCAAGAGTAGCCACGCGCCCGCACGCGCACGCGGAATCGTCCGCTGCTGACCTCGAGCAGCACCGGTGACGCGGCGCCGGTGATCAACGCGTTCTCCAGGCTCGCCGCCGTCGGGTGCACCCAGCGGGCTTGCCAGCTCTCTTGCACGAGCACGTCGACGCCGTCCAACTCGATCCCGAGCTCGGCGTCCACGACGTGCAGGACGATGTCGGTCACCCAACGCGCGGTGAGCGCGATGGGCGCGTCCGAGGCGCGCAGGACCGGCGAGTCGTCGACGCGCGTCGGTCGAGCTCCGAGCGTGGCCCCGATAACGCGGTAGCCGACGTCCGGCTCGACCTCGAGGGACCAGACGCCGTTCGTGACCGGGACCTCGACCGGCGTGTCGCCGTCGAGCGCCTCGAGCATCAGGAGCCCGTCCTCGCCAGTGTGCTTGGTGGGAGAACCGATGAACTGGCCTCCGCCGAAGACGACGAGCGTCCCGTGCAGTCGCTCAACGACGGCCGGCGAGACACCGCCGTCGCTCGACGCGCCGATGGGCGTGCGGCGCGCGGGGTCGGTCCGGAGGGGGCCGGCCGCATCCTGGTCGCCCGCGCCTGCGAGTTGGGCGGCGCTGGAGTCCGCCGGATGGACCGCCGCGGAACCCCCGCCGCCCTCGAGGGCGCGCTGCTCCGGCCCTTCACCGAACGTATACCAGAGCAGCACAAGGATGACGGCGAGGCCTGCGCCCAAGGCGATGCTCGTTTTGTTGTTCTTCACATTCAGGGCCCCCCCGTACGCGTCAACCAAGAAAGTGTGACAGGGAGCACGACTCCGTATCAGTACACCCCTTCCACAATGTTCCCCGCCTGAGCACCGAAGGGGCGCACCTCGCCCACACCGTCCCAGGGATACTCCCGGCATGGCTCGCGGCGGATACCTTCATCCCGTTCAAGGAAACGGGGCATGAACAACTCCTGAGTGAGGGTCGTCAGCTCGACCCGGCCCACCTCGCCGTGGGCCACGGTCTGCAGGGGATCGTCGGGGTTCACCACGCGCAGAACCGCCCGGGGTTGGGGCGCGTAGTAGGTGATCGAGTAGCCGTCCTCGGCGAGGCCCGGCTTGTGGGCCGCGAGGCCCATGAGCGTGTTGCCATAGGTGGGCACGAACCCGACCTTGCCTTCCAGAACCTCCTCCACCAGGAAGCGTGTGTATTCGGGGTCCATGGTGGTACCACCACAGAACACGCCTTTGATGCCGGAATCGGGAATGGAGCAGCGCAGGGCCAAGGCCTCCAGCAGGCGCGGCGTGGTGAAGAGCACCGACACATCGCGCGCCTCCAGTATGGCTGCGGCCTGATCTACCACGTGCGTCATGTACTCGTTGGCCTGGGTGGACTGACCCGACTTGATGAGCTTCTTCACCCAGCGCGGATCCAGGTCCACGAAGTAGCACGAACTGCCGCGCACGTGGGCCAGGTGTTCGATGGCCAGCCGCAGGCGACGCGGTCCAGTGGGACCGACCATCAGCCAGTAGCTGCCAGGAGGGAACGCCTCATCGTCCAGGGTCTCGGAGAACTCCTCGTAGTCGTGGCGGTAGTCCTCCCAACCGATGCGCTGCTTGGGAAGACCGGTGGTGCCGCCGGTCTCGAAGATGGTGAAGGGCCGGCCTTCGAAGGCCTTGGGGATGAAGCGCTCGTGGGGCTCGGTGCGCAGGAGGTCGCCGTCGAAGTTGGGGAAGCGCTGCAGGTCATCGATGGTCTCGATGGCCGTCAGCGGATCCCAATCCTGACCGGCGGCCCATTCCAGCCAGTGAGGCGTCCCGGTCTCGGGAGAGAAGTGCCAGAGAACGGTCTCGCGCACGTGGGCGTTCAGGGCCTCGCAGGCCGCCGCCGCATCGCCGCCGCAACGGGGCTTCATGCGGTCTCTCCTGAGCGGAAGAAGCGGGCCAGGTGGCGCTCGTCGGGGGGCGCCGTGACCAGGGAGACGAGCACCAGGGCTGCCGTGGAGATGGCGAAGATCACCGCAACGGGCATCATGCCTCCCACCAGGAAATCCCCTTCGGCAGCGTCCGGCCGTGCGATCAGGCCCTTGTAGAACAGCCAGAACCAACTGATCGCCATGGCTATCACCGAGGCCAGGGCGCCCGCCCGCGTCACGCGCCGCCAGTAGAGCGAAGCAAACACGAGGGGGAACAAGCTGGCGAAGCCGCTGAAGCACCACACGGCCAGGTCGAAGATTTGCGGAGGCGGGAAGAAGGTCAGGAGGTAGGTGATCGTCACGATGGCCACGATGAAGCCGCGGGCGATGAGTACTCGCTGGCGGTCATCGAAGCGGTCTTCTCCCACCGTGTGAATGACCACGTCGTGGGTGAACATGGTGCCCAGACAGACGAACTGGGAGTCCAGGGAGGACATGATCGCCGCCAGGATGCCAGCCATGAGCATGCCGGAGATCAGGGGGCTCTGAACCAACTTGGCCACCATGTAGGGCAGGACGCCATTGGAGCTGGGGGGATTGAACGCGGGATCCGAGGCCGCCAGGCCAGCCGCCCACAGACCCATCAAGATGCAGGGCACCCAGACGATGGCGATGAAGACCGGATGCCAGGCCACGCTCAGGCGGAAGCTCTTGGCGCTCTTGGCCGTGAGCCAATGCTGGAACAGGTGCGGGAACATGCCCACGGAGAGGGGCACGAGTCCATAGCTCAGAAACTGAGCCTTGCCGATCATCCCGGTGCGCGAGAGGTGGTCCGGTGCGTGCTCCAGTGCCATCCGTGTGGCAGCGCCCACCCCGCCGAGCTTGTTAGATATCAGGAAGAAGGCGACGATGCCCATGACCATGAACACCAGGGTCTGAAAGGTGTTGGCCCAGACCGCACCGCGGATGCCCCCATAGAAGATGTAGAACAAAACCACGGCACTCACGACCAGACCACTGAGCCACGGTGGAACCGCTCCGCCCGTGGCCTCGAACATCTCCGGGAACATCCCCCGCGTCATGCCCTTCACCACGATGCCCGAACCGAGGAGGCCGATCAGGAGGTAGGGAATCACGAGGCCCACCAGAATCGGAAATAGCAGCCAGCCCAACAGCGAGGACTGGAAGCGATCACGGAAGTACTGGATCTGGGTCACGTACCCATTGCGCTTGCCTACTGCCCAGAGTCGGATGCCGACCATGAAGAACACGAGGCTGTGTACCAGTCCCGAGGAGGACGCCATCAGCCCGTAGACCCCGATGCCCTGGTCGAAGGCCTTGCCCGTCGAACCCACTAGGGCAAAGGCGGTCATGGTGGTTCCAAAGACGCTCATAAGGAGCAGGAACCCGCCGACGGAGCGGCCCGCGGCGAAGTAGTCCGCGCTCGTGCCACGGAACTTGCGCTGGGTCATGACGCCCAGGCCGAGCAGCATGACCATGTAGCCGCATACGACGAACAAGGGTGTGCGATCGGCGGGGGCCGCTGCGAGCAGGGCCAAGCTCATTGGGAGGCCTCCCCGTCTTCACCCGTCTCATCCGCCCAGGCTTCCACGCCGCTGGGCCAGGCCCAGCGCAAAGCCGCCATCCACACCAGGGCGGCGGCCAGCGAATAGAGCGCGTGATAGGCCAATCCGATCGGCATGAAGTCCAAGACAAGGGCCTTGGAATCCCAGTTCCACACGTCCTGATGCAGAACGGCCAAGACGGCGACCATTATCCAAACCCGGCGTGCCAAGTGCTACTTGCCCTCCTTCTCGGGCTTCCCCGCTACGGAGGCTCCAGCCTCAATGGCAAACAGATGTGTGTGGGTCGCCACGTAGAGCACACCATTGGCCGCCACGGGCGAAGAGTAAACGGGAGAGGTCATGTCGACCTCCACGACCTTCTTGGAGTCCAGCGTGCGTCCCGCGGGCAGGATCGTCAGGTAGCCGTCTTCGTTGCCGATGTAGACCTTGCCATCCGCCACCAAGGTCGAGCCCCAGATGTGGGCCATGGTGTCGTGCCGCCACAGCAGCTCACCCGTGAGAGCGTCCAAGCAATAAATGAACCCCGAGTAATCCGCGACATAGATCAGTCCATCCGCGATGGAGGGCGTCGACATCGAACGATTGATGCCGTCATAACTCCAGACGACATGCGTCCCGGACACGTCGCCGGATCCACTCGGATCAATACAGACCAGCCGGCCCACTCCCTCACCGTGCTCCGGGTCCTGGCCGATGACCGCATACACGCGCCCGCCCCATGAGATCACCGTGCTCAAGACCTCACTGGGCCCCTTGCGGGTGGCGTACTTGAGCTTCTTGCCGTCCAGAACGCGGTAGTCGGCTCTGTTGGCGTCGCAGCGCCAACGTTCTTTGAGGATCAGGTAGCCGTCTTCGTCTTCGACCGGCTTGGGATCGAAGGCATAGACGAAGCCATCCGGTCCACCGAAGAGGCCTAACTCGATGAAGTTGCCCTCCTCCCCCGTTCGCAGGTACGCGGGCGAGGTCCAATTGGAATGGAAGATGCGCTGGCTCAACCCCGAAGCCTCTTCACCGATCAACTCCCCGCTCATCTTGTCCACCTTGATCAGGCAGGGCGCGAACGGCGCGGGAGTCTCAACGTGACCGTAGTCCACTCCGTTGGAGGTCGTGACCCATAGGGCGTCATCGACGACAAGGACTGCGCTGGTGGTGATGTTGTGCGGGAACACGCCGCACTCATCAATCATGTTGAGCGTCCAGAGAATATCCGCGTCATGCTTCTCCACGGGCAGGGCGGCCTTTTCAGGCCAAGCTGCATAGAGTCCCTCATCGGCGAATCCCTGGTTGCCGTCTGCCATCCCGTTCACGTCGAGGCACATCACCTCGCAACGATTGGTGACCAGGTAGACACGATCCCCGTCCACGGTGGGTGAGCTACAGATGCCCAGGAACTCCCAGTCACTGACCTTGCCCGTGCCAAGCTTGGGCACGTTCAGTTGCCAGATGAGCTCACCCGTTGCTTCATCGAGGCAATTCAGTACGCAGCGATCGCCTTTGAAGCGCTTGTCTCGCGGGGCGTCGTTGTTGGTGCCCACGTAGACCCGGCCATTTGCAATGGTCGGGTTGCCGTAGGACTGGGAACCGAGCTTGAAGATCCAACGCACGTTCTCGGTGGTGTTCACGTCGATCTCGTCGCTGACGCCAATAAACTCGCCAGCCTTGAATACGGTGGGCAGCCCACTGGCTTCACAAGCCATGTTGCGGCTTTCGTCATGGCCCCACGTGGGCCAATCTCCTCCGCGGTTGGCCTCACCAGCCTCCTGCACAGGAAACAAGGGCAAGAGGGCGAGCAGCAGGGAGCTGCCGGAACGAAGATCACTCATTGGGTGTCACCGAATAATTGTCGAGATAAACGTGGTAGCGGCTCTGGGGCGAGAAGCCAAAGAGACCCGGGGAGCCATGGGTGTGGGCGTCGGCGTGTTCTACCTGAAGGCTCCAGTCGGCGGGCTCATCCTCGTCCCGGGGCCAGGCCTTGGCACGCACCACGCCGCTGCCATCCGCGTTGACGTCCACACGGGTCTTGAGGCTGTACCACACACCGGGCTTCATGCTGAAGTCCACACGCTCCTTGATGCGTTCGTCGTTGGAGCTGATCTGTAGGGCGCGGTAGTTGCCCATCAGTTGAATCAGGTAACGCTGATTGACCACCCCCGCCGAGCACATGGTGCGCCGGTTGCCATCGGTCCGGATGTCTACCTGCACCGTGTAGTTCGACATGTCGGGATGGCCGGTGAAGCCCATGGCCCGCTGGAAGAGTGGATTGGCGAGGGTCTTGCGTAGCACCTTGCCGCCTTCGAGGTCGGCAACCTCCCACTTCTTGAAGGCGCCAATCCAGCCCCCCGGAGGGAAGGCCACCTTCTCTCCGTGATCGCCAGGCTTGTTGAGCACTGAGGACTCGAAATCCGCCGCCCAAGGCAGGCCCTGCACGACCCGAACACGAGCCACTGCCACGCCCTCGGCCGTGTGCACCTTCAAGACACCCGCGCCAACGCTCTGTGCTATGCCAACGTTGCCGATGGCGCCTGCAAACATGGCCGGCCACTCAATCCTGTTCGGGGCGATCACGCCCAAATCATGCCCGGCCGCGTCCAGCGCACGAATAGCAACGCTGCCCTGCTCGCCCAGGTCCAGGGTCTCCCCCACGCGCAGCAAGACATCGCCTGGGACGAGGCGTGCCGCACTCGCCGGACCGGTACGGTCGCCATCGGGGACCGTGGTCCACTCGGGCTCGTCGCTCGGCGAGCCAAAGCAATACAGGCGCTGGGTCGTGTGGACGAAGACTTGCCCCCCACAGACTGCGGGGGCCGCCACACAGGCCCCCTCCAACTGCAGCGAGCAGAGGACGTCGGCGCCTTCATCGCTCGGCCGCACCACGTGGAAGCTGCCGTTGTTCATGGGCACGTACAGCTTGCCATCCGCAAACACGGGGGAAGCATGCACCTGGTCGGGAGCCAGTTGATGGCGCCAGAGGATCTCGCCACTGGCCGGATTCACGCAACACAGATCGCCGTTGGCCACCGTCGTGTACACGCGATCGTCCGCCAGCACGAGGGAGCTGGTGAACGAACCGAGCTCGTTACGCCAGGCTTCGTGGCTTGCGTCCAGGACAAGGGGGCCCGCTTCATCTGCTCCCGCTTCGCTACCCAGGCGGATCGACAACATGCGGCCGATCGTGGACGAGTCCATGTTCTCCCGTCCGTGGATGGCAATCAGGTGATCTCCGTATAGGACCGGAGAGGCGTTCACGCCGCCCGTCGCCATGCGATAGCGCCAGACCGGCTCCCCTGTGCGCGCGTCCACGCACACCATATTGCCGCACCCGGTGCCCGCGTACAGAAGACGTCGGCCACCACGGTTTTCGAGCACGGGGTGAGAGTAGGGCCCGTCTTTGGGGCCCGTGCCCGGCGTGGACCACCAGACCACATCGCCCGTGTCCTTGTGGAACGCGTAGAAACGATCCCGCGCTGGCCCTTCCACCTTGCCCCAGTGGGCCGTGATGATGTGCACGATGACAAGGTCCCCATCGATCAATGGAGCCCCGGTACGACCGTTCGGGAAGGTCAGGCGACCCAGCTCCTCCATGGTCGATACCTCCCAACGCAGCTCGCCGTCGGGGCTATAGCGCCGCATCAGGCCGGCGGTGGTGAGCACGAAGAGGTCTCCACTCTCGGGATCGATGGTCGGGCTGCCGATGGAGTAGCGGTCGTAGATGATGTCCGTAAGGTAGTCGCTCCAGCGGTCCTCCCAGATCAGGGCACCGCTGCGAGCATCGAGGCAGACAAGCACCTCTTGTAAGTCCTTGCCTTCGCCTTCATATCCCAGGGCGTACAAGCGACCATTTGAGACCACCGGCGTCCCACGCCCCGCCAAGGCATACGACCAGGGGTTGCCCTTGCCGCCCAGCTCTGCCGTGTCGAAGAGACCGCTCTCCGTGGACAGACCGCACTGTGCAGGGCCACGCCAATCAAGCCAACCGGTTGCGGGTTCCTGTGATGCCTGCACAACACAGGATAGGCTCGCCACGAGGAAGGCCGAGAAGGCTAGACAGCGGAGTCGAAACACAGTTGCTTGAGCAATCATGAGGAATAAATCAGAAGCTGACTCCCATCGAGAGACCCCAGGTGCGCGGGGCACCGTTCTCACCGATGAAGTAGTTGGGGTCGGCGGGGTTGGCTTGGAAGGCCACGGGAACGTAGTTCTCGTCGAGAGCGTTTCGTACGAAAACCGCGAGGCGCCAATCGCCTAACTGGTAGCCCCCGCTCAAGTTGACAAGCTCGTAGTCTTCGCCCTGCAGGTTGCCCGGGTCGTAGAAAAGGTCCTGAACACCCACATAGTTAGCCCGGGCGAAGAGGCCGCCTTCGGAAAACTCCCGGTCGTAGCTCATACCCACACTCCAGGTTTGCTCGGGCGCGTTGGCCAGAGAGTTGCCGGCAACATCCTGACCGAAAGCGTCGGTGAATTCCTGGAATTCCGTGTGGGCGACACCGAGGCCCAAGGACATGCCCCAACCGCTGCCCAGATCCGCATCCAATTCCATCTCCACGCCCGTGCTGGTGGACTCGCCAGCGTTCTCTACATAGCCACCAGCCACCGGATCAAACAAGGACATTTGCATGTCCTGCCAGTCTACAGAGAACGCCGCGAGCTTGAGGTCCAACCCCCTCTCTGAGAGAGAGCGCTTGTAGCCCACCTCATAGGTCCAACTGGACTCGGGATCGAAGAACTCCTCACCTGCAGGAGCGGTCAGGTTGAATCCGCCGGCCTTGAAGGCCTTGGCGGCGTAGGCATACACCTGGGATGAATCCGTGGGCCGGTAGCTGGCACTCAACATCGGGGTCGTCTCGCTGAACTCGTCTTCGAAGGAGGCGTCCGTGTCGAGTACGGTGAAGCCACCCGTCTCGAAGGTGTGGTTGGCATCGAGTTTCTTGCTCTCGCGGTCCATCCGCACACCGTAGGTCAGCTCCCAGTCGGGCGCTGGACTTATACCCAGTTGCCCGAACAGGCTATGGCCCCTGTTCGTGAAGTCCCCGGTATTCGTATCGATGCCCTGCATTCCCGGGGGAAACATGCCTGGTCGAAAGTCGTTGGCTGCGGAGCGGGTCGCATCCGAATCGAATCCCGAGAGCCCCACGAGCAGTCGCATGCCCTCCCCCTTGTCCACATCGAAGCCTCTCTCATCAGACCAGCGCAGCTCCTGGTAGAAGACGTCCTGCTCCTCCTCGGTCCTGCGCCGAAGGCCATCGATGGAGCTGAAATCAAAGTCGCTGGTCTCGGTCACATCCATGGTGGTGAGGGCCGATATCGACGTGAACGACCGGCCACCCTCCGCCCAGGCGTAGACGACAGAGGGCTGGAGGGAAGCCCGCGAAGTCTCTCCCTCAAAGTCCTGGTTGATGCGGTGTGGATTGTCGCGGAGTGAGCCAAGCTCACCCAGTCCAAAGCCCCCGTCCTCGGCCTTCTGCCCCGTGAGGCTGAAGCGGAGGCTGGAGGAATCATCCAGATCCAATGCCAGCTGGGTACGCCCACTGAAGGCCATCCGGTCGTCCACAAGCTCACCCGTAAAGTCGTTCGTCGTGTACCCATCGCGGCGCGAGACCCTCCCATCAAAGACGAACCCCGCACTGTCTCCCAGGGGACCAGAATAGAAGGAGGACACCTCCTGAAGAGAGTGGCTCCCGCGCATCACACTGCCACCAATCTCCGTCTGACCGTCAGGTTGGCGGCCTACCATGTGGATCACTCCTCCCATGGCGTTGCGCCCGTAGAGGGTGCCCTGAGGGCCGCGCAGGAACTCAATCCTCTCCATTCCGAGCAAGGGCAGGTTGGTGCTGCCCACGCTCAGCTGCGGGACGCCGTCTACATAGGTCGCCACGGACGGTTCCCCCAGGCCCGATCCGATCCCGCGCACGTAGGGAAAGCTCAGCCGCCGCGCGCTGAACTCGGTGAAGTGCAGGTTGGGAATCCGGCCCACCGCGTCGCTGATGCTGCGCATGCCCGACTTCGTGATGTCATCCGATGAAAGGGCGCTGACACTGGCAGGGACGTCTTCGATGGCCTCTTCGATCTTGCGTGCGGTGACGATGGTGGTGCCCAGATCGGTGGCGGGTTCCTGGATGGCCAAGAACAAGGTGAAAGCGAGAAACATGGTGCGGCGAAGGGGGAGGGAGGGGGGGGATTCTGAGGGGACATCCTATCCGTCCGCTTTCCCTTCGACCGGGCATTTCACCGAATCCATGCACAGGACGAACCCCGATCGTCGAGGCTGAGCGACTATAATCAGACGCGCGGGCCTCACCCCTGAAATTCCCCACTCCGTGCAAGCCGATTCAACCGATTCCTTCGATGTAGCCGTTATCGGTGCCGGCCCCGCGGGCTGCGCGGCGGCCACGGTCCTCGCTGAGCACGGGCACAGGGTGGCCCTTGTTGAACGCTCGCCTCTGCCCCGCTACCGCATCGGCGAGTCGCTCATCCCCCACTGCTGGTTTCCCCTGGACCGCCTGGGACTTGTGGAGGCCCTCAACGAGTCGAGCTTCATCGTCCCCAAGTACAGCGTGCAGTTCGTGAGTACAGATGGAGCGCAAACCAGGCCCTTCTACTTCACCGAGCACACGGACCATCCCAAGGGGCGCACCTGGCAGGTGGTGCGCTCGGAATTCGATCAGCTGCTGCTCAAGCGGAGCCTGGAGGCAGGGGTGACGTTCTACTCCGAGACAGCCGCTACAGACCTCCTGCGTGCAAGCGACAATCCCCAGGGCCCCGTCGTTGGAGTGCGGGCGAAGAATGGCAAGGGGGCTTTCGACCTGCACGCCAAGGTCACGGTGGATGCGAGCGGTCGCGATCTGTTCGCCGTTCAGCGCAACCGCTGGCGCGTGGGCGATGACTCCCTTCGCAAGCTGGCCATCTGGAAGTACTTCCGCGGGGCCAAGCGCGACCCGGGCCGGGATCAGGGTGCCACGACCATCGCCTACCTGCCCGAGAAGGGTTGGATCTGGTACCTGCCCCTCAGCGACGACCTGACCAGCGTCGGGGTGGTCGCCGAGCCCGAATACCTGCTGCGCGAGGGCAAGGACCACGCCCGGATATTCGAGCGCGAGGCGGCACTCCAGCCATGGATCGCAGAGCGCATCGCCTCGGCGACTCCCGAAGAGGAATTGCACGTCACCGGGGATTTCTCCTACCGCTCGCGCCACTGCGCCGAAGACGGGCTGGTCCTCGCGGGGGACGCCCTCGCGTTCCTGGACCCGGTCTTCTCGAGCGGCGTGTATCTGGCCCTGGACGGGGGAGTGCGCGCTGGGGATGCGGTACACGCAGCCCTGTTGGCCGACGACACGTCCGCCACGAGTTTTGCCGATTACGGCAGGGAATCGGTCCAACAGCTGGAAGCCATGCGCCATCTGGTCCACGCGTTCTATGACCCGCAATTCCACTTCGGGAAGCTCTTTAAGGCTCACCCACAGATGCGCGACCGGGTCACCGAGGTGCTGATCGGAAACCTGGGCCAAGACTTCAGCGATCTGTTCGCTGCCCTTGGAGAGTTCGCGGATATCCCCGCGGCCCCTGAAGGGGGCGAGCCCTTTAAGCGCAGCTAGGGCCGTCCGTCAGTCTCGGGCTCCTCTTCGGAGTCCTTGGTGAGGGGCGGATGGGATGCCTCGGGGCGCTCCTCTTCCTCCATGGCGGGCACGCTCCAAAGCACGTCACCGCGGGGATCCTGGATGGCGGCATCGAGTTGCAGGTCTCCGCTCTCCATGGTCACCACGGCAACACGCAACTCGGGCAGGCGGTAGCGCAGCCGCGAGACCGTTCCCTCACCGTAATCGGAATGAAACTTGCCGCAGACGTGGACGACAAGAGGCTGGCGCCCCTGCCCCCAGGCCTGGCTCAGCGTGTCGGCGATGGACTCGGCCATCGTGTCGTCCTTGTAGCACTGAGCAGCGAAGAAGCGCTGTAGCAACTCGTCGTCAGGCTCGCCCCCACTTGGGTTCATGATGTCCCAGAAGAGGTCGTGGTAGAGCCCGGGAGGCGCGGTCGAGAACCGCGCCGCGAACTTCTCTCCTGCTATGGCCTCGGGGCCTTCCTTGGAGACCTTGCGGGCCAGAGGCCGCGGGATGTTGGCCGCCAGAACAGCAAGGTCGTTGTCACGCGCGTACTCAACCAGGGGCCGATAGTGAGGCCGGTAGTTCCCCCATGGCCTGGAGTTCTCAAGGAACTTCTCCTCGCTCACCGCTCCTGCCAGGTAGGCGTCCAGGATGTCCTGAACGTCCCTCTCGAACATTTCCATGGAGAGGATCAGGTCCGGACGGCGCTCGTGGAGTGCGACCAGAAGTTCCAGTTGCATGGCATGTCCCACGTCGTTGTCGTGCTCTTCGCCCATGAACACCACGTCGAGCGTGCTGAACCGCAGGGCCGTGTCCTCAACGGTGACTTCATCCCCTGTGACCAGATCCAGGGACGTGGAAGAGGTGGTGGCGCAGGAGACAAGGAGCCCGGTAAGGGCCATGAAGGGCAGGGGGACAAAGCGGGCCATGGGAGAGAACCCACTACAAGTGCCCCAAGATTGCAATACCCCGAGAAATCTGGCCGCCGCCATGTGCGCATGGATCGGGTTCGCGGGACAAGAAGACGCCGCCCCCTCCCAGCCAGCTGGCGGGAGAGGGCGGCGCCTGACTGAGAGCCTCGGTATCCGGCTAGAAGCCGGGAACCTTGGCCGCCTTGTCGTACAGAACCTTGATTATCACGAAGCTCAGGACCAAGACGGCAGCGATCGTGGGTAGGACCTCGTAGGTGAACATCGCTGGCTGACCAACCCCAACCATGAAGAGTAGGAGGGCCGCAGACATGTAGGTGTTGTGCTTCGAGCGTGAGCCCGCCATGGCGGCATCCGCTCCGTCAGGAGCCTCGCCGTTCTTGATGGCCGTGATGATGCGCTGCTGAGCAGGCCAGATGCGCATCCAGACGTTTGCAAACATACAAGTGCCGAACAGACCCGCCACGTGGACGTACGTTGCTCTGTCGGAGAAGCCCAGGTTGTTACTCACATACCAGCCAAAGCCCACGCTGATGGCTCCCCACAGGACAACGGCCACCGAATGCTGCTTGGCCATTGCCTTGAAGAGTGCGTCATAGATTGCGAATCCCACAAACAGCCCAGCAAAGGCCGGGCCCCAATCACCGGGGGTGGGCTTGGGATGCTGACCCTCAAATAGGTTGGCCCCTTCGTAGCCGTGGTAGTAGACGACGAAGAGCAGCAGAACGCCTGTGATCCACGTGTACATCGCACCCCAGCGGAACCAGAACAGACAACGGGGCATCAACTCAGGGATGACCTTTCTCTTGGTCTCCGCATCCATGGTCGGGACGAAGGCCGAGTTCACCCAGTTGAAGAAGTACAGGAGTCCAATCCAGAGCACACCAGCTCCAAAGTGCAGCCAGCGGTCAGCGAGTTCGAAGAGTTCCATGGTTTTTGGGGGGCTAGATGTCTGGGGAATAGTGCGCAGGAAGAGAATCGGCGCTCACGTAAGCGTAACTATCACCAAACCTGCCCCGGAGAGTCAATCTCGGAAGTGGAGGTGAGGGCCAATCCCCTCGATTCGCCCGCTAGCGGGCCTCGAAGCCCAGGGCAACTCCGGTCGACGACCCTGCCCGCACCACGACCCGACGCCTCAAGACACCGAGCCCCTCGTGCTCAATCCGCAGCACGTACCCCCCAGGTGGAACCCCATCGATGGAGAACTGGCCCCTCTCATCCGACACGGCGAACCATGGATGTTCGCAGACGTGGACGTTGGCGAACATCCACGGGTGGACGTCGCACTTGAACAGGATGGTGTCGGCGCGCCGCGGGCGATACTCCAAGGGAGCCTGGCCCGCAGCCATGCTGACGTTCAGACCGCGATTGCGCTTGGTCTTGACGTTGACGTTGTGGGTGGCCGGATCGCTGTTGGACACCTGGATCACCTGACCTACCTGCGCACCGAGAACGTGGGGAGTGTAGATGCAGCCGCGCTGATCCAAAACGACGGGCTCGCTGGGCGGAGGCGGAACATCAATGCCCTCCGATTCCAGCTCCAGCTCAAGGTAGGCAAAGCGCAGCTTGCCATCCTCGGCGACGAGGACATCGCTCAGGTGCTCCACATCTGGATGGTGCTGGCAGTCGGCCACCTTGCGCGCGCCGAGGGGAAAGCGCTCAGGTACGTCTCCCGTGACACTCACCACTCCGTGCACTGCTCCAGAAGTCGTGGAATCCAAGACAAGCGAATCAAGCAGCTCGGCCAACGGCACATCGTCACTCCGCTGCCCCCCATTTTCAGATCCGCCGTTCCCTCCGTTCCCGCCGCCGTTGGGCATTGGCCCGGGTCTTTCATTCCCCTCTGAACAAGCGCAGAGACCGAGCGCCGTGATCAGCATCAGTAATCTCAGGTGGAACGGCATGGCACCAGGATACTGGGTCATCCAAGGGGTGAAGGGTAGACACCGTCTCACTGAAATCTCGTGGCCGAATAAGGCCCTGGATCGATCCCCGGATCCTCGCCGCAGAGCAATCGAGCCACCAGATCGCCTGTAGCTGCACACATGCTCACCCCCATCATTCCGTGCCCCGTGGCCACCAGAATGCGCTTTGAGACGGGGGAGGGCCCGATCAGGGGAAGCTCATCGGGAGTCATGGGCCGCCAGCCGACCCATTCATCGCCCGCACTCGTCAGGTCGCAATCCAGAAAGCGGGCCCCGCCAGCCCGCAGGGCGGCGATGCGGCCGGGCAGGATGTCGAGGTTGCGACCGCTCAACTCCATGGTCCCGCCCAGACGCAATCCGCTGGACCATGGTGTGACGGCCATGTTGGCCTCATGCAACAGCAGGGGCATTGTCGGCGCGCCGTCGGGAGACGGTATCGTAAGGGAGTAGCCCTTGCCGGCCTGGATGGGCAAGCGCAGGCCCACGCCTCGAGCCAGATCTGGGCCCCAGGCTCCGGTGGCCATCACCAACTGCGATGACACCCACTCGCCGCGGGAAGTCCTGATCCGCTGCGCCCGGTCGTCATGCAAGATCTCATGTACCGAGCAATCGGTCTGAATGACGCCGCCGCGATCGCGCACGGCTCGGGCCAGTTCAGCCACAAAGGAATCGGGACGAAGGTGCGCATCCCGTGGGTGAAACAATCCACCCGCGACGCTGCTGGCCGTCAGGGCCGGTTCCCGCTCTAGGGTCTCCTGAGCGGACAGGCGCTTGGAATCCAAGCCGTGCTCAGACAGGATGGCCTGAACCTGATCCGCATCGGACAGGGCGGACTCCTCACCGTACACCTCAAGCAAGCCCTCGCTCTGCCACTCGCACTCGAGCCCTTCGGTCGTAATCCACTCACGAGTGAGCTCAAGGGAACGTTCGAGCAAGGCGGAGCGAGCGCGAAGCGCCCGACCCATCTGCTTCTGGCCGCAGTGACGGGCGAATCTCAAGCCCCAGAGGAGGAAGTCCAGATCCAGCCGCAGGCGCACGTACAAGGGCGAGTCCACCTTCCCGATGCAGCGCAAAGCCTGGCGCAGGGTTGCTGGGCGGGTCAGGGGCAGGGCATGGCTGGGGGTCAGCAGCCCGCAGTTTCCTTGAGAGGCCCCGTTTCCCAGGTCTTCGCCTTCCAGTACGCACACACCACGGCCCTTGCCCAGGAGGGCATAGGCACAAGCCAGCCCCACTACGCCTCCTCCAACCACGATCACGTCAAAGCGTCTCTCCATTCAGTTGCTCCGCTTGGGCATACTACGCATCCGAACACCCGATCGCCCATGTTGTCTGCCCCCACTCACGCCCGCATGCGAGTCCCCCTGGCCAGCCTCCTGCTGCTGAGCGCCTGCGCCTCGCCCGTTTGGAACGTTGAGCTGGATGAAGAGTACCAGGGGGTCGTCTCCGAGCTCGCAGCGGCCGTGAAGCAAGAGATGGGCACCAAGAAGATTCCGGCCCTCTCCATCGCGCTTGTGGATGGAGAGCGGGTCGTCTGGGCCCAGGGCTTTGGGCTCGCAGATGCTGAGGAGGGTCGTGTCGCCACGGCCGACACGGCGTACCGGGTGGGCTCCGTTTCGAAACTGTTCACCGACATCGCACTGATGCGTTGCGTGGAGAACGGGAGCATCGACCTCGATGCGCCGGTCAGAACCTATCTGCCCAGCTTTCAACCCGTCTCCGAGTTCGAGACGCTCATCACGCTGCGGCATCTGACCAACCACACCTCGGGTCTCTTGCGAGAGCCTCCCGTTGGCAACTACTTCGAGACCGATGCGCCGAGCCTGGAGGACACCGTCCTCAGCCTGAATGGCACGCGTCTGATCTTTGAACCCGGGTCGCGCACCAAGTACTCCAATGCAGGCCTGGCTGTGGTGGGCCGCGTCCTCGAGGTTTTGCATGGCAGGACCTATCCGGAGGTGATGACGGACCTGGTCCTGCAACCCATGGGGATGGCAGAGAGCGCTTCGCTTGAACGCAACGCGACGGTCATCCCCCGCCTGGCCAAAGGGCGTATGTGGACCTACGACGGGCGGAGTTTTGACGCGCCGACGTTTGAGTTGGGCATGTCCCCGGCGGGAAGCTTGTACGCCTCTGTGCTGGACCTCGCCAAGTTCATGCGCGGCCTGTTCGGACACCTGCCCGGACACAAGGCGGAGGTCCTACAGCCCAGCTCCCTGGAGACCATGTTGACCCCGGTCCAGGCAGCGGACGGGTCGCAACTACCCTTCGGGATCGGCTTCCACGTAGGCGAGTTGGACGGGCACCGACGCTGCGGACACAACGGCGCCCTGTATGGCTTCTCCACCGAGCTCGCCTACTTGCCCGAGGAAGGTCTGGGAGTTGTCGTCGCGGCCTCGCTGGATGGATGCAACAGCGTGACCCGGCGCCTGGCCGACCATGCCCTGCGGTTGATGCTTGCCGCCCTTGCAGATCGGCCCCTGCCGCGCTTGGCGAACTCCCGTGGGATCAACCCTGCGCGTGGCAAGCAGTTGGCCGGCCTATATCAGCGCGATGGGCATCAAGCGCGGCTCACTTGGGACGATGACCGATTGCTTCTGGAAATGCGGGGGAAGATCTGCGAGGTACGCGATGTGGGCGGTCGCTTCACGGTGGACGACCGGCACAGCTTCGGTACCCAGATCGAGCGTCTCGATTCCAAGAGCATTGCGATCGGTGGTACCCCTTACACCCGGGTGGATCTGGCAACGCCCCCCCCGCCCTGCCCGCCGGAACTTGTGGAGTACGTCGGCGAGTACGGGCTTGACCACAACGTGCTCTACATCCGCGAGCGCGATGGGCAGCTCGAGGCCTTGATCGAGTGGTTCTGGATTGAACCGCTCGCCGCCGCCGGCCCGACCGCTTCGAGCTCCCCCGCCGGAGCGGACTGTATGCCTCGGAGGAGGTACGGTTTCGCAGGGATGCCAATGGAGCCATTGCTTCGGCGCTCTTGGGTGAAGTGGACTTTGAACGCCGCGCGGTCGGCACCATTGAAGGCGAGACGTTCAAGATAGCTCCGCTTCATGATCAGGCTCAGCTGCGCTTGATGGCCGCCGCTGCCACCCCTCCGCTCGAGACCGGCAAGCTCGCACCCGACCTGATCGACGTCACCACCATCAGCCCTTCCATCCGGCTCGACCTGCGCTACGCCACTTCAAACAACTTCATGAGCACGGTGTTCTACCGCGAGGCGCGTGCGCTCATGCAGCGCCCGGCAGCCGAAGCCCTGGACCGTGCTGCTGGGAATTTTGCTGCCCTTGGGTACGGAATACTCATCCACGACGCCTACCGCCCCTGGCGTGTGACCAAGATGTTCTGGGACGCCACGCCCCTTGAGCACAAGCAGTATGTCGCCGACCCCAGCAAGGGCTCACGCCACAACCGGGGCTGCGCCGTAGATCTCACGCTCTACGATCTGGAGACCGGGCGTCCAATCCGTACCACGAGCGGCTACGACGAGTTCTCGCCCAGAGCCCACCCGCTGTACCCGGGCGGTACCAGTCTTGAGCGCTGGTATAGGGACACGATTCGCTCCGTGATGGAACGCGCGGGCTTCCGCACGTACGTCTGGGAGTGGTGGCACTTTGACTACGACGGTTGGCGTGAGTACCCCATCCTCAACGTCCCCTTGGAGGAGGCGGGAAGGAGCGACTGATGGCCGATCGGTCGGTTAGGCAAACAGGACCGCGAGCAGGCCTAGCGCCAAGCCGGTGATGATGACGCCGGCGACGATCATCAGAATCTTGGCCCAGCTGATCGGGGCTTTACCCATCAGAACCTGTGCATCCTGGCCGGAAATGACGACGCGGAAGAGCTTGTGTTCGTAGCGATACGCCATAACCCAGGTCGGGAACGACATGCGCCTCGTGTCAAGGCCGGTCAGGAGGGCGCGCACGTGGATGTTCCTGAAGCGCGAGCCGGGAATGTGGCCTTCCTGCAGCCTACTGGCAGCCGCCCTCCGAATGCCGTGGGTGATACGCTCGCGGGCTTGAGAGCGCTGGACGTCAAAGGCCTCTAGGGTCGCATCGGCGGGTGGGGCCTCAAGCTCAGGCAAGGCCGATCCCAGCGAGTACGAAGCCGAGAGGGCATAGGCCTCCTCGTCGCTCAATCCGCGAGAGGCACTAATGAGCACGTCGTCGAAGACCATGTCCGTCTGACCCGAGTGCGGGGCCCAGTCGCTGCTGCCTGCGCCAGCATTGGAGTCTGCCGTCCAACTGACCCGCGCATGGGCGTCAAACACCCACCCGGCCCACCACAGAGGCCGAAGGTCCTCGATGCGTGCGGCCGACTTCAAGTCGGAGGGTCGGAAGAAGCCGAGGTTTCCCAGCCAGGATCTCAAGGCGGACCGTGCGCCATCGCGGTCCACAGTAAAGGGCAGATAGGCCTCGGTCTGCTCTACGGGATCGGTCAACTCCTCCGGTTTGAGTTCACCGCTGCAGAAGGAGCACCTCACGGACTCGGATCGCGCGTCGTAGCGCGTCGCCGCGCCGCACTGCCCACAGCGTAGGACGGTTTGCTCCAGTCCGGTGCCGACAACCTGCGGCACCAGTTGCTCAGGCACGTCGCCACACACGGCGCAACGCAGGTCCCCGGCCTCCAGGGGGGATTCACAGCGGTTACAAGTAACTTCGCTCATGAGAGCAGCCCCGCAATGACAAAGATGGCCGCCAGGGCCAGCAGGCTGAAGAGGACGGTTCCACCGATTTTTGCCCAGGAGAGGGGCAATCGGCCACCCACCTGACCGTTCTGGCCGTTAATGACGATCCGAATCGGATCCTCGTCCTCGCCATAGCGAAGCGCGAAGACCCACACAGGTAGTAGAACCAGATGCGACACCTCTTCGCTGAATGTCACATTGGCTCGGATGTTGCTCGACGAATCGCCTGGCATGAAGGCGGCGAGATCCTGCCCGATGCTCTCCCGCATTTCGGACTGCGCCGTCCGACGGCACTCGTCCGCGGCCAGTGAAGGCTCCTCGGCAATCCACCCCGCCAGCAAGTCGGGGCTGTATCGGCGCAGCGCCCGCAAGTCGAACGGTTCCACCGACTCCAGCTCGGCATTCCCAATACCCTTCGATGCAGTGACAAGTGTATCGGTGACGTAGCACTCGTAGCGACCTGCGAGATCCCGCCACTCGGTACGCGTCTCCGTTCGAGTCCGCGTCACGGTCCGCCCCTTGGAGTCCGTGGTGGTGTAGGTAACGGTTACGGTGTAGTCCTCGCCGATCTTGGCCGTGTAGTTGGCATGCGCCCGTGCCCCGTACAGGTAACTCGGGAGGTACACACCGCGCGTGCGCTCCAGCACGCCCTCCTTCAAGCCGCTCTTGACGAAGGGTCCACGGCTCTTGATCCACGAGTTCACGATACTCGTCGCCGCCTCGCGATCGAGAGTGAACGCCAAAACGAAAACGGGATCGGGGCGCCCCGCTTGGGGAGGCCGTTCGACTACATGCGGCGAAGCGCAATAGGGGCACTCGACGGTCCGCAGGTCCTCCTCCACCACCACCAATGCACCACAAGTGGTGCACGAGATCTCCAAGGCGGGTGAGTGGGGCGCAGGAGCGGTCATGGCCGCTGCAGATTTTGAGGGTGGCACGGTCAGCCCGCAAGGCCTCATCGTGGGTCAGTTTTTCTCACATCGCCTGCGGAACTTTCGTGCCCATGGGGAGCCATTCACCCATCATTGTGCGGGCAATGGAGCACTCTTCAGAAGAAATGGCCGCCCTGGAAGAACGCCGCATGGCGTTGAGCATCTCTGAAGTTGCCTTGGAATCCGAGGCGATTGCGGGAGGGTGGATGTGCTATTCGCGCCCCGGATGCTGGTCAAACCAAGCCAATGCAATGGGACTGGATGGCCCAGTCACCGAGGATGAGTTGAACCGGTTGGTGAAATTCTATCGCGAGCGCAACGCAAAACCCCGAGTGTCCGCCTGTCCGAGCGCCCATCACTCTCTGGTCAAGGGTTTGGAGTCCCGCCACTTTGAGCTGTGTGAAATACTGACGGTCCTGGCGCGCGACCTAGCTGAGCCTCTTGCCCCCATGACCAGCCCCTGGAGCCCTCCGGATCAGATGTTGGAGATCCGCCAACCTCTCCCCGAAGAAGAGGGTGTGTTCATTGAAATTTCAACTTCGGGGTTCATGGAGCACGACAGCGAGAGTCCGGGGGCATTGGCAGAGATAACCCGGCGGGTGGTCGACCACCCGCGGTGTACGCCCTTCTTGGCCCTGTGGGATGGCATACCTGTAGGGGGAGGGTTGCTTGAAACCTTGGGCGACCAGGCCTGCCTTATTGGAACGAGCGTCCTGCCCGAGTTTCGCGGCCGAGGGATCCAGACGCACCTGATGGCCCATCGCATGGAGTTCGCCAGCAAGACGGGAGCCAAGTGGATCACCGTGTCCTCCCTGACGGGTATCGCAACTGAACGCAATGCGAGACGCTTGGGGTTCAATCCGATCTTCGCGCACGCCACGTTCATTCAAAACGCTGGCTGACGGCGAGGATCTAGAGGCCGTCGTCGCCCTCGGCTTCTTCCCCACTCGCCTCTTCTCCTTCACCGACCGGAGGGCGTTTGGCCTTCCCCTGCTTGGCACCCGAGCGGCGGACAGTCCCACCAAAAATCCGCTCGCGCGGTATCTGGTCTGTACCGGCCGCCATGACGGTTGCCTCCATGGTGGACAGGGGGGCACCCTTCAAGACTCCCAGCGAAACCTCGATGGCCTTGGCCCGGCGCCTTAATGTCGGATCATTGGGCAGCGCTTCGAGGTACTCAATCCACTCCGCGTTTCGCGTTAGCCCGATGGCAAGCAATGCCGCAACCTGGGCGCTTTCTTCTTCTTCAGCCACCGTTTCGCGCAGCAGTTCCTCAATGTCCTCATCCGGAGCTAAAACGCCCAGGGCAAGCAGGGCGTTGGCCTGGAGCAGCTCGTCGCGCCCGTCGCGGGCCCTCTTCAGGAGGGTGGCGCGGGCACGGCTATCGTCACTGCCCACCGCACCCAGGGCGCGATACAGGTTCTTCTTGATCTGGGGGTCCTTTTCCTTGCCTACCCGGCCGGACACCTCGCGCAGAGAGTCGGGGGACCCAAGTTGTTCCATGGCCACAACGGCCTCGGCTCGCAACTCCTCTTCCCCAGCACCCAAGAACTCTACAGCTACCTCCCAGTAGCTCGGCGGCGAGTGCGCACCGATCCAGCGCAGTAATTCTCCGCGACGGTCTTCTCCCCCGCGGCCACCGCCACCACGCCTTCCGCCTCCACCGCGCCCGGCGCGCAGGATGGACGTCAGGTACTCGCGCGCCTCTGGCTCATCTGCGGTAGCCAGCACCTTGATTTTCTCCTGCTTTGCTTCGGCACGCCCTTTCTTCAACTCCTTGATCAACTCCAGAACTTCTTCGCGCGTCAGAGGTTGAGAGGACTCACCACCAGCACCCTCGAAGACTCCATCCATGACAAGCCTCGCAGGAGGCCGCGCCTTGGAGGACATCTTGAGCGGGAAGTCCCCATCAATCGAACGCAGGGCCGTCACGAAACACCACTCTAGCTCGGCCTCTGTCACACCATAGGGCACCGAGAGTATTGGCTTTCCATCTGGCGCAAGGAACACGTGCTGGGGGGCAATCACGAATCCGTCCGCATCGGGCGCCAAAACGTTCCCACGCACGTGCACGTCTACCTGACGGTGTTCGACGCAAGAGATGGAACCGAAGCGCGAACAAGTCTTGCTGGATCCATGGGTGTTGTTGGACGCCACCAGGTTGATCGTCTCAGCTGCGAGCTTAGTGATCACCTTGTCGCGATAGACGTCCTTGACCATGCGCTCATTGGCTCGCTCACCATCCATGTTGACGGCCACAAACACGACCTTGTTCTCGGCCTTGGCTTGGATCAGTGCCAACTCGTAGGAAGCCTGCCACTCTATCCCCCCGGATGAGACGGTGCCGGGGACGAGCGAAAGCAGGGTGCAGACTAGGAGTGAACGCATGGATGGTGGTCGGGGGTGACGGAGAGTGAGTGTAGGTGAGCAGGGAGGGGCGCGGGCTACACACCCTGGAAAGGGTGCAGACTTCTGCGCTGGACTCTTCGTTGGTCCCGCGAGGCCATTCGTATGGGACTTGTCTGCTTTCCCCCAGACAGGAGACCACTCCACCATTTCATCCGATTTCTCGCACGAAGTCGCAGGGCTCTGTAGGAGATTCTGTGGGCAGAGGGCCAAGAAGTGTTGTGGGCGGAGACCTGGGATCCTGGGCGTTAGGATGAGCCCATGCTTCACTCCCTGCTTCTGGCCTCCCTTGCTCTCCCCACGGTCACAGGATCCGAGTTCTCTCGCCTGGAGGACACCCCCCTCAAAGTTGCGTGCATCGGGGACTCGATCACCTATGGAAGCAAGGTTGCGGCACGCGAGAAGAACCACTACCCCGCACAACTCGGCTACATCCTGGGGGATGGTTTTGAGGTGCGCAACTTCGGCGTGGGCGGCTCAACGCTTCTTGGAGCAGCGGACAAGCCCTTTGTGGGGACAACCCGTTGGGAAGAGGTCCTCGCCTGGAAACCCGACACGGTCATCGTCGTTCTCGGCACCAACGATACCTGTCAGAACGAGCAGCGCCCCAATTGGGAACATGCGGCGGACCTAGAGGACGACGCGAGGGCCATGGTGCAAGCTCTGCGCAAGGACAGCCAGGGAACACGAGTCCTCCTTTGCACTCCGCCCCCAATGTTCCCAGATGCGTCTGGCTTGGCTCCGGAGCGACGGGCCGACCTTGCAGAGCGAGCTCCACGTCTGAAACAGATTGGTCAAGCCCTACGGCAAGTCGCACGGGGCAAGAAGGCCATCGAGTATCACGATCTGGCCCGTGTGTTTACTGCCGCTGAAACCGTGGACGGGGTACACACTTCGCCGTTCGGTGCAAGGGCGCTGGCCCAACGGTTGGCGGAAGCGGTCCTCGCCAAGCGAGGCAAGGGCCTCCCCTCAACGGGAAACACTGCGCTGGGCGCGGAGCTGGAGGCGAACCTGGTGAACCTCTCGACGAGTGACTATCACGGGTTCGAGAGGATGGACTTCAACCTGCCCAAGTCTGGTGCGGCCTGCATTCTTGTCGCACCCCACGAAGGGCTGCGCGGTCGCCCATGGCTCTGGCGCATGCGCTTCTTTGGGCATGAACCCGCCCTCGAATTGGAACTGCTCGATCGCGGTATGTACCTGGCGTATGTCGACGTGGCTGGCCTCTATGGAAGCCCCGAGGCGCTCCGGCGCATGACGGAGTTCTACGATCTTCTGCGCCAGGACGACGGTCCGCGCCTCTCAAGCCAACCTGTTCTGATGGGAATGAGCCGGGGCGGACTGCCTGCTCTGCACTGGGCCACGGTGAATCCCAAGAAGATAGCTGGTCTGTACGTGGACAACGGGGTCTTTGATCTCTCCACCTGGCCAGGGGGAAAGGACGGACAGCGCAGGGAGGCCGAGTGGGCTGAGGCCCTGAAAGCGTGGGGTTGGAACGAGGAGGAAGGCATGCGCGTGGCAGGCCAACTGGTCGCCAAGTCTCAGCGCCCGGCCAAGGAGGGGGTGCCGCTCTTCGTTGCCGTGGGCCTGGCGGACGAAGTCGTTCCTCCTAGCCGCAACAGCCTGCGCCTGGCCCAGGCATGGGAGCGGCGTGGCGGCCCCGTGTACCACTGGCCCAAGCCCGGCGCAAAGCACCACCCCCACGGCGTGCATCCCCCCGCCTCCTTGCGCCGTTCGATTCTGACCGTACTGGGACATTCGACAATGCCCACGGTGCGCGCTGTTCCCTCTGCGGAGTACCGAGGCAGCGCAGCGGGCTGGGGCGGCGGGACCTGGTGGGACGAGCTGGCCAAGTTGCAGGCTCTCGGCCGTGAACATCCGGAGGCCACAGTGGTCTTCTTGGGCGATTCCATCACCCAGTCACTCTCAGGCGCCGGCGATCGCGTGGCCCACGAGGGAGGAACCGGGCCCTTCCATCGTGACTTCGGAGCCTCCAAGGCAATCAACTTGGGGGTCAGCGGAGATCGCACGGAACACCTCTTGTACCGCATCAAGCACGGTGCCTTGGCTTCCATGAATCCCCGGGTGATCGTGCTGCAGATCGGGGTGAACAACGTGGCCGCCGCGGGTCACACGGCACGCGAGACCGCGGCGGGCATCGAAGCCGTGGTGGCCTCCCTGCGCGAAAGCGAACCCCAGGCCAAGATCGTGGTCTGTGGTCCATTCCCCGCAGGCGCCACACCCGATGACCCCCGCCGCATTTGCATCAACGCAATCCACGATCGACTCAAAGCTCTCAACAAGGACAAGTCGGTTCTTTATGTGGACCTGCGCAAGGTATTCCTGGATGTCCGCCGTATCCCCAATGGCAACATGGCCGGCGACGCCTTGCATATTTCGCCCGCGGGCAAGGAAGCCTGGCTCTCGGTTCTCTATTTCTCCGTCATGGACATGTTGAGCCGCTGATCGACTCGCCGTTCGACTCACGCTTGCATGCTCTGCGCTGGTCGTGCAACTCAGTCCACATTTTTCCAGGAGCGCCCCATGGAATCGACGAAACGGCAAGGGCCTGTCTTGGTCATCTGCCGCTACAAGCCCCGCGATGGTAGAGACGACGACGTGCGGGCTTTGGTCGCTCGGCATGCGCCCGTCCTCATCGCCGAGAGCCTGGTCACGGACAGGCCCTTTGTGCACGCGACAGCCGCGGACGGCTCTCTCTTGGAGATATTCGAGTGGAGATCGGAAGAGGCTTCCCGTTCGGCCCACTCCAACCCCGCCGTGATGGAAATCTGGGGAGGGTTGGCAGAGTGCGCCAGCTTTGCACCCCTGGCCGAACTACCAGAAACTCAAAACCCATTCGCCCATTTCACGCCTCTGGACCCCGATCCCGCCTCTGGTGTGTAGGAATCATGCAAGCCGCATCGCCTTCCCTGGCGCAATCCACTTCGCGGCTGGAAGATGCACCAATGACACGATCTCTGCTCTTGCTCCTGTGCCTCTCCTGCGCACCCCAACCCGCACGCCCGACCGTCCAGCCGAGCCCGTTGGAGTCCCAGCCGGCCTTCCGACCTGAGCCGCCCGAGTGGGGAGGCTTCCGCGGCAACAACAGTACAGGGATCGCAGTCAACGCGGTGCTACCCGACGTGCTCGACACGGAGACCAACCTCCTGTGGCGAACCGAGATCCCCAAGGGCTACTCCTCGCCCACGATCTGTGGTGAGCGAGTGTTCATCACGGGAGCCGACAAGGAGCATCTCTTCACGCTTTGCCTTGACCGCAACAATGGCGAAGTTCAATGGAAAGCCAGCTTGCCCTACGACGGGAAACGGCCCGGCGCAAACTCACCTGCGGCACCCTCCCCCGTGACGGATGGGGAGCGGGTCTATTCCCTGTTTCATCACGCTGGGCTGATCACGTACGACATGGCCGGTCATGAGTTGTGGCGCAAGGACCTGGGCATCATCAACATCCCTCACGGCCTGGCCACTTCACCACTGGTGCACGAAGGCCTGCTGATTCAGATGATCGATCAGGACACCGGGTCATTCCTGGTGGGCCTCGATGCCGCGACCGGCGAGGAGCGCTGGCGGACGGAACGCAACAACGTCACCCACTCTTACTCCACACCGACCCTCTACACCCCCACCGAGGGCAATCCTCAGATCATCGTTTCAGGTTCATTCCAGATAGCCGGTTACTCACCTCGTGATGGCTCCAAGTTGTGGTGGGTCGATGGCGGTGCCTGGCAAACGAAGGCGGTGCCAGTGATCGACGGGGACCTCTGCATCGTCAACTCCTTCATGCTCTCCACCTCTGAAATGGGTATCCCCAAATTCAGCGGGACTTTTGAAGAACTACTCGAGCTGCGTGACGAGAACGACAACGGCTTCCTGGACCGTGAGGAGTGGGATCATGAGCTCGTCCAGCAGATCTGGTTCATTCTGGACCTGAATGGCGATTCGCTCCTGGATTCTGCCGACTGGGACTACGCCCTGGCCACCACCCGCGCCCTTGGCGGGCTCTTCGCCATCCAACTCGGTGGCACCGGAAACGTCACCGACACCCATGTGCGCTGGTTCGCGGACGACCGGCGCGGGCTGCCGGACATTCCCTCACCTCTTGTCCTGGATGGGACGATCTACATGATCAAACGCGGTGGTATCTTCACGGCATTGGAGGCGGCCACGGGGAGGGTGCTCCAGCGAGGACGCGTGGGAGAGTCCGACGCCTACTACGCGTCACCCGTGGCGGCTGGCAAGCGCATTCTCCTGGCCAGCCAGTCCGGCCAACTCCTGCTCCTCGATGCCGATGAGGGCTGGGAAGAAATCTCAGCAGGAAGCGTGGACGAAGAAGTTTGGTCTACTCCCGCCGTCGCAGGACAGCACGTAGTCGTGCGCTCTCAAAGCGCCCTCTATTGCTTCGGTCCTGATCCCGGTTAGGCGGTTTTTGGATCGAAGAGGCGTCAGTCTTCACGACTCAGAATGACACGGATCAGGGGAATCCAATCCTCACATCCATCTGAAGCGGTCAGGATTTCTTCGACGCCCCCCGGAGTACCAGCCGCCTGCATGATGCGAGCCTTGGCAAAGGTGATCCGCGCCCCGACGTAGGGCCTGTTGCGCTCATCTGTATCCATTGGATCCAGCTGGGCAAGGCTGGCCCGCGCTTCATCCAAGCGACCCGCCCGACATAGGGCCAAGGACAGGACGAACGGTGGGCTAGCACCGTACGCATTCCAATTATTCCAGATGAACTCTCTTACGGTCAAATCGCTGCCTTCCTTGCGGTCAGTCCATTGGGTTTCGTACCACGCCATGGGCAAGCGGGGTATGCGCGCCGCCTCGCGCAACTCCATGACCCGTTCCGGGTCTCCGTCGCGTACGGCCTGAATCCGATCGGCCATTGCCTGGACCCAACCTGCGGCCTCCATCGCTCCTGCCAATGGACTCGTGCTACATGCGTCCACAAAAGCCTCAACCAGCTTGAGTAGATCGGGGCCATGGGAGCCCGGAGGAACCAATGGCCACTTTCTCAGGTGTTCACCTAGGTCGTCGAAGGCGAGCGGAAGTGCGGCACCGAGACCGTCAAGATAGGCTCGCCATCGCTGCGACATCAACTCACCTGCATCTTCGAAGCGGCCCTGAAACAGGTAGGTCTCGTACAAACCCCGAAGTGCCGTGAAGCGTAGCGGGTCGGATGGCAGCAGACAGCGATCCATATCCACCAGCAAGTCCACAAGGAGGGCCCGCTTGTTCTCATGCCTATCGCATAGCCCTTCTCCCACGGCCTGATTCAAGCGCGCGTGTAGCGTCAACCGACTGTCCGGACCGACAGACGCCATTAGGCTGGAAACCGCCCTCTCAAAAAGCGGGCGAATGCGCTGAAGGTGGTACTCCTCGCCGTTTTCCACGTGCAAATCTTCAGAGGCCAGATGGATGGTAGAAGTCCCCATGCCAAACTCCGCAATCCCCGCGCGTACGTCATTGGCGCCAGAGGATCTCTCGACCCGCTTCTTAAGGGTGCCGTACAGGCCTAGGGTCGCCAAGTGGTCGCCGAGCTTGTAGTTCACCCAGGCCTCAAAGGCGAGCGCGTCCAGAACCCAGTGATGATCGGGACCCAGGAGCCCCTCCATTCGGCTGACTGCATTGTGAGCCGACTCCGCAAGGCCGGGGGTAACGCCTTGCAGTTCGACGTTCAGACGCATGACCAAGAGTTCAAGGTATTGGGTCTTCGACTCCCCCCCCCAAGCAGGATGAGAGACTGACAAATCGAACGCCAAATCCTGCACTGACTGACCGCCCAGAAGGTCCTCAACTTCCGCTCCCGATGTTCCGAGCAACCAGGAATTGACCCACGAATAACCCAACACCTCTGCCCTGAGGCGCGCGGAATACTCGTCAGTAAGTGTCGACAAGATCTTGGCCGCCCGGACTTGACGCGCCACGGCGCCTTCAAGGTCGCCAATGCGCTCCCTGTAGTAGGAGTCCGTCAACAAGATATGCGCGCGAGCGTGGGGATCGGCGGCATGCTCGTCTTCCTCAAGCCCTAGGGCCAATTCCAGTAGGTCCAGCCCTGGCTCCAGCAGGCCCCGCTCACAGAAGAGGCCCCCCGCGCTTGAGATCACCGAGGTCCTGAATTTTAGCCCGACATCCTCCTCTGCAGACACTCTTCGCAGATCATCCACCAGACTGTTCACTCTCTCCTGGTCGAAGTGCGTCACACCCGTGCCTACAACCTGAATGATGGTCGTCGTCAATTCCAGGGCCCGTTCCGCCTGCGCCCTCAAGGTAGCCTGTCGATTGGTAACGAGTATGGCGCCAGCGATAAAGACCGCCGTCATGGTTCCCAACAGGGCCGCGCGCCGGTACTTGCGGCCGACCAAGGCCAGACGCCGCTTTATTGCCAGACCCGCTACAGGTTGGCCGCCGAGGGCGCACTCCAGATCCTGGGCAAGGGCACCGGCATCCTGATAGCGATTCTCTGGATCTTTCTCCAGGCAACGCCCGACAATGGAGCGCAGAGACCGCGACTCGGAACGAGTGAACCCGCCCAGAATACGAGGGATGGGTCCGGGTTCTTCGTCCAGAATGCAACGCATGACGGATGCCGGTGATCCGCTCCCAAATGGACGGCTCAGCGTGAGAGTCTCGAACAGGATCGCACCCAGAGCGAACACGTCCGATCGCTCGTCAGCCCCACGCCGATCGCCACGGGCAAGCTCGGGACTCATGTATGCGGGGGTTCCCAAAACTTGGAGGGTTCGGGTCAGGGAAGGGTCATCCTGAATTCTCGCCAACCCAAAGTCCGTCACCTTCAAGCTCAGGTCATTTGCAATGAGGAGATTTGCAGGCTTGAGATCCAGGTGCAGAACGCCGGCCGCATGCAAGGCACTGACTCCGCGTACGGCACTCAGTAGGCGGGCGACGATGGCGGGCGCATTCCATTGGGCTTGCCCCTCTCGATACTCGGTCAGCTCATCGGCAAGGGTAAGCCCCGCTCCCACCAGATTAGTGACGAGCGCTAAGATGCCCTCCTCCTCGATCCTACCGGTGATCCCGACAAGAGATGGATGATGCACGCGCGATGCAGCTTCCACCTCCACCTTCAGGCGCCGAACACCCTCAGGACTGGACTGGTACAGGGGATGAATGATCTTGAGCGCCACGCTGCGGCCCTCGGGATCTTCTGCGGCCCAGACGGTGCCTGTCGTTCCTTGGCCGAGCCTCTTGGCCAGGATGTAAGGTCCGACCTTCTCTCCCGCGCTGTAGCGAGACGAGGTGGCGCTCAGGCGGGACAGTTCTAGCAGTTCGGCGATACGCTTCCGCAGGGGGTCGCGTAGGTGCGGCGGCGCCTCTTCAATGATGGTGCGCGCCAGATCCTGGGCCTCAGCGTCGTCTCTCCCCAACCCGTCCAACCATTTGGCCAACAAGGAATCGACCGTCACATTCTCCTCACATTGCACGCCCTCTCCATGCTCCGGGCGTTCTTGGCTTTCTTTCACGGGAGATGAACCGAGCCCATCCCGCTTTTGAGTCTGCCGTTTTGCCATTTTTCTTCCTGCCCCTGTCCGTGCCGCCTGGGGCGCAAGGAAACGCCAGCCCATTCCCCCATGCTATGCCTGCCAGAGCAGACCGGATACCCACTTCCGTGCCGTCAGGAGACGATTCCCAGGAAAGTGGGGGTGTAACTTGGAAACACCGGCGGCAGTCGGTCGCTCCCCGGAAGCAAGGAGACAGGATCTCGGCATCACGTCGCTGTAGTCAGTCGTGACCGGCAATTCCCCGTTGTCCAACTGGCTCACCAGTGGACCGAGCCAGGCTCTGCATCTTTGCCCGCCATTCACACTCGAGCCATGACGAACATACACGCAGGTGTGATCGCTACTGCGAGGGCAAATTTTGAGTCTGGGCCGCCAGATTTGATCCGGATTCGGACTCCATGATCAAGATGTTCCTTTCCATGTGCAAAGCTGAGAATGCTCGTGCGCCTGCCGGGCCCCTAGACAATGATGGGAGCATGGCTCACGAAGACTCCAACGGGCAATGGACTGGAACCGATGGGAACCGCACATGGCCAAGTTGGACCGGCATGGTCGCCGCCATGCCAGGTCTGCTCCTGTTCTCCGGCGGCGCCCTGGTTCTGGCCGCGATGCTATGGGGCCCCGATGGGGTCTTCACGGGGAGTGGGATGAATGACTGGATCATGGAGTTGTCCGGGAACCTCATGGGTCTGGTGGTCATTGTCCTGCCGGGCCAGGCGTTCTTTATCCTCGCCGCACTTGTCCCGGCCCTGCTCTCGGCTCGCCCATGGAAGGAGAGACTTGGACTTCGGCGGCCAGCCCTCTCCACCCGAACCTGGCTGGCCCTTGCCCTTGCGACGCCAACGATTCAAGTCTGCAGTGCCCTCTTTGCCAGCTTGTTCTTCGACCTGACCAAGCCCTCCTCCCACCTGGAACAGCTGAGCAACCTGCTCCTGGGGCAGAGCGGTCTAGGCCTTGTGTTGGTCGTACTCTGCGCCGCCGTCCTGCCTGGCTTGAGCGAGGAGTTGTTCTTTCGCGGCTTTGTGCGCGAGGGTCTGAGCCGTCGGCACGGGTTTGCCCTGGCCGTCCTCGTGCCCGCCGTGTTTTTCGCCGCCGCTCACATGGACCCGATGCACGCCACGGCCGTGCTGCCCTTGGGCATCTGGTTTGGAATGATAGCCTGGTGGACCCGCTCCACGATTCCCGCCATGTTGGCCCATGCCATCAACAACGCCTTCGCGATTCTTGCGGGGAACATCGCCGGGGAAGAAGCCAAAAACCAAACCGCCATCGAGTCCCTCACACAGGCCCAAGGAGTTGTGGTCGCCGCCTACGGACTGAGCTTGGTCCTCCTCATCGTAGGTCTACTGAGCCTTAGAGGGGAAAGGACCCGAGGCTAAGCCGGCCCCACAGGAGTCCATGCCTGCCCCCCTACCCCGGTTCGCCACGATCGCCTATTGCCTTCCAGCCCTGGGTCTGGCGCTGCTAGTCCTTCCCTTGCAACTGGCTGCGCCGCGCTTCTATCACAAGGTGCACGGTCTCGACCTCACCACGCTCGCGATCATCGTTCTGACGGTTCGGTTGTTGGACGTGCTGTTGGCTCCCGTGGTCGGGTTGGCTTCCGATCGTTTGCGCACCCGATTCGGGCGTCGACGCCCCCTCCTGGTTTTGCTGGTGATACCCCTCGCTGGGGGTGCGGCCATGACCCTGGATCCCGTTCCCGGGGCGGGCACGGTGTGGTTCACCCTCGCTTTCTCTTTGTCGTTGATTCTCACCACGGCCGTGGCTGTGACTCACGAAGCCCTGGGGCTCGATCTGATCGGCGGCCACGACCGGCGCACGCGCGTCTGGGCCCTCCGGGATGGATGCTTCCTGCTGGCGGCGCTCATCCTGGTGCTCACGTGGAATCCGCTTGTTCCCATGGCGAGGAGCTGGCTCAGCTCATGGGTACCCATCGCCATCCCCTTCACGGTCGTTTCCGTCTTCTTGTGCGTGCGTGCCCTGCAAGAGAACCGACACTCTCAGGAAGAGGTCAGCTCCCCCTCTACCATCGGTCAAGACCTGAAGGCTGTGATGAAGAGTCGCACCCTCCTCTCCCTCTGCGGTGTGCACTCCTTGGCCATCGCCGGCCTGGCCGCCCAGTGGGCTCTCGCGCCCGCGTACCTGGACGAGGTGGTGCGCTTGAATGGAGAAGATGCTCTGCCCACGGCACTGGTTTGTGCTCTGGCCGGGTTGATCGCATGGTCACTAATGGCTCCGAAATGGGAGAAGCTGACTGGCTTACGGGTGGCACTATCAATCTGGATTACAGCGCATGCGGGCTGGTGGATCTTGGGCGTGGGCGACGCAAGGGGGCTCCTTCAGTTGGCAGGCCTTTCGGGATTTGCAACCGGTGGGGTGCTCTGCATGTCTTCCTCCCTCTTCGCGGACACGCCCGCCCTGGTGCGCCGGGCCCACGGTCATCGACTGGAGGGGTTGCACTCGGGCCTGTGGATGAGCACGCGCAAGGTGCCAGCCATGGCGGCAGCCGCGTTGGCTTTATGGGCACTCCAGCACATCGGTGCGGGCAGCGAGGAGGGGGCGAGTGACGCGAACAGAAAGGTCTTACGCACCCTTTTCTCGGCCGGACCCGCCGCCTTGGGAACCATTGCACTGGCCACAACGTATGCCGTGCGCTTGGATCGACGCCTGGCGTGTAGTCTCGACACGGCACTGGGTGATTGAGCCCAAGGGGAAGCCGCCCACATACGGGCAATCCCGCTCGAGGTGGTTATGATCGCCGCCCCGATTCACCCTTGGACACCAAATGAACTCGCGCACTCTCATCCCTCTCGCACTCATTGTCATCGTTGCTGGTCTGCTGATCCTCAACAACGAGGGGGAGCCTACTCTGGTAGGCTCCACCAACCCCAGCCTGGGTGATGGTTCGCAAGAACCCACGGTGGCTTCTGATCGTGGAGTCGATAATCTCGATGCCCCGACAGCCCTCGTCCAAGCTGAGGGTGCAAGTAATCGGGTGCTGGCCCCTGAGTTGGAAGCGTCCACCAGTACAGAGCAGCCGGAAGAGGAAATTGAACAGCGCCGTTTCAGAGGGCGAGTGGTGACTCTCTCAGGCCACGCCGTGGAAGATGCTCGCGTCTGGATGAATCGCGCGTCGGGAGGGTTCTCCTTCGCGGCGTTTGGTGGGCGGCAAGAAGCTGAAGATGCCGTCCAAACCGATTCCAAGGGCCGGTTCGAGTTGGACGCTCCCAAGCGATCAGGCTCGACCATTCACGTCCGAGCCAGCCGTTTCGCTCCGTTCTCGCAAGACGATCTGCCCCTACCCGAGGATGGCAATCTGGGAGACTTCGTGCTGCAACCCGGCGCCATACTGGCCGGCAGCGTGCTGAGCGACCTGGGTCAGCCACTGGAGGGCGCCCAACTGCGTGTCCAGGCCCAGCAGAATCAAGGGGGAATGAGCATCGTCGTCGCTTCGGACAGGGCAGGACCCGCCGACGCGACGACTGACGCCACGGGGCGATTCGTTCTGGATGAGCTGGCCCCCGGTCCATACCTCGTGAGCGTCCATCACGCCCAGCACCCCAACAAGGAGGTCAAGGGGCAGTGCGACGAACCCGGCTACCAACCGGGGGAATTGACCATTCAGCTGGACCCGGGTGGGTCCGCCAGTGGTCTGGTGCACGGTTGGAATCCTGCCGACAAAGACACCTATGAGGTCCAGGCCCGGCCCGTGGGAGCAGACTTCATAGAACAGGTGAAAGGGGTTCGCAGGGGGCCGATAACAAGCCGCAACTCCCAGACGGGCGAGTTCGAAGTGACCGGCCTGCGCCTGTCCAAGTCCTACAACTTTCTGGTCGCCCGCAAGGGAAATCTCCTCTTCGCTCAGGAGGACTCGGCAAGTGCCACTGGCCGCGCGGGAGACCATGGCCTCGTGCTTGAATTGACCTCACGTGCGGGCATCGAGTTTCACGTGGTCAACGCCAGCACGGGTGCGCTCATCGAGGAGTTCACGGCATCCGCGGGGCGGTTTCAAATGAAGCCGTTGAAGGATGCCGACGGAAAAGCCCTTGAGCACCACCCCGAGGGCCGTGCATCGTTCGCCGAGGTCGATTCCGATGGATCTCACACCACTCTGGAGGTCGCGGCCGTTGGGTTCGAGCCCTACAGGAATGAACGCGTGCAAATCAACCCGGGCAATATGCAAGACCTGGGCACCATTCGCTTGAGGCCCGTGCCGATTTTGCGTGTGAAGGTCTTGGACGACGCCACGGGGAATCCCGTAGCCAAGGCGCGCGTTCGTTTGGTTGATCCTCCGAGCCCACAGCAGCAGGGGGTTGTCATTAGAAGTGTGTCGATAGGAGGCCCACAGAAATCGGTCCGCACCAACAGTGAAGGCATTGCGGAGTTGACAACGATCCCAGGCAAGGCCATGACGCTTCGGGTGAGTCACGCCAACTACGCGACGCTCGACCTGCCCCAGCGCACCTATGCGGCTGAGGAGTTGGAGGTCCGACTCATGATTGGAGGTGGGGTGAGAATTACCGCCCGCGACTCATCGGGTGAGCCCTTGGCCAACACGAGAATCGGCCATCGTACGCCCTCTGGTGACGATGACAGCATGCATCGGACAAACGACGAGGGCGTTCGCACCTACGAGCACCTCAGCCCGGGATCCCACTCCTTCCGCATAGAGGAATCGACAGGATCATCAGGCTTCATGGTGTTCTCTGGGAGGGGCGATGACTCGCCCGGCAAGGACTGGACCCGGATCGAGGTGGGGAACAACATGAACCATGAACTTGAACTGGTGGGCCCCCCGCGTGGACTCTTGCGCGGCCGGCTGACGGTCCGAGGACGCCCCCTGGCCAACGCAAGTCTCAGCTTGTCCCCCTGGACCGGGCAGGATGACCCCATGTCACGCATGATGCCATTCAGCTCCAACCCGGAGCAGACAGACTCCACCGGGGCCTACGAGTTGAAGGACCGCAAGGTCGGAGAATACGAGCTCACCGTAGACCATCCGGGGCGTTGGATGGAAACGGTCCTGCGCGTCACGCTCAGTGAGGGTGAGAACGAGTTCAACTACGACCTCAGCGACACGATTCTCGAGGGGCGGGTAGTGGATACGGCAGGCGATGGAGTCGCCGGTGCCGTGCTCCGACCAGAGGTCTCAAGACCCGGCGGAGGATCGCGCTCCATGATGATGATCTCGGCGTCCGTTTCAGGGAGTGGCGGCGGCAGTGGCACGAGTATCATCAGTATTGGGGGCCCAGACTCCCGTACGGTTTCCGATGAGGACGGCTCCTTCCGCCTGCACGGCGTTCGGCCGGATGTAGACCTGACCTTGAAGGTCACGTCTGATGGCTATCAGCCGGTGGACGTTGAGATCGAGGAGCTCAATCCCGATGAGGTCCGGACGGGGATTGAAGTGCGGCTTGAAGTTGGCTCGACCCTGTCTATCCGGGTGCTGGGTCCGGATAGCCAACCCGGCCAATTCGGTTCAGTGAACCTGAAACGATTGAGCGGCGGAGAAGACGGGAAGGGAGATGGAGGCACACGCAGATCCAGTTTCCAGAACGGCAGCGCAGAGGTCCAGGGAATGGCTCCCGGGCGCTGGAGTCTGACGACCACGTTGTACGCGATACCGTCCGGCCCTGGTGGTGAGATGCCCGACCCCGCGGTAGACACACGGGAGATCGTTGTCGTGGAAGGTGAACCGTTGGAGGTCGAGGTCCAGTTCTGAGCACAGCCCCTCACCGGGCCTGGCTGAGAAGGACTCCTCGAGCCCCTGCGTGACTCATGCCGGACCACTCATCTGGTTTTTGCTGTCGCAACCGGCTCACCCCTGGCAAGGTCACCACCCATGCTTACACCCCTCACCCTGCGCGGTGCCGCTTGTCTGGGAGCCGGGGCTCTCTTGGCCCTGGTCGTATTCCCCCACAACACGTCCACGGCCCCAATTGAGCCGCACGAAACACCCTCCGGGGTGATCCGCCTCGGGTCTCTCCTCTCGGCCGCCCGTATCGACAGCCCCCTCAGCTCCATCCAGGCGGCTGCCGACGTGGATAGCCTTCCTGACCTGGCTCGCACACTGGAACTCGATGAGACCTTCGAGGCCTTCGATCCGGAGAAAGCCGGCTGGCGCATGGAGGGCGGCAGCGCCGTGGAGCCCGCCGAAGAGGGGCAAGCATTCGTGCTGCGCGGGCTCGGTGGTCGTGCCCGCTACGGGTGGGTTCTCCCAGCGGAGCCAAGTACTCACTACGTCTTCCGTAGGAGAATGAAGGCCGCAGGCGAAACCTATGCAGACTTCGCCGTCGTCGAGGCGAAGTCGGAGGGCCGGATTTCAGTTGGCGGGCCATTCGCCAACCACTACATGGCCGGGCGCGGACTGACCTTGAAAGTCCACTGGCCCGCGGCACCTGAAGCGGACGGCGAGTGGCACACGGCGTCGGCGTCCTTTTTCACAACACCGAACACCCACTCGCTCGCCGTGATCCTGCGCCAGCGGGTCAGCCAGATCGCTGGCCGCGGCCAGGCGGGAGCGTTGAGCTTCGATGACATCCGGCTTGAACGGGTTGAGCCTTCTCCTGAGCAGGCCATAGCCCTGCTCAAGGCTCGCTCTCAAGCCATTGGCTCTGACCCCGACCTGGGGATTGAGAAGTTCGGACAATTTCCGCCCCTCGGCGATGTGGGCGAAGCACACGGCCCTCGCGATGACAACTACTCCTACCGCTACGGGCTCTACGCGCCTCCACGCACGGAGCTGGGCTTCAGCATCCGTGTTCCCGAAGAGGCGAGCCTGAAGCTCTCGGCGTGCCTTTCCCGTGAGACCCAAGCGGGCGATGCGGCGCGATTTGAAGTTCTCTCAGTGATCGACGGAGAGGAGACCACGCTTTGGTCTCACGATGCCAAGGCTGATCCTGGAGACTGGATCTGGGAGCGAGGCCGAGTGGATCTCTGCTCCTTGGCGGGCCGGGAGATTGAGCTTGTGCTGCGCACGACCGCCCTCGAAGGACACCCCCACCCCATCTGGGGCAACCCCTCCATCGAGACCCCGCCTACGGGCAAGGGCCCCCGGAACGTCATCCTTATTGCAGTGGATACCCTGCGCGCGGATCGATTGTCCTGCTACGGGTACGAGCGCGCGACCACTCCCCACCTGGATGCGTTGGCGGCGGATGGTGTGCGTTTTGAATCGGCAACCAGCAACTGCAACTGGACCTGCCCCTCCTTCGCATCGATCTTCACCGGGCTCGTCCCCTCCCGCCACGGCGTCTTCTCCTACGGGTCCCGCACTCCCCTGCCTGAGACCCTACTGACCTTGGCGGAGCGCTTCCGCAACGCCGGCTGGGCGACGCAGGCCGTTGTGTACAAGCCGCCGCTGTACGACGGTGGGTTCGAGCAGGGTTTCGACGTAGCCCACAACGTCCCGCGCGAAGCCGTGCGTGGTGAAGACAACCTGCTCGAGGCTCTGCAATGGTTGGAGGACGCGGGCCCGGGGCGCAATTACCTCTTCTTGCATTTCAACGATCCGCATCAGCCCTTCACGCAGCCAGCCCCTTTCGACCGCGCCTTTGGGGGAGACCCCTCGCAGGCCAACGTGGAGCTGCCCTATTCCATCTACCAGGATGGTTATCCGCGCAGCGAGAAACAGCGCAACGTGATGCGTTTTCTGTATGACGGTGAAGTGAACTACGTTGACGATCGCATTGGAGCCTTCCTCACCGCGCTCAAGGAGAAAGGGCTCTATGACGACGCCGTCATCGGATTTGTATCCGACCATGGGGAGCAGCTTTGGGAGCACGGAGGCTTCGGCCACGGGCCTGCATTCGGTGGCGGCGACGCGCTCTTTGATGAAGTGGTCCGCGTGCCGCTGATCATCAAACCCGGTGCTGGCGAGTACGCGCGCGGCACCGTGATCAAGACCCAGGTACGCGGATTCGACGTTACCCCAACGTTGATGGAGCTGGCCGGTCTGCCCGAGGACACGGACCTGGATGCGCACTCCCTGGCTGCGTTCCTCCAACCAGATGCGAAGGAGACACCGGACCGGCTGGCCGTGATCGAGACCTCCGGCAATCGCGTCGCTGTTCGCAATCAGAACTGGAAGTACGTCCTGACCTACTCCAGCTCACCCAAGGAGAACCTGTTCGACCTCCAAGCGGACCCAGGCGAGACCGAGGACGTTGCGGAACAGAACGCCGAGGCCCTCTCGACCTTGCGCATGCAGGTGCTTGAGTACCTCCTCTTGCATCGGCCCGGTACCTACCTGGTAGCCAACGCAGGAGTACGCGACGGCGATGAGGACCTGCAGGTTACAGGCATTGGTTCCCCGACGTCCTTTGCCGGCTTGCGCGGGAGAGCCCGCAAGTCCAAGGACCATGGGCCCGTGGTGGAGTTCTCCGGTGAGCCCTCCGGGCCACTGCTCCTTGTGTGTGGAGTAACGCTGACAGGACCTGTGAGCGTTATTGATGGCGTCAAGCTGCCCGCAGAAGCTGCCCGCTACCAATCGGGAGATCTTCAAGCCCTGTTGAGGGAATCCGCTCCCACGTGGCACCTGTACCGAGGACCCGATCCAGTTCCCACAACTCAGCCGCAACAACAGACGATGGATGCCCGACACCTGGAGGCCATGCGAGCCCTGGGCTACGGCGGAGATGACGAGGACTCCTAATGACAGGCTTTAGAACCAGACTGCTACTTGGACTGTGCACCCTGACGCTTTTCCCCCTTGCCGCCACAGCGGGCATACCGCAAGGGGTGGATGACGGACTAACCATGGGGGCCCCCATGCCACGGCGAGCCTCGGCACGCGACCTGCGTGGCAACCAACGCGCCCTGAGAGAGTTGACCGGTGAGAAGGCCACGGTCCTTGCCTTCCTGGGAATCGACTGCCCCCTGGCCAACCTCTACGCCCCGCGCCTGGTTTCGCTTGAAGCCAAATACCGCGCGCAGGGTGTTCGTTTCCTTGCCGTGTACTCGAATAGAACCGAGACCCTGCACGAGGTAGCAGCCCACGCTCTCGACAACGAGTTTCCGTTCGTGGTTCTGCGCGACTTCGGTCAACGGCTCGCGGATCAACTGGGTGTTGACCGAACGCCTGAAGTGGTCGTATTCGGCGACAAAGGAAAGCTGCGCTACCGCGGCCGAATAGATGACCAGTATTCCGCGGCAAGCCGGAAGGCCTCTGCTGAGAATGAGGATTTAGTGAATGCCCTGGATGCCCTCGTTGCGGGCAAGCGCGTGACGGTCGAGGAGACGGTTTGCGATGGCTGCCTGATGCAGCGTACCGGCTTTGACTCTGGGGTGAGTGGCGTGACCTTCACACGCGACGTAGAGCCGATCCTCCAAGAACGATGTCAGGCATGTCACCGGCCCGGCCAGATTGGGCCCTTCTCGCTCATGAGCTACAAGGACGCTGCGTCGCGCAGCCGTATGATCGCCGAGGTCGTTGAGCAGCGTCGCATGCCGCCGTGGCACGCCGACCAACGCTACGGCTCATTTGCCAATGATCGCAGCCTCTCGGAGGAACAGATCGCGACCATAACAACGTGGGTCAGCGAAGGATCCAAGAAGGGTCAGTCCGCAGACTCCCCACCCGAAGTGGAATGGACAGAGGGGTTCACGATGAAGAACCCGGACTCAATCCTGTCGATCCCCAAGGCGATGGAAGTCCCCGCAGAAGGTGTGCTCGAATACCAATACGTGACGACGGAGACAGACTACGGGGAGGACGTCTGGGTCCAGCGTGTCGAATTGAGCCCGGGGAATGCCAGCGTCCTACACCACGCGTTGGTCTACATCATTCCGAAAGGCCGATCGGCAAGTATGTTCAACCGCCTCTCAAGCGCCCTGGTCAATTGGGTCCCCGGTTCGATGGCCAAGGTCAATCCTGAGGGTTCAGCAACAAAGATCCCCGAAGGGGCCTCCCTCCTCTGGGAGCTGCACTACACCCCCAACGGAAAAGCCACCACGGACCGCACGTCCATGGCATTGGACTTCACAGAGGAGCCGCCTGATCGCGAAACACGCTTCACGATATTTGCTGACTTTCGAATCAACGTTTCCGCAGAGAACCCCCATCACATTGAGGAGCACACCATGCGCTTCCGCAACGATGCGCGGCTGGTGAGCCTCAGACCGCACATGCACCTGCGCGGAAAGAGTTGGACCTATGAAGTGACCTTCCCCGATGGGCGCAACGAGATTTTGCTAAGCGTGCCCAACTGGGACTTCAATTGGCAGACCGAGTACTTCTTCACTGAGCCCATCGACGTCCCCAAGGGAACCGTGCTCAGTTCGCGAGCCATATGGGACAACTCCGAGGACAATCCACTTAACCCGGATCCGACCGTGAGCGTCCGCTATGGGCGACAGAGCTTCGAAGAGATGATGAACGGCTGGGTCAAGTACGATCGGGTGCGCGAATAGGCGTTCCGCCTACTTCCCACTGAACTCAAGGATCAGGGCGTCCTGGTTCTGACTGGACGAGAGATCCTTGGCTCCCGTTAGCTGCAAACCCACGTCCTCTGAAATAGGAAACGAGACAATCAGAAGCTCCTTGGCGTAGCTCACGCCACCGAGCTGCCCGAGAGCCTGCCGAAGTAGTGCACGCTCCGCATCCTCCATCTTGGGAGGATCGGCAATGGTCATGATGGCCGTGTGGAAGACGCCCTGAGAGCAGGGAAAGTGAAGGCCTAAGGAGCCATTCTCCAGCGAGATCCACGGCCCGCCCCTGCGCGCGTGAGCCAAGATCAACTCGAGGGTCTTGACGTCCATCCAGCCCTTGGCTTCCCGTTCAAGGTCCGCCTCGGCGTAGGAACTCAACACTTCTGCGGAGATGGCCGCGTTAGCCCGCACGATAGCCTCCTGTACCGATTGCAGGCGGATTCGTTGCTCCATGTCCATGGAGGGGCCTTTCTCAAAGGTGAGCTCCGCACGCAGAACGTCGACCTGCCCCAACAGCCACTCGTCCCCGATCTGCTCAAGATCGAACTCGAAGGGCCAGCCGAGGACGATGAATCGCGGCCTCTTGTCCACCATCCCTTGCATCCACGCGCAGGCAACGTCCAACCCGGAGCTACCCGCGATGAGGCCGCGGTAGGAGATGTCCAGAGTCAAGGAATCCGTCTCTTGATCGTGTGTAAGCTTGAGCTCCTGTTGCTCGAAATCCACCGTTGAGCAAGAGCTCACTAGTAGGGCAAGGCCAACGAGCAGTCGGCCGAACGGGGTCTTCATCCTTGTCCTCCTTGTTATCTTAGAGACGGCCTGGGAGCAGGTTACTTCCCTATTCCCCGGCCGGGGCTCCACGGCACGCCAGCTTGGTCAAGGGCCTGCTCAAGTGCGGGCATGGCATTCAACCGCAGCTGCTCCAACTGCTCAGCCAAGGTGGCCATGGTCGCTAGACCGATTCTGAGGCTCTCTTTGTGGCTGGGCGCCGGGCCATAGGTGGACCAGCTGGTTCCCATGGAGGCCATGCTTAAGCGGTGTTGAACCGAGACGGGGCCCGAGTCGCCTGCGTCGTCCCGCCTCGAGCTTCCGGAGAAGGCCAATTCTATGTCGTGCAGTTGGCGCTCAACCCTGGCTGCGCGGGCATCCAGCGAATCTGCATCACTCGTTGCGCGGGCCAGGACAGAGCGCATGGCCTTCACGCGTTCCAAGAGATCAGCGGTAAGGGCTCCGATCGCCCCGGCTCGGCGGTTGGCGGCTTCAAGTTCCAACCAGAACTCGGCCGCTGCAGCGGGACCGGCACTGGGCAATGAGCCCTCGCGCAGAGGGGACACCTCGAAGGAGACGGCCTCTGTGAGATCTGTCCACTGCCCCTCAACCTGCTTGCGCAGGCTCACTGTGTAGGTGCCAGGTGCCGTGAGTACGCCTTCAGGCCCTCGGCCCCGGCGTTCACCACCACCGCCCCGCGACCAGGCATCCACCGCGGGTCTACGCAGGTCCCAGGTGACGCGGTGCAGCCCCTTCTGCGCCACGCCCTCCAACCGGCGCACGACCGCCCCTTGGCTGTCGCGAACCACCAGCTCCACTGAGGGATCGGGTGCAAGCTCCTCTTCGCGCAGGGCATCCCAGCCGGGGGTCGGAGTGTCGCCACCCTCCTCGGCGATCTTGCCCTCGGCTTCCTGACGCTCGGCCTTGCGGCTCTTCAGGCCCTCGCGCAAGTAGTAGGTGAACGTCGCACCGAACGGCGGGTTCTCCGCGACATAGTACGAGTCTCCTTGAGAGGCCTTGCCCCCATTACCCAGGGTGGGCCGAGGTATGTACCAGTCTGCATCACGAATGCTGAAGAGCGCCGCCTCCTGATCCAACACCTCAGCGCTGACTTCGCGCAGGGCAGAGTAGTCGTCCAAGATCCAAAAACCTCTGCCGAAGGTGGCTCCCACCAAATCGCTTTCTCTGCGCTGGATGGCCAGGTCGCGGAACGGGATGTTGGGCGTACCGCCGGTGAGCTTTACCCAGTGGGCGCCAGCGTCCACGCTGAAGAACACGCCGAACTCAGTACCCAGGAACATCAATTCCGCACGCTCGTGATCTTGTACGAGCCGCCAGCAGAGGTGACGGTCAGGCAGATCGCCCACGATGGATTGCCAGGTCGCGCCCCGATCGATGCTGTGCAGTAGGTAGGGCTTGTAGTCACCCGTCTTGTGGTTGTCGACACAGGCGTAGACGCCGTCAGGGTTGAAGAGATCGGCCTTCAGGTCATTCACGAAGAAGCCATCGGGCACGTCCGGCAAGGAGTCCACGGCGCGCCATGAACCCCCACCATCTTCACTGACCTGGATCCGTCCGTCGTCGGTCCCGGCGTAGAGGAGCCCCTGAACCAAGGGGGATTCCGCCAGGGACGTAATCGTCCCGAACTTCGACATGGCCATCAGGTCCCAAAGCGCGTCCACGCTCCACACGCGGTCCATCATGGGGGTCCGCAAGCGGTCTGCACTGTGGGTCAGGTCGCCACTGATGGCCGTCCACTCGTCCCCTCGGTTCTCCGAACGCCAGACCCGCTGGCTGGCGTAGTACAGGCGCGTGGGCGAGTGTGGGCTGACGAGGATGGGCGCATCCCAGTTGAAGCGCTCCGAGGGTTCGTCTTCAGCGGGCTGGGGTTGGATGTAGACGATTTCTCCCGTACGGCGATCCGTGCGCACCAGGTTTCCCTCTTGCCACTCCGAATAGACGATGTCCGGATTGCCCGGCTCCGTCGCTGGTTGGTGGCCGTCAGCGAAGACCGTGATGAACCAATCCGCGTTGCGAATACCGTTGGCGCTGTCCGTGCGCGAGGGACCGCCCTGCGTAGAGTTGTCCTGGGTTCCGCCATACACGTTGTAGAACGGCTCGGCGTCATCCACGGCCACCTTGTAGAACTGTGTCACCGGCAGGTTGGCAACGAACTTCCAAGTGGCACCCTGATCGAAGGTCTCGTACAGCCCGCCGTCACATCCAGCCAACAGGTAGTCGGGGTCGGTGGGGTGGAAGGCCAGGGCGTGGTTGTCAGAGTGCTTGTTCTCCTCACCCACCTCGTTGAAGGTCTTACCGCCGTCGCGGGTCACGTGCATCCACACGTCGGCCTGGAAGATTGTGCCCGGCGCGTGGGGGCTGGCCCAGATCTCCTGGTAGTAGTGAGGCCCGGTGCCCCCGGACATGTAGTCATTGCGCTTCTCCCAGCTCTGCCCGGAGTCCGTAGAGCGGTAGAAGCCGCCCTTGCGCGGTCCAAGTTCGATGGTCGCGTAGACAATCGATGAATCTTCCGGCGCGAGAGCGAGCCCTATTCGTCCCTTGTCCTCGGACGGAAGACCTCGGGTCAGCTCCGCCCAGCTTGCTCCCCCGTCGGCCGACTTATATATGCCTGACTCGGGCCCGCCATTCAGGAGAGCCGCCACCGTACGCAGCCGTTGATGCTTGGACGCATAGAGAACGTCAGGCTGCTCCGGATCCATGATGACGTCGTTGACCCCGGTGTAGGGTCCGCCCGACAGCACGAGGTTCCACGATCCTCCGCCGTCGGTGCTCTTGAACAAGCCTCGTTCGCCTCCGCCGGACCACAGAGGCCCCTGGGATGCGACGTAGACCGTATCCGAGTCACGCGGGTCCACGAGGATCTTCGCGATGTGCTCAGATGCAGCGAGACCCACGTTGTTCCAGCTCTCACCGCCATCGCGGCTGACGTAGACACCGTCCCCGAATCCCACGTGGCGGCCCCCCACGTTCTCTCCCGTCCCCAGCCAGATCGTGTCGGGCGCGTTGGGATCGATGGTGATGCAACCGGTGGAGTAGGAACCCTGATCCTCGAAGATCGGCTTCCAGGTCGTACCCGCGTTGGTGGTCTTCCAGACGTTGCCGCTGCCGACGGCCACATACCAGGTGCTCGGGTCGTCGGGATGCAGGGCGATGTCGGCGATGCGCCCCGACATGAGTGCCGGCCCCAGGTTCCGCAGACCCAGTCCGGCAAAAGTCCCGGAGTTGAATACGGATTCGGGTTCGCTCGTGGCCTCATCCTGCATGGGTGATGCGGGAAGCAAGGCGCAGGAAGACAGAACAAAACCTGAGAGGGTCAAGAGGACCATGGCTGCAGTACCGGAGGGATTTCGGGGGGAGAGGCTCATGCGGGGCACAGAGCCTACGCGATCAAAGCCCTTTCGGGACCGCGCTTCGAACTCCTTGGAGCTACCGCTCGGGCGCGCTCCGGCCCTTCTCCACGTAAGACCTAGCCAGTTCAAGCATGGATTCCACTACTTCGGGGTGATCGGCGAACACGTTGCTTTTCTCTACCGGGTCTGTCTCAAGATCGTAAAGCTGACCGCTTGGTTCGCCGGGGCCCACGGGCACGCGCGAAGGTTCCGTCCACCCCCCCGTTCCCCGACCAAAGACGAGCTTCCACTTGCCTTGTCGCAGAGCGAACAGCCCATCAATGGAGTGGTGCATGGTGGCCTCACGCAGTGGATCGGCAAGCACCTCCCCCTTCCACACCCCGAGCAGGCTGTAGGAATCCTGGCCCGCATCGTTCCCCAGCGGATGGCCGACGACCTCGGCGAGGGTGGCGAAGAGATCAGTGTGACAGGTGACCTCTTCGGTGACCGTGCCCGGCTTGACAACCCCGGGCCAGCGCACGATGAAGGGTACGCGGTGTCCCCCTTCGTGAATGTCTGCCTTGATTCCGCGCCAAGGCATGTTGGGATCGTGGCCGGTCTCGACCGTCACGCTTCGAACCTCTCCGCACATGTCCTCGCCACTGCGCCCGGGTGAACCATTGTCCGATGCAAAAATGACAAGCGTGTCGCCCGCGATTCCAGCCTGATCTACGGCATCGAGCACGCGGCCGACGCTGTGATCCACTTGATGTACGAAATCGCCGTAGATACCGGCCTCGCTCTTTCCCCTGAATTCTTCCAGGGGGGCAATGGGTGTGTGTGGCGCGGGCATCGTGAAGAACAGGAAGAAGGGCTGCTCCGGGGTAGCTGCCCGTTCTTGGATGTAGGCCACGGCCCGAGCGGTCAGCTCAGGTAGCTCCGCCTCGGGCTTCCAACCCGGTGCCATGGGACCGGGAATGCCAAAGAACTGGTTCATCTTGGTTTCGCTGGGCTCCACAACCACCCGGTCATCCTCAATGAAGCAGTAGGGTGGGAAATTGGGCACGTCATGGCCGAAGTAGTGGTCAAACCCGCGCGTGGTGGGACCCCCCAGAATGGGCTTGGAGAAGTCCACGCTGACAGAATCCAGCCCGCGGCCCCCGCCACGGTTGGGCGAGCGGCCGGCCGTGATGGGCCAATCCCAGCCCAGATGCCACTTTCCGATGCAGGCGCTGTGAAAGCCGTGCTGGCCCAACATGGCGGGCAGAGTCAGTCTTCCCTCTTCAATCAAGGGAGGATCCCACTCGAGCAAGACCGATTGCTGTAACCAGGTACGCCACGCGTAGCGCCCGGTGAGAATTCCATAACGCGTGGGCGTGCAGACGGCGGAGGGAGAGTGCGAATCGAGGCCGCGCAGCCCCTGCGATGCCAGACGATCGAGGCGGGGCGTTGGGATTTTCGACGTGGGCTGATAGCAGCCCAGATCTCCGTAGCCCAGATCGTCGGCAAGAATGAGGATCACATTGGGACTCTGACCTTCAGCGCGCTCAGGGCGCGGCGCGGGACCCTCTGCGCACGCCCCCAAGAGAAACACACCCATCAGCGAATACGCGAACTTCACGCGACCATGGTACGGTTTATTCATGCAACCCAAGTGGGATCGCCGAGAGGAACTTCTCAATGCAACAAGCCATGGCCTCGGCTTCCTGGTTGCGCTGATTCTGCTCCCTTTCCTATTGGTGGAAGCCGCACAGCGTGGCACGGCCTTACACATCACGGGGTGCGCGGTCTTCGGGATCTCAATGCTCGCAACCCTGGCCGCGTCTACGGTCTATCATTTTTCCATCCAACCGCGGCGCCGACGGGTTCTGCGCGTGGTCGATCATGCCAGCATCTTCCTGATGATCGCCGGTTGCTATACACCGTTCTGCCTGACCAGCCTGCCCAGCATTTGGGGGTGGACCCTGTTCGGACTCGTCTGGGGCGTCGCGAGCTTTGGCGTGGTCTTCAAGTTGTTCTTCACGGGTCGATACGAGGCCTTCTCCATGTTCCTCTATCTGGGCCTGGGCTGGGTGGGGATCATCGCTATCGGTCCCATGGTTGAGGCCCTGCAGACGGCCACACTCGCCCTGATCTTCTCTGCGGGGGCCGCGTTCACAGTCGGAGTCGGCTTCTACCTGCAGGACCACAAGCGCTGGTTTCACTTCGCTTGGCACCTGTGCGTGGTGGCGGGCTGCTGCTGCCTCTACGGAGCTGTCTACGCGGAACTGCCGCGCTGATCCCGGTCAGTTGAAGGTCACGGCCACGGCGTCGGTGAAGTTCGAGGTGCGGCCGGGATTCTTGTCCCTAAACCACAGTTGGAAATTCCACGTCTCCCCTGGTTGGACGGCAACCGGCGGGCTCAGAGGGATCGCGCTGGTGTCTACGTCGACCACGATCTGACCCATCGGTCCGGAGTTTCCAAGTTGGGAAACAAGGCGCGCGATGGTGCCCCCCAAGCAGATGTTGCCCTGGCTCCCGCCCGGGTTCGGCACAAATCCCTGGGTCTGGCTTGCCAGGAAATAACCAAACTGTTGGAGGGGAAGCTGGTCTGCGATCAAGCGCAGGGAATCGCCCGCAAGGGTGCTACCCGAAGCCCGAAGACGAGCGGACATCCCGCTCGAATTCAAATTCGCAGGACCGCAATAATTTTGGCCAACGGGCCCCACAAGTGCGGAGAAGGGGATCTGCTTCACGTCCAGGGTTGTTCCTGCACCGTCCTTGCCGAACAGGTTGACTGTGCCGGACACCGTTTCGCCCGACGTCACGCTGAGTTGGGCGATCAGCACTCGACCCGCGACGGGATAGCAGGGTGGGGAGAATGGAATCTCGAACCAGACCCCGTTGTTCGTGACAATCCCCCCCCCGGAGTTGAACGGGCCGAAGTCCACGCCAATGTTGAGCATGGTATTTCCGATCATGTCTTGCGAACCGAGAGCCACCCACGAATCGAGGCGCAGGTTCGGATCGATGGTGTACCCGGCCGGGTTGATCTGGGCAGAAGTGTCGCCGCCCAAGACGTTTTGGTAGAAGCCGAGGCTGTCCGTTGTCTGCACGCCGAGAAGGTCTGTGCTGTCACCATAGACGGCGTTCAGTTGTGCAGCCGGATCCGAAAGAGTCGCGAAGACCCTGACGGTGCTCACCGCCCGGCCAGCCACTATTCGGTCCAAGGCCACGATCTCGGTCTCTAGGCCATCAATTTGGGCGGCAGCGCTTGCGCCGAGAGCATGTGCCAGTAAGAGGGTGCAGGTAAGAGGACGGCAACGCATGGGGTTACTCCTGAGAGAGGATGAGGGGACAACCACCCGGTTGTCCCACTCTAGACGCAAGGGGGCCCGGCAGGGTTCCCGACAGGGCCTCTATCCCCCCGCCGCCGGCTAGCGTCCCTCCCAGGTGAAAGCCCAGATGTCCTCGTCATCCTCCGGGCCGGGCTGGACGAGCGAGTGCTGGCGCGCGTAGAGGCGCCGGTTGTAGCCCGCCCAGTAGGCATCGGAGATGAACATGGGGTTTCGCTCGAGCGTTGTCTCCCACTTGTTCAGCCGGGCCAGCATGGCAAGCCCACGCTCAGGCTCAGCCTGCAGGAGGTCACGTGTCTCTCCCGGATCTTCGGCCAGGTTGTAGAGCTGTGGAGGCTGACTCGCCGGCCGCAGGTACTTCCAATCGCCTGCCCGAACGGCTGCTCCGCGCAGGGCCATGCGCCAGATGAGAGCCTCGTGAGGATCCCCCTCTTTGGTTCCTTGAAAGAAGGGCATGAGATCCACGCTGTCGTAGATGGGACCCTCCTTGGGCTTGCGCCCCTCCCGTTCTTGCCGGTCACCGGGTGCTGGCCCACTACCACCCGCTGCTGTGACAAAGGTTGCCATCACGTCGAGGGCGGACACGGGCCGTGTGTAGACCTGCGGCTCAAGCGCCTCGGGCCAGTGATAGAGGGTCGGCACTCGGACCCCTCCTTCCAGAAAGGTTCCCTTGCCTCCTCGCAGGGGCGCATTGACCGCATGACTCACTTCCACCGAACCGCCGTTGTCCGAGATGAACACGATCATGGTGTTTTCGAGCTCGCCGCGCGCCGCCAGCCTCTCGACGAGCTGGCCAATGTTCTGGTCCATGCAGTGTTGCATGGCGCAGTACGCACGCCGCTTCTCGTTCACAATGTGGGCGTAGAGCTCCAGGTCCTCAGGCCGTGCCTGCATGGGGCCGTGTGGCGTGTTGTAGGAGAGGAAGAGAAACCACGGTCTGTCGGCATCGGCGTTAGAGGCCTTTCCGGCCGAATCGATGAAGTCCAAGGCCTCCAGGGTGAACCAGTCCGTGAGATAGGGCGTCCGAATCGACTCAGGCTTTTCGTCCCCGTAGAGAAGGCTGTTCTTCTTCAAGGTCGGCCAGTAGCCGTGGCTGCCGCCGAGCATCCCAAAGAAAAAATCGAACCCGCGCCGCAGGGGGTGCTGCTCATCAAGGGCCTTGCCCAAGTGCCACTTGCCCACCAGGCCCGTGCGATAACCCAGTGCTTGCAGTCGCTCGGAGATCAGAGGTTCGTCAAGCGGGATGCCCGCGAACTCGGGAGCGAGGTAGTCGGGGTGATGCAGATTGTGCTCAAACCCGAAGCGCGACCCGGAGCGGCCAGTGAGCAAGCCCGCGCGGCTTGGGGCACACACGCAGCTCGCCACGTATCCGTTGGTACAGCGCACACCGCCAGCAGCAAGACGGTCCAAGTGGGGTGTCTGGATTTGCAGTGAGCCGTAGCAACCCAAGTCCCCGTAGCCCATGTCATCTGCGACAATCAGCAGAAGGTTGGGCGAGCCGGTTTCCGCCGCTGCCGAGGATCCGAGGTAGGCGAGGGTGACAAGAAGGGCACAGCGTGCAGCAAGGGGCTTCATCGCCCCATGGGGCCGTGCGCGGGTCAAAAATGCAACTGCAGCCCGAACATCAACGCGCTCTCCCCGCTGCGGGCTTCGCCGTCAACGAATACATCGTCCGAGTAGACGCTGCGGACCAGGGCCTGGCGCAGGACCATGTGGCGGTTCATGACCCAGTTGAGACCCAGGGAGAAGTTCCAGATCGAGGATGAATACGTGCCCGTCGCCGCCAGCCCTTCGCTCTGCAGGAGTTGATCCGAGTTCAACTCGGAGATCCGGGCGGCCAGAATCCACGCACCGCGCCCGCTACCGGTGGCCGGATCAAAAGACTGGTCGGGGGTGACCCCCTTGAAGGACTTGCTCTCCCCGGTCAGGACACGCGCCACCTCGAGGTAGGACCCGCTAAATTCCACGTCTTCAACTCCCCCACCCGCGCGCATGCCCTGCTCCACCAACATGTGCTCGGCCTGTACGAACCACGGTCCATCAAACCAGGCGGCCTCGAATCCAAGCCTCGTGCGATTGCCGTCGAGCTGCACCCCCCCCGCCATCTGGATGACATCCCGACCGGCCGCGTTCTGCACGCTTAGATCTGAGGCATCTGCATTCAGTGAGCCCGTTGTGACAGCCAATCCCAACTGTAGGTTCCGCCATCTCGATGTGGGCTCCTGGGCGCGGGGGTGAAGCATGATTCTCCCGGCCAGGTTCACGCTTGCGTCCGAGTCTCCCGATTCCACACCGTCCGTCGCGGACACCCCATATTCCCACCGGCCCGAATTGTTCTTGCCGTTGAGAAAGAGACCGTGCTCTTCCGCTGGAGAGAACTGGTTCAGGATCGAGAAGCGCGTGAAGTTGATGTGCCGGCGGCTGCGGACTTCCTCTAGGCCGAAGGGCACTTTCATGCGCCCTGCCATGAGGAGTGCCCGCTTGGCACGGACCTCCATGCCGATCCAAGCCTCCTCAAGCTCGACACCCTCCGCTGCGAAGTTGGGTTCCACCCGAAAGTGCAGGGAGTCCGCAAACCGGCCAGCCAATTCGGGCCGCATGCGCTGCAGGCCCAGATTGGCACGCGGGGACCGCCCCTCATCCACGACCGCACCGTTTACCTGAAACAGGCCTTCCAGAATCAACTCGCTGCGACCATCGGCAGAAATCCAGCGGGGGCCGGGGGTAGCCTCCTGCGCGGCTTCAGCTTGAATAGCCGTGGCCAGCACGATGGTCAGGGACAAGCACAAGGAGTTCATGCCGCTCATGTCACAGTCGTTCCTGTAGCTGGATTCCCGACAGGCCCACAGGTTTAGTGTTCTCTTCGCGTGCAAGGACTCTCAACTCGATCGACCGTATTCCGAGGCTCTCTCCCAAATCCACAACGATGGGCTGCATGATGTCCGGGCTCAGGTCCACCTCCCTGAGCGAGAGGCCATTGACGCGAACCTCGATCTTCAGGATAGCCGCGTATTCAGATCGGCTCTTTAATTTGGCGGGCCCCTGGTAGATCACAAGCGTGTTGGCTTGAAGGCGCCGTGAAACTTCGACCTTAATCCACGGTTGCTTGTCATCCACGCTGGCACGCCAGCGCGTGCGGGCCATGGAATCTACCGCATTCTCAGGTCCAAAGTCTCCGGACTCCCAGGTTGAAGATGCGCTTGCCTTGGCGACAGCCCCCTCCAACAGGTTCACACCCTGGACCTCCAGGTTGCCCGCCATCCACTCCTCGGGCATGTCGACCGTGACGATATCCAGGACTCCGGATTTGATGGTGTCGGTTTGTGAGCCAACCTCCGGGTCTCCATTCGGTGGAACGAGGAGTACGTGGGCCTGCAGAGTGTGCGGACCCGGTTTGATGATTGCCTGACGCACAGCGAATCGCTCGTAGGCCCACGGGACCCGTTTGTTTCCCTTGACCCGTGCGATCTCCTTGTCGTCGACCAGGTAGATGACCTGATCGACCCGCAGGCCTTCCCAGCTTCTGTCGGCTCCTTGGTAAAGGTCACGGCGTTCCCCGGAGAACCCCTCGAGCCACATGGTCATCTGAGCGTCACCCGTCGCGTAGAGAAATACATCAGCCTGGTCATCGGAATACGCCTTGACTGTTCTCTCCACAGCATCCCCAGTTTGGGTCGCTGCAGATGCGCGTCGCAGAAAAAGCAGGGCAAAGCTGGTGTCGCTAGTACTCCCCCATGCGCCCTGCCCTTTCTGCCTCTTGAGGATGGTCATGGCCCCGTCCTGGTACCACGGGTTTCCTCCAATCTCATTCACCGCCATGTAGGCGCCCACTCGCTCCAGCCCATACAGGTAGTAGTACAGGTTGTTGCCCACTCTTGGGTGGCCGTCCATTGGGTAGTAATGCGCAAGCCACGCCATCCCCAGGACCCGTCCTGCGTCCACCGCTCGCATTGCGGTGGCCCCCAATTTCCGCCCCTCAAGCATGTTGGGAATCTGGAGCACGCATAGGCCTGCCGTGGTCATGGTCCCCGTCGCATCTCTCTGTTCACCACCCTCGTGATAAGTGAAACCCGCGATACGCCTTTTTCCCGACCGCTGCTCGCCCTCGATCTGGAACCAGGGGACTTCGACTACGGAGGGCTGGCTCTTCATGACTCGTTCGATCATGCGCCGCCAGACCTTGATGTCGATCTCGACACCTAGCTGGGCGGCACCCCAGAAACCCAATGCCGCGTACTGGGTGCACGATAGATCTGCATTATCGCTGGGATAACCCCAGCTCCCCGGGCGTGCATTGTTCTCCCATTCAAGCAACAGACTTACGAGCTCCTCAGCCCAAGCCCGGTGAGCCGGATCCCCTGTGGCGCCTAACGCCAACAGTTGGCAGCCCGCCGAATACACGCGAGTGGGTGGAGCCGCCTTCAGGAACTGGATCGCCATCACAACGGCTGGGTGATCTGCTTTCAATCCGCACCGTAGCAGGGTGTACAGTGCGAGACCGGTCGGCCCATTTCGATAGGGGTTGGCCTGCTGCTCCCAGGAGCCGTCCCACAGCTGTTCCCGCAGCAGATTCTGAACACCGCGGTCAATGGCCAGATTGATGCCGGTCTGCATTTCAGGGAGGGGCATTTTCTCCCGCAGAGGAACGACAGTAAAGGTGCGACCTTCACCCACGGGCAGGCTTCCCCTGAGCTTCCTGTATCGACGCTGAATCGTCTTGCCGCTCAGGCAGACGTCGTGGAGCGAAACCTCATGCAGCGCACCGGTCAGAGGATAGCTCTCATTCGAGTCCACGTACCCCCCCACCGCGACAGTGTGCTCGGGGAGGTACTTGATCGCCCCATGCTGCTCGAGCGACTGCCCTTGCAGCTTCCCATCAACATAGATGCGTTGTGTCACCCCATCGTAGGTGCCCACTACGTGGTACCAGCGGCCCAACTCAAAGGGCTCCTTCGATTCGAGGTACTTCATCTTCCCATCGCCGTCATCTGCACCCTCTGAGGAGACACCGAAAGCGAACTGGTCGTTTCGGGTTCCAAGCATGAGCCCGGTCTCAGCATTACCGTTGTCCTCAAGCGCACTGAAGAAACCACCCCACCCGGTATAGACATCAACGGCGGCCCACGCCTCGATACTGCAGGCCTCTTGGGGGAGATCTTCTGCGGCAATTTTCTGTGGGACGATCAAGACCGGATGCCCTAGTGGCCTGAGAAGCGCCGCACTCTTTCCCTTCCCCAAGAAGGTCGGAGCCGCACAAGGCAAGGCCCAGTCCCCTTCCACGGGAACCACTTGACCCGACTTGTGATTCGCCGGAATCAACACCCACCGCGCGAGCACGTCCCGCTGTGCCGGGAAGAACCCAGCACAGGTCGCCCCCAAGACCCAGCCCAACTTCAATCCCACGGTCAGCATGGCGTGGATCCTAACCAAGCCGGCACCGAGTTGGGGACAGGCCTGTGATCAGGGCAGTGCTATGCGCACGAGACCCTCTGAGAGCGGAGGCACGTTCACAATCTGCTCGAATAGGTCGCCGCTCGGCAGGCTCAACTGCAGGTTGTAGTCCCCGTTGGGGACGCCGCTCAGGGTGACGCTGCCATCCGGCCCGGTCTGCAACCCGGATGGTCCGGTACTGACGCGTCCGGCACCGACCCACTCCGAAGCGCGCGTGCCGCGTTCCATGCTGATGAAATCCACCGCCACATCTCTCACTGGCTGGCCCTCTCCGGTGAATTCCACGCGGATGCTTCCAAGACGCCGGACCTCCAAGACCTGCTGTTGGCCGGGATCGGGTGCGTGCAGAGTGAACGTATCGGGCCAGAAGCCGCCGCTGGTGATTTGGACCAGATAGGACCCGGCAGCCAGGGGGCCGAATGCCACTTGACCACCAGCATCGCTGCTTGAGCGATCGAGCACGGTGCCTGACGGGGAGTGCTTAAGGCTTGTGCCAACTCCATCGAGTGGTTGGCCCCTCTCGCTTGCCACGGCCAGGATTGGGTGGTCGCACTCATAGTGCACGAGGATGGGCTCATCGGGGGTGCTGGGCCCAAGGGTCACCTCTTGTATCTGACCCACCGCATCTCCGGGCCCTGTCGCGAAGAGCAGGATGCGCGGCTCCGTGACGTTGTGAAGAACCAATCGGCCTTCTGGATTGACTCCCATTTCCTGCCAAGCCACCACAGAGTCCAAGGGGGGCGTACCGATGCTGACATGGGGCTCGGAAACAGGCTGCCCACTGGAGTCCACGAACAGTAGGTGATGGGACTCACCCTTGAGTTCGAGCGTGATGCGGTCACCTCCAGCCCCTGACGTGGTAACCCATTGGGTCACGTGCAGATTGGTCATGTGGTCCATCACCGTGAAGATCATGCGCTCGCCAGGGGGCAGAGACATTTTGACTTCCAGGTTTTCGTCGAAGGTCTCAAGGCGAATCAGGCTCCCCGAGGATTCTGAATCACGGCCGACTTTCAGGAACAGTGCCTCTGGGACAGTCACACCCTCGTCCGCGACCAGCTTGATCACGCTGGGAGATCCGAAGTCCACGGCCACCTCGATCAGCTTGGGCTGCCCGGGCTGCACAGTGATCGCCGTATCGAGGCGGCGGTACATGTTCTCCGGCTGGATGGACAGCATGTGGTATCCCGCTTCGACCTGATCAAATCGAGCGTGCCCACTCGCATCGAAGGGCACGGGGGGGTGCCCACGCAGCATGCAGGTATAGGTGCTGAAGTCTTCAGCCTGTGCGGAGAGCAGTTGGACCTCAATGGACTCGAAGCGCTCCAAGACTATGGTGCCTGTGTTGTGGGAACTTGCCTCCACGGTCCCGATGAACAACTTGTGGGGGCTGAACCCGGCGGCGTCCACTCGCAAGGCCGCACTCACTGGCGCCAGAGCCAACCCCCTGAATTCACCTGAGGCATCCGTGTGCACTGGATCCTCCCAGGCGTCGAGCACTGCCGAGTTCGATGAGGATCTCGGGCTCACGACCGCGCCGACTACAGGCTTTCCGGTCGCCGCGTCAATCACGCGGCCGAAGCCCTTCAGGGGACTCGTCAGTTCCAACTCCACCAGGGTTCTGCCCTCTGACTCTGGGACCAGTGCCGCCAGGGAGTTTGCCGTGGCCATTTCCGAAGGGGCCAGCCCATCACTGCTTGCCAAGAGATGCACGTCGCCACGGGGTACTGCATCTAATACGAATCGCCCGTCGCTTGCGTTGTGGAACTTCTCCGTTACACGGAATGCGGAGTAATCTCCCCAGTACGTCACCTCAAAGTCACTGACAGGAGCCCCCTTGTGGACGCAGCGACCCTCGACAATCCCCGCCCGAGATAGATCCAGGTAGAAGCCCTCCGAGTTCCCTGCGGCGGGCATGTTGAATGGGCCAAATGAATTCGTGGCGAATCCAGCCGCGCTCACCCGCACGTGGACTTCGGCCTCCGGCAAGGAGTCCATGGTCACAAGCCCATCTGCTGGACTGCGGAGGTGGTAGTCCATCCACCCCTCTTGTGTCTTCCACCGCGCGGAGACCAGGGCATTGGCCAGAGGTTGAGCGTTGTCGCCTCGCACGTACAAGAGAAGTCCAAAGCCCGTCGCCCAAGGCAGGTCAACGAGCACGCTCTGTGGATCATCGAGATAGACACGCTTCTCAGCGGGCATTGTGCCCTTTCCCTGCAATCGGAAAATGTACTCACCCGCCCCCATCCAGGGGATTGAGTTGAAGGACCAGGCTCCGTCTGAACCCACTCGAATAGTGGCCAGGGGGTTACTCCACTCATCGCGCAATGCCCCGGGCTTGCGATTCCACTCGCCCATACGGACGAGGATCGAGCATGCCGCAAGCGCCTCCGGGTCCGGGGCTCCGGTCACCTGCCCACTAGCCTCGAAGGATGCTGAGAGCATCAAGGTGATGTTCCCACCCGCCGCTCGGTGTTCACCTCGCCAGAGTGGGCTGGTCAGGCCTTCACTCGTGGCGAGAAGAACGGACTGGTTGGGCAGCGGGCAGAGGTTGACGAGACCATCCTGATCGGACGTATAGCTACGTTTCACGAGCCGTTCGTGCTTGCCCCCGATCCAACCCACTGACTGCACGTGCGCTCCGATGACAGGCTCTCCGCCCGTATCCACAACCCGGATAAGGACCGGATCTACGGACTCCAGCTCCAAGGCAATGAACTCCTGCTCGGGCTCAACCTCTACCACTGCGGCAAGATGCCGTGGGGAGGTCACGTAGACGTAGCTGTCCTGTACTCCCTCCTTTGGCTCCCGCGCGAATCCGAAGTGCGCCACAGGCGTAGCATCGGAATCGACGCCCACATCCAGGTCCCGGCCTGCATCGTGCTGCGGTCCCCAGCCGAGGGCCTCTGCCCACCAAGGCGCCTGGTTGGTTCGGTTCACAGCGGGCCAAGCTCTCCAGCTCGCCATCGCGCCCTTCAGGCGCAACCCCGTTCCCGGATCGGCCTTCCCCTCAAGCACCATGGCATCCAAGCTCGTGCGGGAGCTGTCTTCTCTCACGGGAGCGCTCCCCGGAGGCGCTGCGGCAAGGGATTCCGCGGACGCGTCCATGCTCTCAGCCTCGGTCGAGGCACCCATCAGCGTCCCCTCTGGCGCATCCGTCGTTACCGCCCCCTCGGATGCGGCTGTAGTGCCCCCCCCCATTCCGATGGGAGGCCCCGCCAAGGTCTCATCTATGGTCCATGGCACACCCATCGCCGTGAGCACCCCAATGATGACGAGGGCGGCCGCCGCACACAGGAGAAGGGCCTTGGATCCAGACATGATGGCCTCCCCTAGTGGTACCCGCCGGAGTTATTGTGACCTGAGTGTCGGCACGTGGGTGGAAAAATGCCTGGTCCACCCGGTCCATTGCAGGGGTTGCAGGCCAACGCTTCTGATGCAGTACCTATAAGGCCCAGCAACACCAGGCTCAGGAGCAATAGCCCCAGCCGTGACTTAGTTTGTTCGTAATGTTTCATGCGTGAGGTGCCATGCAAGTGGTCCGAGCTGATCTTCGATCTTGGAAAGGCTCGAAGAAAAACCCGGCGAGAGTGGGGCGTGTCCGATCCGTGCACTATCCCCGTAGTGCGCGGCATAGGCGAATAGTGAACGGTCTTCCCAGCTTCCATGGGAATCCAAGATTTCAGCGGCGAAGACGGCCGTGGCTAGATCCTCCACCGTCAGACTGCAGAGCAAGGCGCCGAGACTGCAGAGGGTAGATTCGGGATCCAGTTGCGCCGCCCGCAGGTAGGACTCCGCAGCTAGTGCCAATCCTCCCAAGTCAACCTGGGATTGAGCGATGAACGACCAGGCGCTTGCTCGCACCCGGGGAGCCGTACGGGGTGTGGTGCAAGTTCGAGCGAGGCGGTTGCCCTCGTAGAATTCACCCACGTCCATCAGCGCCTTGGAGTGGCACACCCGCAGTGCGTCTGTGTCCATCAGGCGGCGCGCGCCGTGGATGAGCCTCAAGGCTGCGGATGGACGCATGGCCTCAAGTCCGAGGGCCAACTCTTGGGAGAGCTTGTACACGGGATCGTCCACCCCGCCTGGGAACCAGGCCGCCTCTGTCGACGCTTTCAGCGCCCCTTGACTCACCTCTTGCAGTTGCTGTGCCTGTCGCGCTATCTCTCCTGCGCTTGGGACCGAACCGTGAGAGGGGTGGTGAAAGTCCCTTGGACTTGAAGACGTTATCAACTCTTCCGAACCCGCCCTCATCAGGGTGGCCAACTCCTCCCTGAAGTGAACAACCAAATGCTGCTCGGTAGGCGTCCATCGCTCTCGCCAGGCCCCCTTGCTCGGAATCGGATCGACAATAGCGGATCCCAACTCACAAGGTTCGACCCGGAACAGCGCCGAATTCTCTTCGCGCGCCGTCTCGTTCAAGAGCTCCCGCAGCTCCGGGTCTAACGTTCGCGACGCTGTCTGTTGTTCCACAACGCTCATGCTTGCTCCATCGAGGCACGCGCCCCTTGGTCGGCCCACGCTCGTGCGCGGCCGATGGTTTTCACTGCCAATTGAAGAGCTCGGCGAGCCTCGGATCTGCTCACGTTCCCCAATCGGACAAAATCGTCTAGTGTTCGTCCTTGAACGAGGAGTTGATGGAACGCCACGCGCTCCCGATCGGGTAGCGCATTGGCAACAATGCACGCCGAGCGCAAATCTCCGTGGTCAATACCCAGCACGGCGCGTAGGAACTGAAAGCGAGGGGAGAGGGGCTCGCCAACAGTCTGCCCCGTCTCATCCAGTTCCTGGTCACGTGCGTGCAAGACGTCGGCCGTGCGACGGTAAACGCCGCTGAGCCAGTATTCCAGAGGCACGGAGTCCGTCCCCTCCAACTTGTTGAACCTCGCGTGGTCCCAACTCAACGCCACGCGGGCCCGCTCCACGAACGGTTGAACGTCAAACAACAGGCAGGCATGGACTAGCCAGCGTCGCGAGCCTTGGATCAGGCCAAGGGGATCGCCGTCGGCCAACGCGATTAAGCGACCTTGCTGATTCTTGCCCGCCAGCAGGTGCTGCACATCCGATAAGGACAAGATCGTTCCGGACTTCCCCACCACGGAATGGAGAGGACGCGCTTCGGGTCCGGCAGATGGGAGTGTGCCTGGTGAGCGGTGGGGTTGCATGGGGCCGGGGCGGTGTCGATGAACGCCCATGGACCCAAACTAGGCATAGCGCCCAAGAACCCGGGCATTGCTCTTACCTGCCCCGGTTGAGCAGGTGGCCTGGAGGTCCGATCCGGGCCCCTGTCCAACCCCAGCCAACACTCATAGGTCTCTGCAGGTACGTGACTTACGACGACTGGATGAGAATAGACACGCCCCCGTTCCCGCCCTCTTCCTCCCTCCCGCCGATAGGCCCGATTTCCCCTTTCAGCGAAGACACATCGAGAAGCAAGTTATCCACATGAGCCCCCTTGATGCACAGGAAATGGGCGCACCCACCCCGCTGCTAGCGTGGCTCAGGCTTAGGCGAGGGCCGGAAGAACACCCGCTCTCGGGGCAGGATGTCAGCGCAAGAGTCCTTGACCGATGCCTCCAGACCAATCAGGTCGCCGCCCTCGAGTATCGCCACGGCCGCCACCGCGGCGTCGCTCAAGGAGGCGGGGATGGCATCCCCGCCTGCGAACTTGCGCACAGTTTCCAGCTGGGATTCATCCCGGCCCAAGGCAATGGCGCATACCGCTGCCGTGCGCAGGCGAACGTCGGCATTCCCATCATGCAAGATTTCCACGAGAACCTCGCGCACGTCCTCATGATGATCGAGCCACCCGAGCGCAAAGAGGATGTTGGCCTTGAGGACCGGATCGCGCTCGCGTTTGGCCAGGCCTAGCATCTGCTTGCGCACGGCACTGGTCGACCGCCCGCACGACCCTAAAGCCCGCAACCAGTTCTTCTTGACGCCCTCGTCCTTCTCCCTGCGCAGCATCGTCTTGATGATCTTCAGTCCAGCGGAAGTGCCAAGCTGCTCAAGTCCCACCGCACACGCATTGCGTACGCGAGCCTCTTTATGCTCGGCGTAGTACTCGAAAATCTCCCAACCGCTGGCAGGAGCCACCAACCCCATGGTGTGTAGCGCTCGCACAATCACCTCGTCTCCCCCCCAGGTCGCCACTCCGCTCTGGAGTTCCTTGTAGACGTATTCCTGCGCAGCCTTGTCATCCGTGAACGCCAATCGGACGAAGCGTGCACCCTGCCCTGCGCCCAACATGGAGGCCTTCATGGTCTTGAGCTCTTGTTTCGCCTCCGCGGGGGTGAACGCTCTGCCATAGGTGTCGCCATCTGCAGGCGTGTGCAGCTCTCGGGTCAGGAAACGCACGGGCGCCCGAAGTCCCTCGGGCATGGGATCATGCTTGAGGCCCGCTCTTCGTCGGGCGTTGACGAAGCACCAGACCATCTCATCTGCGGTCATCTCGAAAGCCGCGCACTGCAGCAGCTCACCGGTTGGCGAGAACCACAGGTGCTGTGGGCTCGCCACCACGCCCTCGGCGTTCTTCGCCAGCAGTTCATCCCTCACGGCTGCCTCAACGTAACGGGCCTCGTCTCGCGAGAGTCCCGCCTGTTGCGCACACGAACAGCGCTTCTTGTCATAAGCATCCAGGCAGGCCACCAGATTGACGGTCTCCTCGGAGTGAGCTCGCACGCGGCGATCCGAGTAGACATCGTCCCAGTACTGATCGCTGCGAGCCTCGTCGTCGGCAAGCACCGCGACGAAGACAATTCGCCCCTCTTCCTGCGCTCGCGCGCGTGCTGGGGGGTACTCCTTCTCCCAGTAAATGTCCCCCGCCACGCTGGCGATGGACAATGTGGTCAGGAGGGAGAGGATCATGGAATCGAGCTTCCATCCTACGCCACCACCCCGCTCTTGTTTCTCCTTTCCTACCGTGATTTCAGCACCGACCGCGCCACCGTATCGTCGTAGACTGCGTGGCGCGCCCCTTGAAGACCTGCTCATGAAAGCCCCTCTTCTCCTAGCTCTGCTTGCCCCCCTGTGGACCGACTCCGAGGGCGAACGAATGATGGCCGACCTTCATCGGCAATGTGGGCCGGCCAGCATGTCGGTGCTTCAGGAGATCAAAGGGTGGAACGTCTTCGCAACGACCCTTGAACACGACGAGGTGTGGCTGCGCGAACTCTTGGACTCTAGACCCCTTCGCCAACCTGAACGGGTGCTGAGATTTTTGCATGGCCTGTGGCAAGCGGACGAACGCGGACCTTACGTCGGACGGATCAGGCGGCTCTCATGACTAAGAACCTCAAGACCCAAGGCGTCCGCTATGAGGAAGTCGACGACGCGTACTTCGAGAATCGGGAACTCAAGCCCTTCGCGCGTGTCTTCCATCTTTGGGCCCTCGGTGTGGGCGCTGTAATTTCGGGCGACTTCTTCGGATGGAACTTCGGCCTCGCTGCGGGCGGCTTCGGTGGTCTCTTCATCGCAACCCTCATCGTGGTCGTGATGTACGCGGGTCTTTGCTACTCGATTGCCGAGATGTCCCCCGCGCTGCCGCACACGGGAGGCGCCTACTCTTTCGCGCGCTCCTCGATGGGGCCCTGGGGCGGCTACATTACTGGGCTCGCGGAGAACATGGAGTACATCCTCACGCCGGCGGTGATCGTGGTGGGGATCGGTGGTTACCTCGGCGCTATTTTCGGGACGCCCGAGGCATGGGCGCCGCTCTGGTGGCTCCTCGCCTACGGGGCGTTCGTCGGTCTCAACATCTGGGGCGTCGAGATCTCATTCCGATTCTCGGTCTTCATCACGCTTCTCGCCCTCGCGATCCTCCTCGTTTTCTACGTTGGCGCTGCGACGCTCGTGGACTTCGATCAGTGGGCTCTCACCATCGAGCCGGAAGAGGGTGGAAGCGCCTGGCTCCCCTTCGGCTGGAAAGGCGTTCTGGCTGCGCTCCCCTTCGCGATCTGGTTCTTCCTCGCCATTGAGGAGCTCCCGCTCGCCGCCGAGGAGTCCCACAACCCCAAGAAGGACATGCCGAAAGGAATCCTCCTCGGGCTCGCCACGCTCGTCGTCTGCGCCTTCCTGACACTCTTCTTGAACAGCGCCATCTCACCAGGGGCTGCGGGGATCGCCAACTCAGACGAGCCCCTCTTCCTCGGCTTCCAGGCTATATTCGGTGATGGCATCGGCACCAAGGCGCTGGCACTCGTCGCGGTCGCAGGCCTCATCGCGAGCTTCCACACGATCATCTACGCCTACGGCAGGCAGATCTACTCGCTCAGCCGCGCCGGCTACTTCCCCCGCGCGCTCTCCCTGACGCACTCGACGAGGAAAACCCCCTGGGTTGCGCTCCTCGTCGGTGCGGTCCTCGGCTATGCGGTCGCCCTCACGATACACCTGACGGGCAAGGAGCACCCTGTTGGCGCGGTCTTGCTCAACATGGCGGTCTTCGGCGCGGTTCTCTCCTACATCCTGCAGATGGTCTCGTTCATCCTGCTGCGCCTGAAGAAACCCAACCTGGAGCGGCCCTACCGGAGCCCGGTAGGCATTCCAGGAGCCCTCGCCGCGCTCGTCATCGCTGCTGTAACCCTCGTCGCTCTCTTCATCATCGACGAGGTCTACCAGAAGGTCGTCGTCGGAGCAGCCATCTGGTACGCGCTGGGTCTCCTCTACTTCGCCATCTATGGCCGCCACCACCTCGTCCTCTCCCCTGAAGAAGAGGTCGCGGTACGCGGGGATTGAACTCACAGGGCCCAGTAGTCAGCGCTCTCTGGAATCACCCAACGAACACCACCGCTGGGGTCTTCGACGTCATCGTCCCTGCGAGTGTCGCGGTGCTCGGCGGAGCGGCGGGCGCGGCCTGGCCGCGCTAGCTGATCATCACTTGATGGCTTTCGAGAGCGCCGAGTAGCCACCCACAACGGGAAGATGCAGGTGGGTTGCGGTCAGGTCCACCGTGAGCTCCGTCCCCGGCTCGGGCCAGAGCGTGAAGTCGCGGTCGCTGGAGAAGATCATCAAACCGATGCTCGCGCCTTCGGGGATGATCTGGTCATCGGGCTCCAGATCAAAGGACAGGGTCACGGCCTCTCCGGGCGTCAGGGGTGCGCCCACTTCGGGCGATACGTAGTAACGAGAGCCTTCGTCGCCTTCTTCAAACACGCAAGGACCCGTGAGGGAGGCGTGGTTCTGCGGGTCCGCCCACCCACGGGTGATGACGTTGTCGTTGATGCTGCGGCTATCCGTCCACGGCAAGGAGACAAGCCAGACGGACAAGTTGGCTGCAGGCTTACTACTCGCGATACGCAACTTGATGCGCGCGGTTCCCGAAAGGTGCACGGGCCTCTTGAGAGGCTTGGTGGCATAGAGCAGTCGGTGAATGGATGTCTCTGCAGAGGCCAACTGGGCACCCGGGACCGAGGCGTCGTCCACCAAGGTCTCCGAGCCCTGATTTCTGGGGGACCGCATGACTAGGGTCCCGGCGCTCTGCCCGCCTTTGCCCAAGAACACCGTGACGTCTTCCGCCTCGGGATGGGGATAGTTGGCGTAGGCCGTCGGCTCACTGCGCTTGGCCCCTTCCCGGACAACAAGCGAGCGCGGATCCTTCTCGACGCCGTTCTTCACGCCACAGACGTAGCGCGTGAACCAGCGGTTCATCTCCTCCATGGGCGGACCACCTCCGTGCCCGCCTTGGTGAAAGAAGACGCGCGAAGGAACGCCCTTGGCTTGCAGCGTCTGGTAAATGCGGACGCTGTGGTTAGGCATCACGTTCCAGTCATTGAAGCCGTGGGCAAGAAAGGTCGCCGCCTTGAGCGAGCCGAGCTGGTTACCGTAGTCACGGCCCGCCCAGAATTCGTTGTAGTCGCCATTCGTGCGGTCATGGTTGGCTTGTAGCAAGTCATCGCGTACGTCGCAGTTGCACGTCTCGCGCATGGCCGGATAGCCGCTATTGATGAAGTCGTAGAGGATGTCGATGTCCTCTCCCATCCACCCGCCCGGGTGGCGGACCAGACCATTGGCCCGGTAGTAGTGGTAGTAGGATGTGTTGGGAGCGATGGGAATGATCGCCTCCAATCCATCTACGCCCGTGGTCGCCGCAGCCAGAGGGAGCGTTCCGTTGTAGGAGGTACCCGTCATGCCCACTTTGCCCGTGCACCAATAGGCCTTGACCTCCTCTCCGCCTTCAACCTCGGTAAAGCCACTCGCGCGGCCATTCAGCCAGTCGATGACCGCTTTGGGAGCCAAAGCCTCGTTCGCCCCGCCTACCGTGGGACATCCCTGGGACAGGCCCGTGCCGGGCGAAGCCGAATGCACCACGGCAAATCCGCGCGGCACCCAGGTCTTGATCTGCGAGCGCGACATAATCGGCCGCTTGCTTTGGTGCTCGATGGGGGGCGCACTGTTGCGCTCAGGCGGTGTGGCGCCGATCTCTTGGCTCGGGTTCCAGAAGTAGCTCTTGCCCCCACCGCTGGTCCCAGAGAAATAGGGACTTGTCTCATAGATCACGTGCACGCGCAGGTCTTGGGAGTCCGTCTGCCCGGGTCGAGTGACGTCTACGTGAACGCGATCGAGGGCTCCATCCCCATCGGAATCAAACTCGGTCTCAACCCAAAGGTCGTGCTGAATCCAATCCTTGGATTCCGAGAAGGCCTCGACGACTTCGGCCTGGCCGTCGACAAACTTCTGCTTGGCCTTGCCGCGCCGTTGTGCGAGGGCATCGGACGTGGAGAGACAAAGCGAAGCGGTGAGAACGAGACAGAAGATTTTGCTTGAGTGCGTCATGTGGGGCAGTACTGGTAAAAAGAAGTCGTTACTTGGGGGCCTTGAGATTCTCGTACAGAAAGCTGATGGTCTCCCAGCCTGCACCTACAAGAATGCCCAGTTGAAGCTTTGCGCCGCGAGGAAGCTCTGTCGGAGCCAAACAGGATACCGTGACTGTCTTGTCTCCGCCGCCGTAGTGAAAGTTGGGATGGATCCCAAGATCCTTCCCGCTGCTAGAAACCCAGCGACAACCACGAATCAGGTCGTAGTCACCCGAACCCTTGGCGTGGACCTCCGTGACAGTAACCACGTGAGATTCCAGCTTGAGCTTGGCCTTTCTGAGCTCCCCTGACTTGGCAGCCTTTGCCTTGGTGCCCATGGGGAGATTCTCCACCACGATGTCGGGGCCTTCGTCCAATTCCAGGACGGCGACCAGCCCTTCGCTCTCGACGTCGGTGAGGCGGAATTCATGCACCCGATAGCCGAGCCCCCCGCTGGACGCCCACGATGAAATGAGCTCGTCACTCCCAGCGGCCCGTAGATGGACCTCGTCCACATCCATGGCACCGTCCTTGAGCATGACCTTGAGCAGTTGGACCGCACGCACGCCTCCCTGCAACTCAAACCCACCCTCCTTCAGGTCCTCTTGTTCCCACAGATGCACGTCGGCCAGCGCTGCGTGATCCAGAGTCACCCAGCGCTCCTCACCTCCATGCAAGAGCTCATAGCTACCAGCAATACGCGGGATGGTCTTGAACGGCTGGGTCTCCTTTCGAAACTCAATGGAGATTATTGCGCTACCCGCGGGCAGCCAAACGAGGCGCTTGCTGCGAGGGTCACTGTCTCCCTCAACGCTGAGATCAAACATGTAGCTGCCCGTCCTCAACACCTCGCCACTATCCGTCTTGACTTCTTCCACCTCGGCGTCGTCAATGCGCCACATGGTCGCTGCCTTCTTGGCGGGAAACTCATGCAGAAGCATCAGGTTCTTGCCGCCGAACGAGGGATCGCGGACGAGCTTGTAGTCCTCTGTACCAAGGGGGCTCGCGAGGAAGAGGACGGCAAGTAGCAGTGTTTTCATGAGGTCCTCCTGTGGAATTGGTCAACCGCGGGGGCGGATGGTCGCGGGTCATCCTAGGGAATGGCCTCGGATTGTGGCCTCTGAAGCCATGTTCCGCGCGGGTGGCGGGATTAGGCACCCAGAACAGCGTGACGAAAGGGACGCTCTACGAGACAATTACAGGCCACGATCTGGAACTCCGAGTAACTTGATTCCCATGAGAAAATCCTCCGTCATCCTTCTGGTTTCCGCATTGGCCTTTGCCGGGCCCGCATCAGCAGTGCCTCACCCCTGCGATGGCTCCGACACGCCGAGCGAACAACGAGCCGACGTTGACAAGGAGGGTCCCTCGCCCATCGTCATCTATGTCCTGGAAGCCAAGGGCTCTGGCTGAAGCGCCAGCAAGCGGGCCCGTGCGGCCGTGGATTCCATGCAAGGCGTTGATCGGATGCTGGTCAGCGGAACCCGGGTTTCGTTCACCTTGAAGAAGGATGCCAAGGTTGACGAGAAGGCGCTGAAGGCAGCGCTCAAGAAGGGCAAGCTCTCCTTCGTCTCACTCACCACGACCAAGCGTCTGCCAGCCAAGGCCGCCTATATCATCAAGACCCCGGGACTGACATGAGCCAGCACCTCCGCCAAGGTCCGTGAGACCTTGATGAAGGAAATCCCAGGCCTCCTCGACGCCTGCATCGGTACCGAGATCATTCTGCAGATGAAGAAGGAAGGGCCGCTCGACACTGAGAAGGTGGCTGCGGTCCTGAAGACTCACAAGGTCAAGATGAAGGGCAAGCCCAAGAGCGACAAGTCCCTCATCCTGTAACGATGTGGCGGGGCTGCCCCTGCTACTTGCAGCAGCCGGGTGAACCCTTGATCTTGCCGCACCCGTCGCACCGGGCTGCGCTCTCATCGCAGCACTCATCGGAGCCCTTGACCTCGCCGCAGGCGCACAGGGCGGCCTTGCTGCCGTGGTCCTCCTGACAGCAACCTGGGGATCCCACAGCCAGGCCGCAGTCGAGACAATCGGAAACAGAGGAGCGGGTGGAACCACAACTGGAAAGGGATGCGGCGGCGACGACGGTAAAGGTCAGGAGCGCTTTCTTCATGGAACAGAACCGGTAGGAGTGGAGGAAGTGGTGAAGAAGGCACGCAGGATACCACGCTTGCGGCTCCACGATGGCCAAACACCGGGTCCTGTGCCCCGTCCGCAATCTGATGCTGGGAGAGCCCTTGGAGTGGGCAAGCGAATCGAGTTAACCGCCGGGCTTCTCCATGCGCTATCTTGGAGAGGTTCCATGATGAGGTTGTCCTCCACACTATTGCGCGGCGTCACACTTGCCGTGCTGCTTTGCGCGGCGGCACAGGCCCAGCGATTGGGCCAACCCGCGCCGGCCATCACTCTGGAGCACGTCTTCCAGGGGCCGGAGGCCGAGGCCGTCACCCTGGAGAGCCTGCGCGGAAAACTCGTTGTGCTGGAGTTCTGGGCGACCTGGTGAACACCCTGCATGGGTGCCGTGCCGCACCTCAATGAGCTCGCCGAAGAACTCAAGGACGACGCGGTCGAGTTCCTCCTGGTGACGGACGAAGCTCCTGCGCACATCGAGTCTTTCCTCAAGAAGCGCTCCCTGCCCGGCTGGATCGGCATCGACTCCAACAAGGACACCTTTAGCCGCTACGGCGTGAGCACGATCCCCACGACGTTCGTGATCGACGCCAATGGCAAGCTGATCCTGAAGAGTTCACCAAAAGCCCTGACCGCCAATCTCTTGAGGCGCATCGCCGAGCGCACGCCCAAGCCCAATCCACCCACGACCGTGTTTATCGAACCCGAGTCCTTCAGCGAGCGCGGTGGCTGGATGGTGGATCAGCAGGTGATGGACCTGATGGGATCGCCCTACGTACTCGCCCATGGCCTGGGCACCCCGGTGCCCGACTGTTCAGACACGGTGGATCTGCCCGGTCCTGGGACCTACCGCGTCTGGGTCCGGACCCGCGATTGGGTGGCACCGTGGAATGCGCCCGGCGCGCCGGGCCGCTTCCAGGTTCTGCTCGACGGCGCACCACTGGAGACCGTCTTCGGTACCGAAGGCGAGACATGGCACTGGCAAGACGGGGGCACGTGCGAACTAAAGGACAAGGTCCAGGTCAGCCTGCACGACCTGACCGGCTTCGAAGGCCGCTGCGACGCGATCCTGTTCTCTGCTGATACGAGCTGGGTGCCACCTCACGGGGGCGAGGAGTTGGCCGAGCTGCGTACGCGCTGCACCTCCCTGGGGCTGAAATCGACGGATGGTGGACGGTTTGATCTCGTCGTGGTGGGCGGTGGTGTGGCGGGCACGTCGGCCGCCATCACGGCCGCGCGCCAGGGTCTGCGGGTGGCGTTGATCCAGGACCGCCCGGTGCTTGGTGGCAACGGTAGCTCCGAGGTGCGCGTGTGGCCCGAGGGCCACACGAACCAAGAACCCTACCCCCATGTGGGCGACGTGGTGTCCGAGTTGGTCCGCGACAAGGGTCCCGGCGACGGCAACTCCCGTGATGGACACATATATGATGACGAGCGCAAGCTCGCCCTGGCCCGCGCAGAGCCCAACCTGCGCCTGTTTCTCAATCAGCGCGTGAACGCCGCGGAGACCCGCGACCAGAAGGTCACGGCCGTCACAGCCCAGCACACCAGCAGTGGACGCCGGACGCGCATCACCGGCACCCTCTTTCTCGACTCCACGGGCGACGGTGTGTTGGGCGCTCTTGTAGGGGCCGACTACGAGACCACTTCCACCGGCCACATGGGTGCCAGCAACCTCTGGAACGTAGCCGCCACTTCCAAGAATGAGTTCCAGCTGCGCTGCGAGTGTGAAGACGAGGATGATCCCCTGTCTCTTGCCTTCGACCAATCCACATCGCCAGCACCTTTCCCCCGTTGCCCTTGGGCGGTCGACCTCAGCGAGCGTGACTTCCCCGGTCGACAGAAAGGCGGCAACGAAGGGAATCCACTAGGCAAGCTGGGCGCCTGGTTCTGGGAGAGCGGTTTCGACCTGGATCCGATCCGGGACATGGAGCGCGTGCGCGATCTCAACCTGCGCGCCATGTACGGCGCCTGGGACACGCTCAAGAACGTCGACGGCCTGTACCCCAATCACCGACTCAAGTGGGCCGCCTACATCGCTGGCAAGCGCGAGTCCCGGCGCCTCATGGGCGATGTTGTCCTTGTGGGCGACGACTTCCGCGACCTGAAGCCCTACCCCGATGCGGCGTTCCCGTGCAGTTGGCACCTAGACCTGCACTTCCCCGAGCCCGCCTACGACAAGGACCCCGACCCGTTCATTGCCGGCTACACCCACAGCGAAGACTATCGCTACAAGGGCCCCTACTGGGCGCCCTACCGCACGCTCTACAGCCGCAACATCAACAACCTCTTCATGGCTGGCCGCAACATAAGCGTCAACCACGAGGCCTTGGGTGCCGTGCGCGTCATGAGAACCTGCGGGATGATGGGCGAGGTCGTCGGCAAAGCAGCCTACCTGTGCGTCCGGCACGGCTGCGATCCGCGTGGCGTCTACTCCGATCATCTCGATGAACTCCTCGGGCTACTCCAACTCCCTGGACGCGCGCGCCGCGAGACCATCGGCGCCGCCTTGGTCATCCCTCCTGCGCCACCCATCCTCCCACCGGCTAACCCGACGAACGTTGGCGCCGACCCGGACCAACTCACCGGCCTCGTCATGGACGAGTCGGAGGCCATAGTCGTGGGCAAGTGGAAGGCAAGTACCGTCGAGTCCAACTTCGTCGGAACTCACTACATCCACGACGACCGAGCCGGTAAGGGTGCGAAGTCCGTGCGTTGGGAGTTTGAGGTTCCCGAGACCGGCCGCTACGAAGTCCGACTCTCCTATACCGACTCAGCCAGCCGTGATCCTCAGATCCCCGTGACCATCGAGGGAGCCGGCGAGCCGCGCCTCGTGCGCATGAACCAGCAGCTCGCTCCACCTCATGCCGGTGGATTCGCCACGGTCGGCGTCTTCCAGTTCGACGCCGGCAAGCAGAGCGCGGTCACCATCTCGAACAAGGGCACCACGGGCCACGTCATCGCAGATGCCGTACAGCTCGTACGCGAAGAGAACTGACGGAGCAGGCAGGCTGACCTCAAGATAATCGCCAACGATCCTGAATGTTTCCCCTGATGGAGGGTAGAACTCTCGATTGGCGGTATGGCCACACCCCTATCCCCCCGCAACCCCGTTCTGGAGCGCCACCATGACCGAGACAACCAAATCCTCTGAGCGCGCCTTCTCGCCGCTGTCGGCCTGGCCCGTGCTGTTGGGGCTGCTCCTTGTGCCAATTGGCCTGTTGTTCCTGCATCCGGCGACGATGTTCCTGACGGTTCCCGTCGTCCTCCTCTGCCTGTGCGGACTTTTCATCGTGGGCCCGAACATGTCCCGGGTCCTGGTCCTATTCGGCACCTACAAGGGCACGGTCCGCAAACAGGGTTTCTTCTGGACCAACCCCTTCACGACCAAGCACAAGCTCTCGCTCAAGGCGCACAACATCGCCAGCGAGACGATCAAGGTGAACGACTCGCGCGGCAACCCGGTCGAGATCGGTGCCGTGGTCGTCTGGCAGGTGAGGGACACCGCGCAGGCTCTCTTCGACGTGGAGAACTACGGCAGCTACGTGGACATTCAAACCGAGACCGCGGTGCGCGCAGTCGCCTCCACCCATCCCTACGACGAGGGGGACGGCGAGGACGTGATCAGCCTGCGTGGCGACTCCGGGGAGGTGGCCGAGGAGCTGCAGGCCCTGCTCGCCGAGCAGTTGGAGAGGGCTGGGATCCACGTCTTCGAGGCCCGCATTTCGCACCTGGCCTACGCGCCCGAAATCGCCCAGGCCATGCTGCAGCGGCAGCAGGCCGAGGCCATCATCGCCGCGCGCACCAAGATCGTTGAGGGGGCCGTCTCCATGGTGGAACAGGCCCTGAACGACCTGTCCAGCCGCGGAGTGGTCCAACTGGACGACGACCGCCGCGCCGCCATGGTCTCCAGCCTGCTCGTGGTCCTGTGCGGCCAGGAAAACGTCCAGCCCATCATCAACACCGGGTCCTGACCGGGAGCCGCGGCGCCATCAGCCTGGCCGGCGCTACTGGAACAGGACGGACACGCCCCCGGTGAAGTTGGAGGTGGGGTCGGGGTTCTTGTCCCGGAACCAGGCCGCGAAGTGCCAGGTCTCGCCGGGATTGATGGCCACGGCCGGATTGCCCGGGATGTTCATCATGTCCACGTCCAGACTGAAGCTGCCCGTGGTGCCAGCGTTGCGCAGGTCCTTGGAGAAACGCGCGATCTTGCCGCCCAGGCAGAGATCACCCTGGGAGCCACCCGGCCCAGAGACAAACCCGGCGGTCTGCGAGGCAAGAAAGTACCCGAACTGAAACAGGGGCATCTGGCTCGCCAGCAGGGTCAGGTCCTGGTGCATGACGGCGGGGCTGCCGATCACGTTGATGGCGGCCATCACGCCTGTGGAGTTGATGGTGGAGTTGCAGTAGTGATTGGCGGCGTCCGTCAGGCTCGAGATGGCGACACTCTGGTCGGTGAACTCCAGCCACTCGGTGGTGGTCACGTGGTCGCGGGCGTCCCGAGAGGCCTGGCTGTCGTCCACCGTCACGTTGCCATCCATCAGATACAGTCCGTATTCGTTTCGGGCGCCGCGATACACGGCCGTGTCCGTACCCGCGTTGCCGTCAATCCGGTCCGGGCCGCCCCGACCTTCCAGGCGGTTGTCGCCCGTGTTGCCGGTCAGGAACCCGGGCTGGTCATTGCCCTCCACGTTATTGTCCTTGCCCCCGCCGATCTCGACGTCGGTCAGGTAGCGCGACTTGTAGGTGTACTCGATGCCAGAAGTGACCTCAGTGAGGAAGGTGCCCGAGAACTTGGGCACCAGCGTGGCGCGGTGGACGTGGTACTCAGGCGCAAACCCCTCCAGAATGGCCACGATCAGCGGATCGCCGGCCTCCATCTGCTCGCGGGTGGAGAACACGTACTCACCATTGTTCGGGTCGTGGCGCCAGAGTCCGTACCAGGTCTCCATGGTGAACGCGAAGTACTCGAAGGGGATGTCGACCTTCGGCAATCCGGGAGGAGGCGAATACCAACCCTGGTTGACCGCGTTGGTCGCAGCCTGCTCGATCGCCAACTTCAACGCGGGCATACCCTTATTAATTCCGTAGCCGTGCGCCAGGTGCAGGAGCTCCTCATAGGAGGCATCCCGCCGAGGGTTGCCGTTGCTGGTGTAGTTTGAGCTGCCGGCCAGGATGATCTCATCTCCCAGCAGGTCCTGCATGGGAGCCTCGTACGCGTCCATGAAGTCGTCTACGGCCGGCGGCCCGTTCTCGAAAGCGTCCTCGTCCGGGAAGAAGATCATGGTCGCTCGCCGAATGCCCATGTTGACCCGCACGCTGGCCTTATCACTTCCGTAGAGACTGCCCGGGACGTCACGGAGGTGCTGCTCCAGGATGCGCCTTGCGTGAACGATCTTGGGATTGCCAACGCCCTTGTGGACCAGGAAGTGAATCGGCGTCCCGTCGTCCGCGAGGATCTTGGTGTAGCGCTCAAACACGTCGGTGATCTTCTTGTGCACGGTGCTCGGCAGCAGCACAACCCCATCGGGCGAGCCCGAGATGTCAATGTTCTCAAGGGAATCCACGAGAGGTCCACCAATCACGCCGTTCGAGTTGGCGTGAAGGGGGAGAGAAACCAAAACGGCCGTCAGCAGGAACGGGGTGTACTTCATGTGGATGTCGTCGGACTCGGGTCGGAGCGCAGACGTCCAGCATACCTCGCGCTCCCTTATTCGGCTGAACCGCCCTCTGGCTCAGCACGACTAACCGCCAGCACGCCCGCGAGAAGGGCCTGGCTCAGGGGGAGGGCCACAGCAATCGCCCACGTGATCGGCGCAAGATATCCTCTGAAGTTCCAAGTGACGAGAACGCTAGCCAAGGCGAGCATCACAATAGAGAGGGCCCCGCCCGTTCGTATCCCTTTTCGGCTGGAGATCCACGCCACCAAGAGAATCGTCAGGGCGAGAGTTCCATAGATCATTGCCCCTCTGTCGGAGATGGCTGCACTGTCTCCATAAGCCATTGCATTAGCCCAGAGCATGGCAAGGACGAGACACGGAATGGAACTCCAGATGACCGCCTTCTCCAGCCGCGAACGAACTGCCGGACTCAGGCTGATGGCGGAGCGAATATCCCAGGAGGCAACCAAGCCTATCGCCCCCGAAACCGCTTGGATTCCACAGCAGATGAGGCACAAGCCAAAGAGGGCATTCGCAATCTGCTGTTCCTGGATGAACCGGGCGTAGGCTTCTGGCGAATCCCATATGCCATTCGTGACGGCGGTCACGGTTCTCCAGCAAGCCAATGCTAAGAAATTGATCGCGCCACTGACCAACCTCACTGCGGACAACCCAGGGGATCCCGACTGGATTCTCCCTGTAAGGCAACCCACCAGTGGGGCCCACAGAAGGAACCAGAGGAACAGAAAAAAGCCGATCAGGGCGAGCCCTGGCAATACTGTCAGGCTGTCGTTATCCCCACCCACTGAGCCCGCAAGTCCCGTATAGGCAAACCCTGCGGCGATGGGAATAAAAACATCCCCGAGCTTCGCCATTGTTGTTGCCGCACCAGACCTGGAAGAACTATCCGTCGTGACCGCAACGGGACGCTGGCTCGCGCCATCCGTCGGAACAGCCGTGCTGGATATTTCCTCCAGGCTGGACTTCACATCCCCAACGCGTTGGTAGCGGCGCTCCGGTTCTTCCTGCATGGACTTGAGCACCACCTCATCCAGCCGCACGTCCACCTGCACCTTCTCCGAGGGTGGCCGCACGACGCCTTGGGGAACGGTGCCCGTCAGCATCTCGTACAACACCACCCCCAGCGAGAAGATGTCGGCCCGGTGGTCCACCTTGGTCGGACTCGAGAACTGTTCCGGCGCCATGTAGCGCAGGGTGCCCATGGCTTGATCGCTGGCGGTCAGGCGCGCCACCGTCTCCGTGTCCATCAGCTTGGCCAGCCCGAAGTCGGCGATCTTCACTGCTCCGGTCTCGTCCATCAGGATGTTCTCGGGCTTGATGTCCCGGTGCACGATGCCCTGGTCGTGGGCGTACTGCAGAGCGGCACAAATTTGGGGCACGATGGCCAGGGCCTCGCTCGGATCGAGCCTCCCACCCTCCATCAGCTGCCGGAGGTTCGAGCCGTCCACGAACTCCATCACGATCCAGGCCAGGTCCCCTTGCTGGTCAAAGTCATGGACCGCGACGATCCCCGGGTGGGTCAACTTCGCCAGGGCCTTGGCCTCCCGCATGAAGCGCTCTTCCCAGCCGTCAATGGGCTGCGGCGCGGGGAGGAGAACCTTGATCGCCACCTGTCGGTCGAGACGGGATTGATGTGCTGAGAACACGACCCCCATGCCTCCCCGGCCCAGACACTCCTGCAGTTGATAGGAAGGCAGGTGCTCCTGCACCCTGGCCTTCAGGGAATCCAGGTCGTCAGGCCGCTTGGCGGCCTCTCTCAGGTGCTCGGCACCCAATTCGTCGGGGGTAGGTTGGTCGGTCATAACTGGAGGTCAGATGGGGAAGGGGGTCTCGTCACCCCTTGCACGGGACCATGGGGCAGATGTTACTGGCTGATTCGAGTTTTCTACCCGACTCTTGGACCTCCCCTTCAGCTGCCGCCTTCAAGGGCGAACAGGAGGGAGCGCAGCTCTTCACCTGGATCCACCCCATCGCCAAGGGTTGACCGCACCTCGCCCAGGATGGCGCTCCTGTAGCGCTCCCGCAGCCGGTGCAAGGCCACCCGCACTGCCACGGGGCTCAACCCCAGCGCATGACCCACCTGCTCCCTGTCCAACTCCTCGTGGTCCGTTTTCAACGCCCCTTGAAGCTGATCAAACACGGGACCACGCCCTCCGGCCAGGTATTCCCCCTTGAGGGTCTCAAGCGCGTTGTCCAAAACCTGACGGGCCCAGGCACGCTCAAAGGCCACCTCGGGATCTGCCCCATGGGATGGCTCCGCTCCGTACCGGCGCTCACCTTCTTCGACGTCAAGGGAAAACGTCTGCACGCCCCCTCCGCGGCGAAGCGCGCCCTCGTGCTCCAGCACATCGCGCTCATAATTGCGTAGGCAGGTGATCAACCACTGGCGGAAGGTGCCACCCTCTTCGGTGACGCGGGACAGCCCATCCTTCTCCAGGAGCTTCACAAAGAGGCCCTGCACAATATCCCCCGCACGGTCGGCGCCCCTTCCCAGCCGCCGCAAGTAGGCGTACAGGGGATACCAGTAGGCCTCGCAAAGTTCACGCAGTGCCTCACCGCGTACTTCCGCATCTGATGCGGTAGTGCGTTGGATCACCGACCAGTGGGTTGTGTGGAATCCGGAACCGGACATGCCCCAAGCCTAGCGGTTCTCGTAAGACCGCGGCTATTCGCACCACGGGAAGCCGGGGACTCTCTGTTTCTTGCAATCCCCGCTAGAGTATGGAGCAGCCCAATCTCCCTGAGCGCCCGACATCACGGACACGGATCAAGGTGTCCTGTCAACTAGAAGCCTCCCATGGCACACAAGACCATCAAGTCCTACCTCACGTCCCTCTCCCCTGAGCGGCTGGAAATGGTCGAGGCCATTCGCGCGGTCATCGCCAAGAACATCGGCCCGCAATTCGAGGAGGGCATGCAGTACGGGATGCCGGCCTGGTACCTGCCGCACTCGGAGTATGAGCACGGCTACCACTGTGATCCCAAGCAGCCTCTGCCCTTTGCGTCCGTCGGGTCGCAGAAGAGCCACGTGGGCATCTACCTGTTTTGCATCTATTGCGCGCCTGAAGAGCAGGAGTGTTTCGTCGCAGAGTGGAAGAAGACAGGCTGCCGCTTGGACATGGGCAAGTCATGCATCCGCGTGAAGAGCCTCGACCAGGTGCCCCTGCCCGTCATCGGCCGCGCCATCAAGCGCGCCACGGCCAAGAAATTCGTCAAAGCCTATGAGACGGTCATTCCAGACGCTGTGAAGAAGAAGCGCGCAGCCAAAGCCAAGTCCTAGCCCCATCTGTCCACCCTCTCCACTCGATCTCCGCCCCCATGCCGTACCGCTTTTCCCGACTCGCCGCACTTACCCTCTTACTCTTGTCAGCCTGCGCTACAACCCAGACCGACGTCCCTCCAACTCCATACGACGTGGAGGGCAAATCCCTGACCGAATTGCGAGGGGATCTCATGGGTGGAGCCGTGACCTCGGAACGTCTAATCGAGCTCTACCACGAACGCATCGCCTTGATTGACGATGCGGGTCCACTACTGAACAGCATCCTCGCCCTAAACCCGAGCGCCCTCGACGACGCGCGCAGGCTGGATGCCGAACGTGCGCGGGGTGAGATCCGCGGTCTCCTGCACGGCGTCCCGATTCTTCTCAAGGACAACATCGAGTCCAAGGACCCCCTGCCCACCACCGCCGGCTCTCTGGCCTTAGCCGAGAACTTCACGGGCCGCGACGCCCCCATCGTCGCGCGTCTGCGTGCCGCGGGAGCCATCATCTTGGGTAAGGCGAACCTGAGTGAGTGGGCCAACATCCGCTCGTCCAACTCCACCAGCGGCTGGAGCGCTGTCGGCGGCCTGACGCGCAACGCCCACGACCCGCTGCGGACGGCCTGTGGATCGAGCGCCGGCAGCGGGGTTGCCGTGGCCGCCTCTCTATGCGCCGCGGCTCTGGGCACCGAGACCGACGGTTCGATCACCTGCCCCGCTTCAATGAATGGCGTTGTGGGCCTCAAGCCCACGGTCGGTCTGCTCTCTCGCACGCACATCGTCCCCATTTCCCACACGCAGGATACCGCGGGGCCCATGACGCGCTCGGTAACCGATGCCGCACTTCTACTCTCCGTCATGGCGGGGAGCGATCCATCCGACCCCGGCACCGTCCTCGCAGATGACTTTGCGGATGCTTACCACGAGGGACTCGACACCGGGGCCAACGCTCTGAACGGTGCACGCCTTGGAGTCCTGAGATTCCACACCCGGCGACACGACGAGGGAACGCTCGCCCTCTTTGAGAAGACCCTCAACCTTCTGCGCGCAGCAGGAGCCGAGCTCGTCGAGATCGATGAGTTCTCCGGCATGCGCGGAATCGGTGGGCATGAGTTCCGAATTCTCCTGACCGAGTTGAAGGCAGACATGAACGTCTATCTCGCCTCGACCCCACCCGCCGTCACCACCCGCACCCTGGCCGACGTCATCGCCTTCAACAAGGCACACGCCGCCGAGGAGATGCCCCACTTCGCCCAGGAGTTCTTCGAGCGGGCCGAGTCCCAGCCGGGCCTCGACGACCAGGAGTACAAGGACAGCGTCACGGCCGCGGCACGCATGGCTGGCCCGGAGGGCATCGACCGCCTCTTGGCTGAGAACAACGTCACGGCCCTCATCGCCCCCACCGCGGGCCCCGCGTGGATGATCGACCTGGAGAACGGCGACTCCCACGGCCCCTCCTGCACAACCCTTCCCGCCGTCGCAGGCTATCCGCACCTGACGGTTCCGATGGGGATGGTCGAGGGGCTGCCCATCGGCTTGTCATTCATGGGCACAGCCTGGTCTGAGGCCAATCTGCTGAGGTTGGGCCAGGGGTTTGAGATGGTGCGTGGCAAAATTCAGTAGCCGTAGGATTCCCCAGCACCCAAGGACTCAACTTAGCCACGGGGTGCGAGGACAGGGCTTAGCCCTGCCTGTAGAATCGTCGGTCGATTTCAAGCAGCGCCCCACCTATCGCACCTCAATTAGCCATGAAAGCACCCATCCTCATCAGCCTCGCTCTCTTCCTCGGCAGCTCCCACGACCTCAGCGTCAAGCACGAGAAAGGCCAGGTCCGGCGCACAAGCTTCACCTTTGAGGAGCAGCGTTCCTTGTCAGAGATGTCCAGCACGATGAACGGTGAGGCGCAGGGTGGAATGGACGACATGCAGCACGAGCAGAGCTATGGGGCCAGCGGTGTCTTTGTGGACCGCACCGTCGAGTCCGTCGACTCGAAGCGCACGGTCTTTGACCGCGAGTACGAGGAGCTGGGCCTCGAAATGGCCGTCCAGATCACGCCCCCTTTCGGAGAGAGTGTGGATGAGGAGGCCTCCGGTGAAAGCGACCTCGAGGGGGAGACGGTGCGCTTTACCTGGGACGCTGATGACGAGGAATTCGATCCTGCTTTCCCCGAGGGCGAAGACGGCGACGAGGATCTGCTGGATGGACTCAGCGCAGAGTTCCCCTGGGCTTCCTACCTCCCCGAGGAAGGCGTCGCGGCCGAAGACGAGTGGGATATCGCACCGGAGGTCCTGATCCAGACCATCGAGCTGGGTGGCGACTTGTCCTTGACCAACGACCAGGAGGGCATGCTCGGCTCCGCTATGACCAAGGTCAGTGGCGGTCGGACTGGAGACTATGGGGGCGAGATGACGGCCACCCTGGTGGGTCTTACCGAGGTCGACGGCCGTTCCCAAGCCGAGATATCCCTCGAAGTGGACGTCAGCATCGTGCAGGACAATACCGAGATGGCCCGCGCGGACATGGAGCAGCCCGACGACCTTCCAGAAGGTGCGGTCGTTCCCGACCTCAAGTCCGCGATGGTTGAGACCACGTATGAGGGTGAGGGCACACTGGTCTGGGACATTGAAGGCGGCTACCTCGTCAGCCTGGAGTTCGAGTTAGAGCTGGAGTCCATTCAAACGGTTCAGTTGCTGGTTGAGTTCGGTGGCCAATCGATGGACATAGAGCAGGTCATGAGCTTCGAGGGCGAACGCTACATGTCTATCGAGGTTGAAACGGAGTAGGGACCTGAGAGGCTCCGCCTCCTCCAGGAGCAGGCCTCCTCCGACAGGGAGCAGAGAACAGGGAGCAGGGAAGCGACGAGCGTGATCCGCCTTTCAAGGCCCTACCGCTTCGGCATCCCTGCGGTGTCTAGAGGCAGAACGTCACCCTCAAGCCATCCGACACGTTCGACCCGTTTCCACCCGGTCCGGGCCCGTCCCGATACCAGCACTGAAAGCGCCAGGTCGATCCCGGCGTGATGATGTTGGGGCTGAACAGCGAACCCGGGATGTTGAGCTTCACGTCCAGCTGCCCGCTGCCGTCGATCTTGGCTGCGGGCAAGATGCGCGCCAGGCTCGTCGCCCCGGAGCCGATACAACGAAAGCCGTCGGCCAGAGCAATAGGTGGAATCTCGACCGGCCCGTAGAAGAAGTGGGCGAACTGGTTGGCGGGTGCGCCACTAAGGGTCAGGTGAAAGTCGTTCACCTGCACGGAAGTGGAACCACTCCAGCCCGCGATCGCCCCGGGTCCGACCGAATTGGGTGCCGCAACGCAGAAATTCGTCGGACCCGACGAGCAGGCGTCGAGCACGATGCTCACGTCGTCGATCACCCAGCCTAGGTATTGGTTCGAAATGAGGTCGACCGCGTCAAAGCGAAAGCGTATGAGGACATCCTTGCCCAGCCACGGCGTCAGGTCGAACCCTATCTGATACCAGCGCCACAGGAGATTGCCCTCCCCCAACCAGTTCCAGGTCTGGCCCCCGTCGTCCGAGAGATACACGAAGCGCCAATCCCATCCGCAGGAGAAGCACTCGGTATCCTCATAGCTCCAGAGCGTGAGCCAGGCATCGTTGGCCGTGGCCGGCAGGTGGACCGGGGTCACCATCTGGAGGTCTCCGACCCAGTTGGTCTGATACATACAGCCGATGTTCTCCCCGAACCACATCGCATATTTGTTGGACGGGAAGGGCGCGATGCTGGTCAAGCATCCATTCGAGGACCGCGCCCGATGCCAGAGGCCCGTGGCGGTCCAGCGTCCGGCGATCGGGGTCTCGAAGTCCTCTTCGAAGACAACGGTCTGGCCCATGGACAGTGGGGATGCCGCGATGGCCAAGAGAGCCGCGACGGTTATTCTGTTCATCATCTTTGCCTCCTGTGAGACCTCCCCTGCCCTATGGAATCCAGGCTGGAGGCGCGCCCATTAGCGTAGAGAAAACCCAGCTCCCGGTGGACAGCGATTTGAGTAACCCCGTGCCGAAGCACCTGGTGCCTATTCTGCAGTGATCTCTTTCAGAGCCTTGGTCGCCTCCGCGAGCTCCGGCTCGAACTCAAGAGCCGCAGCGAAGGCCGCCCGCGCCTTGTCCTTGTCTCCCTGCAATGCATGGATCTGGCCCTTGCGCCAGTGAATGCGTCCGACACTCGCCAGCATTTCGCCACGCGGCAGGTCGGCGAGGTAGTCGTCCAGCAGGTCCTGGGCCGTGTCGAGATCGAACTCGTGGTCGATACGCAACTGGGCGCGTCGATAGAGGGCGCGGTGAAAGGTGCCGTCCCTCTCGCCCCCCATCGCCCGGACAAACTCCCCGTCGGCCTGGTTGTAGAGGGTGGACTTCTCTTCGAGTGACTCCTTGTCCGCAGCAAGTCTCTCCAGGAGGATCCCGTGGGTCAGGGCAAGGCCCGTGTGTGCGGGGTATTTCTGGACCGCGGCAGCGCTGCTCTCGCAGCCCGCGACCGCGTCCTCCAGGTGCCCCACCAGGGTCGCCTCCAGCCCGAGGGCGGTGGGCTCGTCCATGGAGGCCAGATCCGCGATGCGGTCCTTGGCCAGGTCAGGATTGCCGCCCAGCAGCTTGGGTATGAAGCCCAGAAAGAAGATCTCCTCGCTACGGGCCGTCACGTTTGAAGGGTCGAGGTCGATGCTCATGCGCAACTCCGCGAGCCAGGGTTCCATGTTCTTCATGGCCGCCATCATTCCCCCGACGCGCATCTGCTCTGCGATCGCGCGTGAGTAGACGTGGTGCGCGTCTCCACTGGCGGGCAACAGCTCGGCGCCGCGCCGTCCATGCGCCAACGCCGCTTCGGCGTCGTGCAAGCGGCGCGCCACGACGGACAGCAGGACGTGCAGGGCTCCCTCGTCCGTGGCTCCGCGCGGGGTATCCTTCAGGGCCCGGACAAGCGCTTCGCGCGCGGCCTCGAGTTCCGCGGGCTCGTACAAGTTCCGGGCCGCTTCTAGGCTCGCGGGGTGAAGACCTTCCAGCGTGACCGACAACTCCAAGCCGCCCTGCTCGGCCGCCAGTGCCCGGTCCTCATCACTTACCTCCACCACCGCGGCGGAGCTCTGCGCCATCCAGCGCCATGATCCCACACACAAGACCAGTAGGAGGACCACCCCGGTTATTCGAATCCAGTTCATCGCCCAAGCATAGCCCCGTGGTGGCCCAGCGGTGGATCCCGTGCACGGTCCTGTGGGCATCGGAACCACCAGGACCAATGACCACACCCGTTAAGCTGGCATGCGGCTACGATTTGAGGATGCATGCACCCATCATCAAGCTGATTCCCCACGCCCTGGCTGTCGCCGCAATGACGGGCTCAGCTCTAGCACAGCAATTCGTCGAGTCCCCGGGGATGCTTGCCGGCAAGCGCTGGAGCGAGGGGGTCGAGTGTGTCGACGTGGACAATGACGGCGACCTGGACCTCGTCTTCGCCGACGGTGAGGGGTTCACCAGCGCAGGACCGAAGCGCCAGAACAAACTGGCCATCAACATGCTGGTCGAGACGGGCAGCCTGTCTTTTGTGACCGACAGCGTTGCCCGCCTGGGTGGCCTCAAGAGCAACGGGAAGGGCGTCACATCAGCCGATGTGAACGGGGATGGCTACGTGGACCTCCTGTTCCTCAACGCGTTCAACACCGACCCGCCGTTCCTGTACATCAACCGCGGCGCGAGCCAGCCGGGGTTCTTCGACATGAAGAGTGCCACAAACGGCTTCACCGTTCCCATGTCCTCCGCCGGGGCCATGTTCGGCGACCTGGATGACGACGGGGACCTCGACCTGATCCTGTGTGACTCGGGATCCAGCTTTCTGGGAGGTTCAGGAGGCAAGCCGCACCTGTACTTCAACGACGGGACGGGCGTTTTCACCGAGAACGCCGCCGCCCTCAGCGCGCCTACGAAGAAGGCCCACATGGACGTGCAGCTCGCCGATGTGGACGGCGATTGGGACCTGGACTTCATCGGGTTGAACCGCTCAACGAACAGCGGGGGCAATCACTACCTGATGCTCAACGACGGGACGGGCCAGTTCACGAACGCTTCCACTCTGCTGCCCAACACCAGCGGCAGCGTGTACGAGGCCGAGGTGGGCGACCTGGACGGGGATACGGATCACGACCTGTTTTTTGTCAGCCTAAGCGGCTTTCAGGAGGGGCACGTGCAGAACGAATTGGTCGAGACCGGCTCTCTCTCTTTCAAGTCGGGCAGCCTCCAATCGGGAAGCGTGGACGACAACGAGATCGCTCTGCTCGACTACGACAGCGACGGGGACTACGACATCATCGTGGGCTCCCTCGGCTCAACCGAACGTCTGTATCGGAACGATGGCGGCCTCTCCTTCTCGCTCCAGTCGGGAGCGATCCAAGGTATCAGCGACTCGACGCTGGACGCTGCCATTGGCGATCTGGACAACGATGGTGATTACGACCTGATCACCGCGCAGGGTGAATCGAACTCTGCACAGTGGAACAACAAGGTGTTCTTGAACAACGGTCCCGCGGACAACCTGCCCCCGGTGGTGGTGGCAACCCGCTTGCCCGATACGGGGCTCACCTGGCCCCTTGTTGTGCACGCCAAGGTACGCGACCAGGTGCGGGATGACGGCATCACCTACGTCACCGCTCATGCGGTAGCGGCGGAGAACACGGGAGTGACAAATGCCGTGAGCTTTGCGGCGGGGGCATTCAGTCCGCCTTCATTGAGCATCGCCACCGGAGACAGCGTCGCGTGGACAAACTCAGGGGCAACCAATGAGACCGTCACCAGCACTACGGCGCCCTGGACCTATGACATGGACCTGCCGGCGGGCTCGAGCGCAGCACGGGTCTTCGTGACGCCGGGCGTCTACCAGTACACCAGTTCCGCAAGTGGAGCCACGGGAACCGTGACGGTCACGGGCAGCACGATGAGTGCCCAGGGACTGGCCGCCGGTGGAACGATTTATCGCTTCTCCCTGGCGGCTCCTGCCACGCCATGGTCAACAGCTGCCGTTGAGTTGTTCTTCACCGACTGGGTCGGCAATCAATCCGTTGCCGACGGCATCAGCGTGGCTGGGAACGTGACCATTGGTACCAACTACTGCGGGCCTGCGGTGCCCAACTCCTCCGGCCAATCCGCGACCGTGACGGGCCAGGGGAGCGCCACGGTGGCGGACAACAACCTCACCCTGGTGGCCAGTGCGCTGCCCGCGAACAAGTTCGGCTACTTCCTGGTCTCTGCGACCCAGGGGTTCATCGCCAATCCCGGCGGGAGTCAGGGGAACCTCTGCCTCGGTGGAACCATTGCGCGCTACAGCGGCAACGTCCTCTTCTCTGGCTCCGCGGGCACCTATCAGATGTCCGTGGACCTGACTCTGTTGCCCCCGCCCATAAGCCTGGCGGTCTCGTCCGGTGACACGTGGAACTTCCAGACCTGGTTCCGCGACTCGAATCCCACCGGCACGTCCAACTTCACGGACGGGCTCTCCATCCTCTTCAACTGAGCGGGAACGGCGTGGAGCCCGGCGGACACAGCAGGTAGGCTGCCCCGCACGCCATGTTCGTCCCGCTACCGCCAGCTCTTCCCGTTCAGGATCAGGCTGCGCTTTTTGTGGACGTCAGCGAAGAGGCCCTACCGGGGATCACCACGACCTGCGGCTCCGAGGACAAGGAGTGGATCCTGGAGGTCAACGGGGGCGGGCTGGCCCTGGCGGACTTTGATGGCGATGCCGATCTCGACCTTGTGGTTGTAGATGGTTCGACCATGGAAAGGGTGAATGCGGGGGAGCGCGGGTTCGCGCCTCGGTTGCTGCTCAACGATGGCGCGGGCCACTTCGAGCCCGCGGGTGATGCCTGGTCCATGGCGGGCGGTCGTTGGGGAATGGGTGCGGCGGTGGGTGACGTCAATGGGGATGGCTGGCCGGACCTTCTCATCACCGAGTGGGGCCCCGATCGCCTCTTCTTGAATCAGGCCGGTGCGGGGTTCTTGGAGGTCACCGAGAGCGCAGGACTGGGCGCTTCGGCCTGGAGCACGAGCGCCGCCTTCCTGGACGCCGACCGTGACGGCGACCTGGACCTCTATGTGGCGCGCTACCTTGAGTTCGATCCGAAGGCAATCCAACCAGCGAGCTCGGGAGACGCTCGCTGGAAGGGGCACCGGGTCATGGCTGGGCCCGAAGGTCTGACGCCCAGCGCGGACGCCTTCTACCTCGGCAACGGGGATGGGACATTTGAGTTGGCTTCGGATTCCTCGGGCCTAGGCAAGGTGAAGCCCGGCTACGGACTGGGAGTCATGACCTTGGACGTGGATGCAGACGGAGACACGGACGTGTACGTGGCGAACGACTCCACCCCCAATCAGCTCCTTGAGAACCAGGGGGATGGGACGTTCATTGAGAGCGGATTCTCGCGCGGGCTGGCCTACGACGGCGGTGGACGCGAGCAGGCGGGGATGGGGATCGCGTGCGCGCACCTGGCGGGTGGAGAACGCGAGGCTCTTTTCGTGACGAACTTCTCGGGCGAGTCCAATGCCCTCTACCGTTCGTCTCCCAAGCGCCGTGCGTACCGCGACCGTTCAAGCCGTTACGGGTTGTCCGGCCCGAGTCTGATGAAACTGGGGTGGGGTACGGGTTTCTTCGACGCGGACCTCGACGGCGATCTGGATCTCTTTGTGCTCAACGGCCACGTGTATCCCCAGGCCGCCAGGATGGGCAGCGACACGCGCTATGCGCAGGATGACCAGCTGTTCCTTCAATCCGCAGATGGCGCCTTTGTTGAGCAGCGCCTGTCTGGTGGGCAGCCAGCCGTATCCCGCGCAGGCGTGGCGGGTGATGTGGACGGCGATGGAGACGTGGACATCGTCGCCCTCTCCGTCGAGGGCCGGGTGCGGTTGTTGCAGAACCGAGCGCGACAGAAAGACATGGGTGCCTGGCTTGGAGTGCGCCTTGTCGGCGCCAACGGAGCCGAGGCCATGGGCACCACGGTGACGGTGGAGGCCGGAGGCCTGGTGCAGCACCGTCGCTCACGGACCGCGGGTGGGTTCCAGGCGGCAACACCGGCCAGTTTGCACTTTGGGTTGGGCAAGAGCGTCACTCCGGCCAAGGTGACGGTCCGTTGGCCTGACGGAACCACGACCCTGATGCGTGACGTGCCGTGCAACGCATGGTTGGAAGTGTCGAAAGAGAGCGGGAGCGCGGCCGGAGGTAAGAAGTGAGTCGAAGCCCGCGTGCTGGTGTTCCCTTGCGAGCGGCCCTTCCTGACCGGCTTGCTTGCGGACGAGTGTCCGTCGTCATGCTCGCGGTCGCGGCCCTATGTGCTTGCGCGGAGAAAGAGCAGACCCCGGCCCCTTGGGTGCCTTCCATTCAGCCCGTCGACCTGCTCTCCATACTTCCGACCGCCCAAGCGGGGGCATGGGATGGACGCTGGGAAGACCAGTCCCTGTGGCCGGACGGAGCGGCGGAGTCCTATGTCGAACTTGCGGAGGCGTTTGTCGCCAAGGACTTCCCCCTCAGTCAGAGCCGCGCCTATGCCTTGCTTTCGGAGCACGCTGAACTCCCCCCCGTCTTGCATATCCTGGGCCTGACCCTGTTCCGGTTACGCCGCTACACCGACGCGGCCTATGTCTTCGAGCGCTTTCTCGCCCACGCTCCGGGGCAGGTCTCCGAGACGAGGGTGCTGGGGCACTGCTACTACAGCGTGGGGCGTTACGAGCAGGCCCGCGCGCACTACCAGCGCATTCTGGCTGCCTCTCCGGACAGCCTCGAGTCGACTTTTGGCCTGGCTTTGACCCAGATGCGCCGCGGGGAGGTCGCTTCGGGCATGGGCCTGTTCGAGTCGGTCCTGGAGAGGCAACCCGCTCACGCCGATGCGGCCTATTGGCGGGCGCGGCTGTCCTTTGACGAGGAGCTGGCGGAGTGGAAGGAGGTACAGGCCGCCTGCCGGGTGGCGCTTGAGCTCGCCCCCACCGACCCGCGCGTGTGGTTCCTCTCAGCGGAGATCGCCAATGAGCAGGGAGACGTCGAAGCCGCAGACTCGGCTCGCAGCCGTTTCGAGTGGTTGGAGTCCAAGCAGGGCCAGATACGGTCCCTTCAACAGCGGTTGCTGTTTGAGCCTCACCTCGAGAGCGCGGCCGAGCGTCTGGCCCAACTCCAAGAGGAGGTTCAGGACAAGGCGCGGCGCTTCTAGTGGGTGGATTGGAATTGCGGAGCGACGCACACCAATCACATTGGATACGCTGACAGCCTGCCATGATCACCGTTCTAGCAATGACCCCTGATGACTGGGAGCGGGTCCGCGTCCTGCGTCTCGCCGCCCTCGCTGATTCCCCCGACGTGTTCTCCAGCACCCTCGCCCGCGAGGAGGCCTTTGACGAAGAGGCCTGGCGCAAGCGCCTCTCGGGCCCCACCCAGTTCAAGGCAGAAGCGGGTGACCGGGACATCTGGCTGGACATGCCTGCGCCAAACCAGGCCGTGACGTTCATTGCGGAATCGGGTGGAGATGACGTGGGGATGACCACGGTTCTGATCGTCGATGAGCCCGGCACGGCCTTGGTGGTTGGGGTGTGGGTTTCTCCATCCGTTCGTGGACAGGGTGTTGCCCCCCGGTTGTTTGAAGAGATGCTCGCCTGGGCCCGTGACCGGGGCCTCACTCGGGTCACTCTCGACGTGGGCGACGCCAACACCTCTGCGCAGAAGCTCTACGCGAACCTGGGGTTTCTCCCCACGGGCAAGAGGGGCAGCCTGCCTGAGCCCCGCACGCACATCCTCGAGCATGAGCTTGAGCTGCGCTTGTAGACGGCACCCCCCAGGAGCCATCCTGGAGGGGGCTGGACGGCAAGGTGGACCGGGACAGGTTATTGTCGGGGGCATGAGCTGGACACTGTGCTGGATCCGAATGGGCGCGGCCACCGCGCTCCTCGCGAGCGCCAACGGTCAGGTGAGCCCACGCGGCTCGTCCATGGTCCTAGACCACCCGTGTCCCGAGGTTGGGGCGGGTCTTGGATTCTCCACCGCCGTACTCCAGATGGACGGCAAGGGTGAGAAGGACGTGGCCGCCGGAGCGCCAGGCCAAGGTGCCGTTGTCGTGTTTCATGGACGGTTTGGCAGCTACGAACCCTTCGAACTGACGAGGATCTACACGTCCACGGGGGCGGCCGTCTGCCCCGTTCCAGAACGGGATGATGGGTTTGGGTTTCACATGGCCAGTGGTCAACTCGATTCCGACCCGCTTGAGGAGTTGGTTGTTTCAGCGCCTTGGGCGGACGTTGATGGCCAGGTGGATGCTGGCCTCATCTACGTCATGGGTGGAGTGACGGGCATGACTCCCTTTCCGCTGCCCAATCCCGACCCCCAGCAGGGCGCTCTCTTCGGAAACAGCGTCGCCGTCGGAAATTTCAACGGCGACACTGTTGCCGATATAGCTGTGGGGGTTCCCGGCTATCAGGTCGGGGGCGTGACCATGGGAGCCGTGTTTGTGTTCTTCGGGCCGTGGTGGTCACCGACGATTCAGCTTGTGCCCAACCCCCGCCCCGTGGAGAACGGCTTCTTTGGGGGTCATGTGAATGCCAACGACTCCGACGGGGACGGTATTGACGAGTTGTTTGTGACGGCAATCGGCAACACGGCGGCGGGCATCCCGGTCGCGGGCCAGGCCTTCGTTTTTCCAGGACCGTTGGATCCGAACATCTCGATCGTCGTGGAGGACCCCGTCCCGAGCGCGGCGGACCTCCCCTCTCCCCGTTTCGGCATGCACATGCACGCCCGCGGGAAGTGGCTGTTGATCGGAGGCAACCGCAAGGACTGGAATGGTGTTCACGATGCTGGAGTTGGCTTTGCGGCACGTGCCCCCCTGTATGCCCCGGTCGATCTGTATTCCTACCCCAACCCGCGCAAGTCCGATCACTTCGCCTACCGCTGCCTGATCGCCGACGTCGTGGGTGACTCCCGAATGGACCTGACGTTCATTCTGATGGGTTGGGCACAACTGAAAAACCCCAACCCACGGGCCCTGGTCACCTGGGACGGTGCCAATCCAACCGGCCCTCCCACTCAGATTCGCACGATGCTCCCCGGCTCATCGGACCACTTCGCCAACGGCCTCTCCTATGGCCAGCTCTTCCCGGGCGGCCGTGAGGAGTTCGTCGTCGGCGACGCACGCTACGGCCGAAAGGGCCCGGCCCTCGTCGACGTGGGGCGCGTGGTAATTTACATGAATTGAGGGGCGCACCCTTCGCCCCGATTCACGCCCCGCAAGAAAGAGAGTGATGCGGAATGGGTACCCGGCCGACCCGGACGAGCCCCATCCGCTGAGCCGTGGAAGTTCAATATTGATGGCCCACCGATTAGACGCATGAGGTGGCATGCGGTTACCGGCAGCGAACCAGAATCCGCATGGCGCTTTCACCCGTCCCCCAGCCAGAAGCACCCCATGCCCAACCGGAGAGCCCCCACTCGCCGCAATGACGGTGGAAACCCAACCGCATTGAGCTAGGTTGAGCACTCCTCCCCGGCCCGGCCTTCCCCCTTCGAAGTACCTCGCCCATGCCATCCAGTCCTGCCATGCTGCTCGCCGCAGCCCTGTTCGCCGCACCGGCCCTCGCCCAGGTCAGCGGCGACATCTTTCCGGCCCGCATCTCCCTTGAGCAGACGGGTGGTGGTTCCGTTGGCGCGACGACCTACGCCTCCTCGACCAAGCTGCTCGCCTCATGGCTGCCTTCAAGGGTGCCCCTGGCGGAGTTTCATCTTTGGTTGACTGACGAGAGTACGGGTGGGCGCACCGATTTCCTCCTGCCCGGCTCGGCGGTGCAGTTCCTGTTGGAGGATCTGAAGTCGGACACTCTCTACACGGTCGATCTGCAGCCCATCCTCCTCACGGGCCGCAAGCTGGGTGTCTTGAGCGCGTCGGCTACAACCCCGCGCGAGACCTGGCATCTGAAGGGGTCGGGCAACGACTACCAGACCTGCGATCACATCATCGACGACAGCAACGTCCTGGCCTGGCCTTTCCGTTACGGCCCCGGCGCTCCCGCCAACCTTCTGGGCAAGGTACGGCTCTACCACAAGCCATCCTTTGCGCTGGATCCCAGGCCCTCGGTCGCGATCGGCATCACGCCGGGTATTGCCACTTCTGATCCCGACTCGGTCTCTTCGTTCACGGCCATCTCGGGTTTCGGCCTGCGTCAGCCTCTGACAGCGGCCTATCTCGTTGATCGTGTTGCCGCTTTCCAGGCCGTGCCCATGACCTCCTCCATGGGAGGCGGCGTGCGTCTGTTCTTCGAGGCCCGCGGCTCGGATGGTCGGACCCGCAACATGTACCTGGACAACCACGACTACTCTCTTGGCCAGGACTTCCACCCCGGTGCCCCCACCATCGTGGAGGACACGGCCGACTACGACACGGGCGGCCCCGCGGAGCCGACGCTGGTCATCGGTGTGGAGGGCAATCCCCATGACCCGACGAGCGGCATGGTCGAGGCGCGCCAGTCCAAGCTCGGCTGGCCGACCCTGGACTCCTGGCGCTGGGATGGAGCGGTGGGTTCGTTTCTTGTGCTGACAGGCCAGGACGTCTGCGGCCAGACCAACGACGGCATCTTCCACGCGAGCTGGAACGGGACCACCTTTGACGTCACGAAAGACGCATCAGGCTGCGCGCGACCTATTGCGCTGAACGGTCATGGTCCGGTGGTGCACCATCTGGGTCAGGCCCGCTACAAGGTGTACTGGGAGGACTCGACCAACGGCAACAGCGACAAGCCCCTGCACCTGCTCTATGCGGACGGCGCCATCACCGGAGACCCGTCGGTGGTGGACATCGACGACTTCGACGCCCAGCAGCTGGCGCGCGAGGTCGACTTTCTTTGGCCTGACGGTTCGCTGATGCAGGTCTGGGACGAGAGCGGCCTGGGCGATCACGTCATCCTGTGCCCGGATGGGACGCTGAACGTGCAGGTGATGTATGTGAATCTGGGCGGGAAGGACAACAGCCAGGCACCGTCAGCGTCGACGGGGGTGGGGATGGCGGTGTTGGTGAATCCCTGAGAGAGACCATCGGTCCCACACCCATTCCACCCTATTCCGCAGATGATACGTGCACGTCACTTGCGATCAGACTGTCAGCCAGGAGCCTGTGCACTTTTTCTCTAAGCTCATCTTCACAATCAAGTGGCAGCATGAAGTAGAAGCGGCCGGGGCTCTGCTGATGAATGGACCC
>DUDB01000062.1 GCA_012959525.1 Planctomycetota bacterium
TGAGCCGGGTGGGGGTTCGGACAGGCATGGGGATAGCCAAGCGCAGGCGCTCCCCGGCGTCCAGTCGAGGGCAGCAAACTCGCTCGCTCGACCTCAAGCGGGCTGAGTAAGCCCAGCCCTACCCCTACGTGACAGAGCGTTCAGGAGCGTCTCAGGACGTCACTCCGTCAATGCATAGGTGCATACGGGTACGTATTGCTTCGTTCGGGTACGTCATGCGGACCAAAAAGCGGACCGATTCGGGCCCGTGCCGGTCGCCTTCACTCTCGTTCCGCCCTGTGACGAGATTCACAGCTTTGGCGGGTTCCAACAGGCAGGCTGGTCTCGTCTAGGGAAAGAGCCACCGCAAGAAATCAAACGAATCATCGTTGAAGGATCAAGATCCTTGAAGAACACAATCACTCATTTCCTCGTCCCGGTCGGCGCTGCACATGCCGCCGCCACCTTCCTATTCGTTCTCGCCCTCGCCCTTCCGACGTATGCCGAGACCCTCTCGGGCGTGGACGTAAAACTCGAAGAGGGCTCCCTCGTTCCCGCGGCGGCCTCGGTGCTCGCCAACCCCTCCGAGACCCTGCGCCTGGAGCGCGGCCTGCTCGGACAACTTGGGGCGGGCCACAGTAGCGGAGCCTCGGGGGTGGAACTCACCGGAGGCGTGCTGCCCGTGCCCGAACCCGCCGCGGTCCTTCTCTGGGCAGCAGGCCTTTTGGGGCTAGTGGCCCTGAGGCGCTTGCGCCCTGTCTCTGTTGAATCTGAAGTTTCTGACGTAGCCACGCAAGGAGAACCCTCGTGAAACGAATTCACACTCGCATCCTCGTCCACACACTCGGCCTGCTCTTGGCGCTGATCCTCGTGCCCCTTTCCAGTTTGGCCCAGGTGCCCCACGACACGGCCTACCAGGGGCGGCTCACCGATGCCGTGGGGGCCCCGCTGGTGGGCCTCGTGGACCTGCAGCTTCGCATCTTCGATGTGCCGGCAACGGGCACGGCCCTCTATATGGAGGACCACGCGGGCGTGGTGCTGGATGACAATGGGGCGTTCACCGTGCGCCTGGGCACCGGCAGCCTCAAGGTGGGCACCTTCGATGGGGCGCTCTTCTCGGGCGTGAACCGCTACTTGGAGGTGGTGGTGGATGGCGAGGTGCTCGCGCCGCGGCAGCCGGTGGGCTCGGTCCCCTATGCGCTGGTGGCGGAGGACGTGGTGACGGATCCGGCGACGAGTAATGTCGGGGCGTTGATCGCAGCGACTCAGGGTGCCGCCGATGACGCCGTAACGGACGCCGCGACCGCGCAAGCTACCGCGGATGCGGCGCAGGTTCGGGTTGCCTCGACTTGCGCCGCGGGTTCGTCGATTCGGGCGATCTCGGCCGACGGCACGGTGACATGCCAAGAGGATACCGATACAGACACCAACACGACCTACAGCGCGGGTAGCGGGCTGAACTTGCTGGGGACCACCTTCTCAGTGGACACTGCCTTGAATGTTGACGGCGGCACGATCGAGAACACGCCCATTGGTCAGACCAGCGCGGCTCCCGTAAACGCCAGCACCCTCGCCGTGGATGGGAACGCCGGTGTGAATGGAGGCACCCTCTCCCTCGGCAACGGAACTTCCAACCTAATCGACTTCGGGAACAACGGGGTAGCGCCGCCCGCAGACGGAAGCGCAGGATGGAAGCTACGCCTCCACGATGGGGCGGGAGTCAACCAAGACTATGGGCTGGGCATCGAGTCATCGACGCTGTGGCTGGCTTCCAACACTCAATTCAAGTTCTACATCGAGGACTCTTCCCCAGGCGGGACTTACGTCAACCATATGACTCTCACTGAGACCGGTATGGACTTGGCCGGAAGCCTCAAAGTTGCGGATGACATCACGTTCGGGCCGGATGGAACAAGCCTCACGGCTGCGATCGCGGGACTCGGAGCGGCTACGGACTTGGAGGCGTGCGCCGACGGCCTGACGGTGGCAGACCACGATACGGGCCTGCTCTGGGAGCGGAAGACAGGGACATTTGACCCCTCTTTTCCGGTATCGGGGTGGTGCGAGACGGTGGGCTGCCCCAACGCTAATGATGTGAACAACCGATATTATTGGTCCCTTACGGGCACGGACCCAGATGGCGGTGTATTCACGGACTTTCTGGCGAAGCTCAACGACAACTCGCAGCCCGTGACCTGGACATCCTCTGATGTAACTTCGGTCGGCACTCAAACGAGCGGTTGCTTCGCGGGCCACTGTGACTGGCGCCTGCCCAACAGCGTAGAGCTCCAGACGATCATGGAGCCATCTATGTGCTCGCAATGCATCGATCCCCTCTTTGGCCCCTTCGCGTCGATTTCATATTGGTCGGCGTCTTCGCGTGTCGCGCTAGGCGGTCCGTCGACCCACGCTTGGGCGTGCAGGCATGGTACATATTCATGTTCGGGCGATGGGGGCATTAAGGACTTGAACGAGTGGTTCGTTCGTGCCGTTCGCGCCGGCTCGTGCAGTTCTTGACCCGCCA
>DUDB01000063.1 GCA_012959525.1 Planctomycetota bacterium
CGAGCGCGGGCTCGTGGACGGCGTCAACCTGCTTCCTCTCGTCCGTGGCGAGGTCACTTCGGCCAAGGAACACTCCTTCGCCGAGAACGGCCGCTTCGTCTCGATTCAAAGTGCCACCCGCAAGCTGATCTTGGCGCGCGCCAGCCTGACTGAAGAAGGCTGGGCCGAGGCGCTCGCTGAGAAGGGCGATCCGCCGCGCTACTTCAACCTGGCGGACGATCCAAAAGAGGAGCAGAACCTGTTCCCCCAGCAGGCCTCCGAAGTTGAAGACCTGCGCACGGCCCTGAAGGCCTGGAGCGACTCCCTGCCCATTCCCCTGCACGACTTTGTCGAGTCCCACCGGGACCAGGAACAGCGCGACATCTTCAAGGGTCTCGGCTACTATTCGGGAGACGACGAGGAGTAGCCCGGCGTCATGGATGAACAAGAGCTCACGGCCCTGCGCCAGCGGCTGGGGACCTGGGAAGAGGTCGCCGACCAGGTTCCCGAGCACCACTCGCGCGCCGCGGTTGCCATCTGCCTGGGGCCGGGAATGGACGGGCTGGGTGTCTTGCTGATGCGCCGGGTCGAGCACCCCAAGGATCCCTGGTCCGGTCAGATCAGCCTGCCCGGGGGGCGCGAAGAGCCGGAGGATGCCAGCCTCTCCGTGACGGCGCGACGCGAGACCCTGGAGGAGGTGGGGCTGGATCTCGGTGCCGAGGGTCCGTGCGAGGCTGAGGAGCTGGGGCTGCTGCCCCCCATCCAGGCGCGCTCACACGGCGGCTTCATGGACACGACGATCGTCCCCTTCGTGCATCTGTTGTCTGAGCAGCCTCCGACCGCGCCCGGGCCCGAGGCAACGGAGACGTTCTGGCTGCCCCTCGCTCAGATTCGCAGCGGCGAGCTCGACGGGCACTTTCCCTACGAGAAGGCCGACGGCGGCACGGTCCACCTGCCCTGCTGGGATTTCGAAGACCGACGCATCTGGGGCCTGACGTTTCGGATCGTCACCGAGTTGATGCACCCGAAGGACTAGTCAGGCTGGCCCGAGGGCTCCGCGGCGCGGTGCGGAGAGCCTCAGTCAACCGGCCGGAGCCTGACCCCGCGCAGATCCAGTAGATAGCCGCGCAGACCCTGCGCAGCCCGGGCCGTGAGGAGCGTGCGTCCCGCAGGGAGCTGGAGCCGACCGACCGGGACGCGCCGGTAGCTGTCCCAGCTGCCCGTGGGCTCGACCGTCCAGGCCAGCTCCTGGCCCCCGGCTCCCAGCACCAGAACGTTGGGCCCGGGGTTGTCCGGGGAGGCCTGCTCAACCTCGACCTCAAAGGTGCCGCCCTCTCCAAGCTCGATGGACCAGACCGCCAGGTCGTCGGTCCCGCTCCAAAAACCCAGGTTGCCGTAGCGCGCCTCGAAGGTCAGGTTCGGCCCGAAGACCTCGCAGTCGGTGGCTGCCAGGACGAGCTCGCCGCCCTCGCCCGGGACCACCACCCGTGGCTCGGTCCCCGTCAGAGCGCGGGGCGTGAGCCCCTCTCCCTGCAGATAAGCGAGGAGGTCCGCCAGGTCCTGGACACCGAGCTCGGCCTCGAGCCCCTCCGGCATCTGGGACAGACCGGTGCTCACGATGCCCTCCAGGTCGGCACGCAGGAGCACCTCGTCCACCCCCGCCCCGCGCAGGGTGACGCTGGTCTCGGTCTCCTCCGCGACCACCCCGCTGAAGAGTCGGCCATCGTGGGTCAGGGCCGTGTAGCCCAGGTAGCGCGCCTCGATGGCCCGGTTGGGGTCGAGGATGGCGACCAGCAGGGCCTGGGTCGAGCGGTCGGAGAGGGCGCGCAGGTCCGGCCCGACCGCCACCCCCTCGCCGTCGAGGCGGTGGCAGCGAACGCAGGTGGTGCGGAAGACCTCACGGCCGCGCAGGATTTCGCCGCTGGCCTCGGCGACCCTCGGGCCCAGGGTCTGCACCACCTCCGCGCGATCCGTCGCGGTGTGCTGCAGGGCTGCACGTGCCCTGGGGCGCAGGGCCTCGCTCGCGTGCTCGACGAGCAGGCCCGCCTGGGTGGCACCCAGGTCGCTCGGGCGCAGGTGACCGTCCTCCAGGGCGACCACGACCTGGTCGGTGAAGGAGCGGCGGGACAGGAGCACGTCCAGCACCTCCTTGCGGCGCGCCGGGGTGATGCCGCGCCAGCGCTCGATGAACAGCCGTGCGACCTCGGGGTCGTCCCGCTCCGCAAGGAGGGAGGCCGGTGCGCCGATCTCGACCAGCTCGACCAGGCGCGCGTTCGTGACCGGGTGGCCCGCCCAGGCCAGGATCCTGAGGCGCACGTCGAGCTCGATGCCATCTGAGGACGGGTCGCTCACGATGTGGATCATGTCGGCCGCATCGTCGGGATCGAGATCCGGACGGAGGGTCAGAAGCGCACCCAGGTGACGGACGCTCTCCACGACGGGGACCTTGCACGCAAGGAGCAGGGCCATGGGATCCGCACCCTCGAGCCTCGCCGCGATCAGGAGGAGCTCCCTGCGCAG
>DUDB01000064.1:0-1257 GCA_012959525.1 Planctomycetota bacterium
ATCATTTTCTGGAGAAGGGGCATCAGATTGTTCGTTGTCACCGTGTTCAGATTCCTCAGAGTCATCATGTTCGTGATCTGAATCATCTGTATGCTGCATATCTATAGGACCTGAAGGTTCTTCAGCTTCTGAACCCGATATTTCATCGAGCATTATTTTTCCTATACTATCTAAGAAAATATACAATGCTTCTTTTTCAATGTCTTCTAGTCTGTCGACATATTCTTGCAGATCGCCTTTTACGTCAGCATCTTTTAATGATTTTCCTGATCTGATTACATTAAGTTTGTCACGTAACATATAAAACGTAATGTCTTCTCCAGAAGGTACTGCCTCAGTGTCATCCTCTTTTTTGACTGCAGTTTCGTCGTCGAGGTCTGTTTCGGATTCTTCTTCAGGTCCTTCTTCTTCAGGTGCTTCTTCAGAATCTTCAGGAGCTGCTTCGATTTCTTCCTCTGCACCGTCTTCTCCGATTAGAGCGTCCTCACGGACCTTGTTAACACTTTCTTCTGCAAGCATTCTTAAAAATGTTTCTAGTTTCTTTTCTGATCTAAATGTATGATCCATTATTTGTTTCCTTTGAGCTTAACAGAGTTTCTCCAGTCTTCTTGATATAACTTTTGTTTTAATCTAGCGTTGTCGTCGCCTTCATTTTCTGTTAATTCTTTTTTATGTTGTTCGATTTTATCTTCACGTGAGTTGATATCTTTCATGAATTTATCGAATGTGAATGACTTAGATTCAAACATTCCCCCGTATAGCTCGTCTTCTTCGTCTGTCCAAACACCACCTTCAGCATCTGGTCCAAGTCTTTTGTCTATAAACGCTTGCGTTTCATCGGCATCGCTAAACTTTTTGTCCGCAAGTGTTTCATTTTCATCATCATACCAAGAATCGTCTGAAAGCCCGAGGTCTTGATCGTCCATGTGCCTGTCTTCAAGGTGAACATTATCATCGTATTTTTCTGGGTCTATATAGGCTAACCAGAGATCATATGCATTATCGTTAGGTCCAAAGGAATCTTCACCACCGTTCCGAGCTACCCAGTCATCAAACGACAATTTACCTTCAACTTCATTAGCTGAAATTGCATCGAGTGAGTTTTGGAATTCTCGATTATCTATTCGTGTTTTGTTGGATTTGGTGAACTTCATTGCATTTGCAATTGCTTTTTTACCACCTTTGGCTCTTAAACTAGCCGCACGTGACTTTGATAAACACTTAGGTTTACCTTCACCATCTTTCTTAGCTTCAGCC
>DUDB01000064.1:1399-1762 GCA_012959525.1 Planctomycetota bacterium
CATCTGATTCTTCGCCCTCAAGAACCCTAAGCGGGCGAGAGAGCCTTTCAAAAGCAAGATTAATAGCATTTGGGTTTGCCTCATATACAGCCTCAACAAATGTATCACTTTCTTCACCACCGTTATAATAAGCAGCAACAATTTCGTTTACTTGTTCTTGTACAGCAGATCCCAATGAACCATATGCTCTTGCAAAGTCTAGAAGCTCAGAACCTGTGTCACTTGGAAAGGTCCCATATGATTCATTTACTCTTGACAGCTCTTCTTTTATTAAGTTTTTTAGTTGTGTTTTTGTAATTTTCATCTTATAACCTGTCTTGCATCATTTGTGCGTTGAGTTTAATTGCCCATCTTCCATCTTCA
>DUDB01000064.1:1806-2103 GCA_012959525.1 Planctomycetota bacterium
TCGACAACAGATGGGCTCATCTGCGGTGCATTCCATCTTTTTTGGTCTGAACCTATGTCTATGATTGATTGCAACTCGTGTGCTCGTTCATGATCGCTACGATCGTCATCGTCATCTGGAAGTATAACAATGATATCCTGATCTCTAACGATTGTCTGATCTCGACGAGATGTAATCGGCCAATCATATGACATTCCAAGCCACCATCCTGCGCCTTTTAGGTATTCATTCATATCACTTTGGAATATAGAATAGCCACTATCAAACAAAGGCGGAGCGTCCGGTTCATTAAGCATA
>DUDB01000064.1:2161-2497 GCA_012959525.1 Planctomycetota bacterium
AAACTTATTAGTTGTGATCGTGTGATTTTCATTTTATGTCCTTGTTCATACCAGACTACGCCTGTTGTGTTGTCTTCATTGAGTACTTCGTTAATATATTCATTTAAAGCATCTGTTGAATCAATCGCGACAGCTGTGTTTGGACCGTAAATACCATCGACTGAGATCCCTGCATCTCTTTGAATTGATTTAACAGCGTCTGTTAGAGCATCATCAAAAACTCCTGTCTCGCCACCGTCCCATAGACCACGTTGAGCTAGTGCTCGCTGTAAAAGTATTACTTTTGCTTCTTTTTGTGTTCCTTTTTTCAAAATTCCTGAAGGGGCGGGGTAAGCG
>DUDB01000065.1 GCA_012959525.1 Planctomycetota bacterium
GAAGGAGTTCCATCAACGCGAAGTTCTCCGCTGAGGTTGGAGGTTGGTAGGATTTGGGAATGCCGCCTCGCCCCGCATCCTGCTTCATGCCGTGAACTCAACCTACAAGGAACGAAGACCCCATGAATGATCGAGATAACCAAGTCGTAGTCACTGACGTCAGGATGCCTTTCATGTCGATGGTCACATTCATGGTTAAGGCCAGTATCGCTGCTATCCCAGCGACGATAATTATCTTCATCATCATCGGTGTCTTGAATGCCTTATTCCTTGGTGTCTTCACAAGCAGCCTGTCTTGATCCTGGGAGCCCCACGAACGCGACGTTCTCCGCTGAGGTTGGAGGTTGGTAGAGTTCTAGGGTGAAGTTCTCCATTCCCTTTCAGCTGGCTTGGCGCCGACGACTAAAGAAAAAAACTCATGACTATGAAAAAGCTAGTTCTATGCCTCTCCCTGGCGTGCCTGACTTCATGTGCAGGTACTCGCCAGACTGGGGCCCACATGACCTCGCATGCTGACGCCCTCAACATCATTGGGTTCCCGTTACTAGGAAATGACTACGACGCAGCTTGGGCAAAGGTCCCCGAAGGGGCCACGATCCACTCTGTGATGAGCACCCCTAGGGACTGGACCTCGGTGAGTGGAATTCTGAACAACATCTTTGGTGTGACTTCAACACAAGTTTCCTGGTCGGAGTAGTTGGCTTGCAATCAGTGGTCGGCAATCCACTTGTTGGGTAGCGCCAATCACCCAAGATCCCAGCTTCCACCCAACAGGAGTCCCATCAACGCGAAGTTCTCCGCTGAAATTGGAGTGCAGGTCTTCAACATCTATCGGTTTCGCTTCGCCCCTGTGCACGAACGTTTGACCTGAACAATCCCGCAGCCCGGGGGCGGGCCTTACTGGTTCTCCTTCAATTGCAAGCTGACCGCGCGCGCTGAGACATTCGGGGTTATGCCTCGCTTGTCTTGGCCTTCCGCGTAACCTAGATCTTCCGGAGAAGGCCCAACCCATTTCGAGCGAACCCCCTCGATCCGGAACTCGCCCTTGGGGTCGATCGTGACGAAGGACCAGAGCGGGTCCTCGTAGGGACAGGTGTACTGAATCCAGGGGTATTCGACGTGAACCTCTGCCGGGTAGCTCTCGTGTTGCTTCGAGCCACCCACCCATTTGTAGGACATGGAGTTCACCTGGATGTAAGGGATGCCGTTGACTTCGACAAGATCGTCGAGATGGTGGTGTCCGCTGAAGCAGGCAAGTACGCGCCCCCAACCGGCGGCCCTGTTGGCGGCCTCGAGGATGGCGCGCACCTCGCCCCCGTTGTCGATGCCGCCGGAGGTGTTCTCGAGGCTCTGGTGGACCAGGACGACCACGGGCTCGGTCGTGGAGGCGAGAGTCTCAGCGAGCCAGGTGCGCTGTTCTTCGCCAATGTGTCGGGCGTAGCCGCTGGGTGCGCCCTTGTGGAGGTCGTTGCCGTCGAGGACGACAAAGCGATAGCCCTGTTGAAGGAAAGTGTAGTAGCCATCCTCCATACCGAGGTACTTGCGGAACTTCTCACGGCTGGCGCCGCCGTCCATGTCGTGATTGCCGACAACGTTGTATTGGTCTCCCTCCCAGCTCTGCCAGACCTTGCGGAAGGAGTCATTGGCATCCTTGGGCTGACAGAAGTCCCCCATCTGTACGACGAAGTGTGCACGCTTCTTGGCCATGCACTTCAGGTAGGCTCCGAGGCGCTCGTCGGCGTCGTGCATGATGTCCTTATGCACGTCTGCGCACATGCCAAAGCGCAACTCCTTCAATCCCCCAGTCGACTTGGCCGGCGGGCGGAAGCTGAGGACGCAAACGCCTGCGGCGGCGGTCTTCAATAGCTCTCGGCGTGTGTTTTTCACGGCGTGCAAACTAACACCTTCTCTTGGTCTTGGCTCATTTTTCGCCTGAGACCCATCGGATTGGAAATCCACTGCACTTTCCAACCCGAGCTGGTGCAAGCTCCCAGCAATCAAGAAGTCACGCGAGCCTGCTTGAGAACAGGGGCCGGGATTTGCCTCCGTTTTGCCTCAGGTTTGCCTCAGGTTTGCCTCAGGGCCATCCACGCCCAGGCAGCTAGGGATTCGCGTAACGGGTCTTGGCGGGAACGTGCAGGAACTCGTCGCGCTCGGGACAGTAAGCAGTGAGCTGACCCCCATAGACACAGCCAGTGTCCACCCCCAGGACCACCAACTGACCCTGCTCGCGCCGGATGCGGGGAACGCTTGAGGGGGTGTGGCCGAAGATGACCAGGTTGGGGCCCACGTAGGACTCATACCAATAGGGCTTGCCCCGGCCCGCGAGGCGTCGCAATGAAGTGATCTCCTCGCGGTCGTGCTCGCTGGGATGCCGCCCTGGAAAGAGACCCGCATGGACGACACACCAGGGGCGCCCGTCCGGAGTGGGGCCCGCACCGGGCAGGTCTTCCTGTTCCATATAGAACCCGGAGTGAGTCTGCAGGAACCGCAGGACGTCCGCCCTGCGATCTTCGGCAACGTGGCAGGGGCGCCGACCATCTCCGGCCATGTCAGCCTCCTCCAGCGCGTCGAACTCTTCGCGCACCTCAGGGCGGTCCGCGCCGTCCGTGCGCTGTGGAGCCAGCCCGAAACGATCGAGGAGTCGCATCTCGTGGTTGCCGAGGATGAAGCGCACATGGGCCTCTTGCAGGAGGTCCATCACGCCAGCGGGATCCGGGCCGCGATGGAACAGGTCCCCCACGGAGAGCAAGTTGTCCCCGGGATCCAAGGGGATCTGCCCCAGAAGCTGGGCCAACTCGTCGGAGCAGCCGTGAATGTCACCGATAACCCAGGTCGCCATGGGTTGAGATTACCGATCCCGAGGCCGCAAGACCCAACGGAAAGGGTGATTGCGAATTCCAAGAATTGGCACTCGAACCGGGCAGCGCCCACCTCGTTCAAATCGGAGCCGTGCAACAACGGCGCAACGGGCCGCAAAAACGTCCCGTGCTTGTGATTTCCAAGTGCGCAGCGGTGATGACACCTGGGGCCGTCCATGTAATCTGAGCGCCCAGGCAGGGATGCATATTGCCAATGGAATGTGCCCCGCCTGACCGCTATACAACGGAGTAAGGGGGTTCGTGTCCCGTCAGAAGGGCCCACGAGCTCGTCCCCCTACCTCGATTCCCGCCTCTCGATCACTCGCACGTTTCGGTCATGCCACATCCCACTCAGGCTCCGACAGGCCCCAGAACGACAGAGACTCCGCTCCATTCTGGAGTTAAGTTGCCTTGGCAATCCCCGCTGGAGTGGGACGACGGGGGCCTGAATCTCGAGGAGAACCCGCAAGGTGGCGAGAGTGGACACGATTGGGAAGTGCTTCAACCGCAAGGCGTCTACGCAGCATTCGGGCGTCCGCTCCTGAACGCCGTCCTCACCTTGGCCTGCCTGCCTTTGATCGCCGCCGTAATCCTGCCCCTGCTCCTGATAAATGTAGTCCGCTACCGCTCGTTCCGGCGCGCGATTTTCGTTCAGGAGCGCATAGGCCGTCGCACGCGTCCATTCAGGCTCTACAAGCTTCGGACCATGGATGACTCCCATGGAACCGAGTACGAGAACTGGAAGAAAGGAGACGAGGGCCGCGTACCGCCCTTCGGTCGATTCCTGCGCCAAACCCACCTAGACGAATTGCCCCAGATGCTGAACATTCTGAAGGGCGACATGACGTTTGTGGGCCCGCGCCCCGAGATGAAGGAGACCCACTCCTTTGCCTGCGAACACGTGCCCCAGTTCGCTCAGCGCAATGCCCTGCTCCCGGGTATCACGGGCTTGGCGCAGATCACCACCGGCTACGCCGGCAACGACGCCCTCATGTACCAGCGCAAGTTCGAGCGGGACGAGGCCTATCGCCAGGAGTACTCTCTAGCCACGGATCTTAAGATCCTGGTGCAGACGCCCTTCTGGATGCTGCGCATGCGCGGTTGGACCCAACGAACGGCTCCTTCAACCTAAGGAGACAAGAGAAGGTCGGCGAGCGCCTCGTCGATGATCGGGTGCCCGAACTCGAACCCCGCTTTGAGCGCCGAGGCAGGCCTAACGTGCTGCCCCTGCAACAGAAGCGTGGACCTCTCGCCCAAGATCAGGCGCAGAGCAAAGGCCGGCGCCGGGAGCAGCGCCGGCCTGCCCAACACACGGCCCAAGGCCCCTGCGAAGGTGCGCTGATCCACACACCCCGGAGCCACGCCGTTGTAGATCCCCGCACGATCGCCATCCCGGGCAATGAACTCGATCAGGCGCACCAGGTCTTGGACGTGGATCCAAGGAAAGCCCTGGCGGCCATCGCCAATGGGCCCTCCTAGGCACAGCCTGAACGGAAGCAGCATGCGCTTGAGGGCTCCGCCATCTGCCCCCAAGACCACTCCGATGCGCACGACACAGACAGGGATTTCTTCCTCCTGAGCCGGTGCGAGGGCGGCCTCCCACTTCATGCAGAGCTGTGCGAGGAAATCCTCCCCGGGAGGGCTCGACTCCTCCTGCACCTCCCCAAAGGCATGGGCGCCGTAGTAGCCCACAGCCGAAGCCGAGACGAGGCGCGGGCGGTGGCCCTGCTTGGACGCGTCGACGCACGCTCGTGCCAGCAGCGCTGTGGTCTCCACCCTGCTGCGTTCCAGTTCCTGCTTTCGAGCAGGACTCCAAGCCGCATCCATGACTCCCGCCCCGGCCAGGTGCACGACGACGTCGGCTTCCAGGACTGCCGGCAGAAGGCTCTCCATCGTCCAATCACAACCCACGTTCGGCCGCCGACTGATGACCTCTGTACCGTGTCCTCGGCCACTCAGATGGTTGAGCAGGTGGGTGCCGACGAATCCGGTGGCGCCACTGATGAGGTAGTTCATCTGGGAGAGAGGCTAACCGCTGCGTCCCAAGCCGTGCGAGCGAATCCTAGGCGCGCTCGCGGGAAGGGCGGGGTCAGCCGGTAAGCGGGGGCAGATGAACGTCAAACTCGACACTGCGTTGGACGAGCGCACCTATTGAGTCCTGTCCAGGATCCACAATATCCGCCTCTTCGAACGGCCCCGCACTTGCCCCTATGACGCGTGCAGCCTGCGCCTCAAGGGGTGGATGCCACACGCTGTAGCGACCTAGGCGTCCATCGAAGCGTGTAAACCAGCCCAGGGCCGGATCCACCACTTGAGAGGAGAGCAGGGCCGGCGGCACTTCAAGACCACTCTCTCTTTCCAGCCGGATCGACGTCCGACTCACAGCACCCGGGGCCTCCACCTCCAGAGTGCGGACCTCCGCCCCTTCCCAGCAGCCCCGTACCAAGACCTGCTCATGCACCCAGGGCATGGACCAGAGTTGCCGCGGAACGACGGCCCAACGACTGCCCAGCACCGTGCGGAAGAAGTAGACACCGGTCTGGTCCCCACGGCGGACGTAGGCCCGGTAGTTGATCTGGCCACAGGAGATCCGCGCGAGTGGGCATCCCTTGAAGTGGAAGTCCCGGTCTTCAAAGGCCACGGCCGAAGCGAGGGAACACTCACGCCCTTCCACTTCGAAGACCTGGGGTTCGATTCCCGCAGGTAGAGCCCGCGCCAGACGCCCGGGCTCCATGGCCCAGGTCACGATGCAGAAATGGTCCAGGCGCGTGTTCGCGTGCCAAGGTCGTCCGGCAGGTCGCTCTCCCATCGGGAAGGTACCTGGCAACGGGCGACTCAAACCGTGACTTCACCCTCGACCCCGAGCAGGTCGGCGTGGCACTCCAAGATAGGATCCACTTCGGCCGCGATGAACTCGAGCACCTGCTCCGGAGCCCGGCCGACGAAGTGCTTGCCATCGAGAAGATCATCAAGGCGCGAGGACAGAGCGCTGAAGGCGGGATCCTCGGCCAGGCGACGCTTCATGGTGTTCTCGCCACCCGCTTTGATTTCTGCGGCGGCCTCGTGGGAGTGCACACGAATGCGCTCGTGCAGGTCCTGCCGGTCTCCCCCTGCCTTGACGGCCTCCATCATCAGGTTCTCTGAAGCCAGGAAGGGTAGCTCGGCATCCAGGTTGCGCGTCACGATGGCGGGGTTCACGACCAGGCCACCGGCCACATCGAGGTACAGGTTCATGATGGCGTCGACCGCCAGGAAGCTCTCGGCCAAAACCAGGCGCCGGTTGGCGGAGTCGTCCAGGGTGCGCTCTAGCCACTGGTTGGCGGCGGTGTGGGCCGTGTTGCCGAGGGCCTCCATCACGAAGCGCGACAGGGCACAGATGCGTTCGGAGCGCATGGGGTTGCGCTTCCAGGGCATGGCCGAGGAGCCGACCTGCTGCTTGCCGAAGGGCTCCTCCAGTTCGCGCCGGTTGGCCAGGAGGCGCAGGTCGGTAGCGAACTTGTGCGCGGACTGGGCCACGGAGGAGAGCGCCTGGCAGACGCGGAAGTCCAGCTTGCGCGGGTAGGTCTGGCCGGTGACGCCGAAGGTGCGTTCGAAGCCCATGCTCCGGGTTACGCGCTCATCGAGTTCACGTACCTTGGCGTGATCTCCTCCGAACAACTCCAGAAACGAAGCCTGTGTTCCGGTGGTGCCTTTCACCCCTCGAAACTGCACGCAGGACTGGGCGTGATCCAGGTCTTCGAGGTCATGAACCAGGTCCTGCAGCCACAGGCAGGCGCGCTTGCCGACAGTGGTAGCCTGAGCCGGCTGATAGTGGGTAAACCCCAGAGTGGGCAGCTCCCGCCACTCTTCAGCGAACCCCTTGAGGCGCTCGATCAGGCTGACAACCTGCCCGCGCACGATCTGCAGCCCATCACGCAGGATGATCAGGTCGGTATTGTCCCCGACGTAGCAAGAGGTGGCACCCAGGTGGATGATCGGCCGCGCAGTGGGACACACGTCGCCCCAGGCATGGATATGGGCCATCACGTCGTGGCGCAGCTTCGATTCGTATTCGGCAGCCAGCTCCAGATCCAAATCGTCGGCGTGCTCGCGCAGCTCAGCAATCTGCTCGTCGCTGATCTCGAGGCCCAGTGCCTGCTCGGACTCCGCCAGTGCGATCCACAGCTGCCGCCACGTCTTGAACTTCTTGTCGTCCGAGAAATTGTGGCGCATCGCCGCCCCCGCGTAGCGGGTGGAGAGGGGGCTCTGGTAGCTCTGAGGGTCGGGGTTCACGCGTCGTCTCCGGGGCTGGGGCAGGGAGGGCGGGCCGTGCAGTCTACTCGCTAAGCCTCCGCGGCTCTGCCCCTACACCTCCAAGAACGTGAAGCTCGCCGCGATACAGCACATAAATACCCCATACAGGCAGCGCTTGCCGACCCCGGCGCTTGTGGCATCGGCGTCGGAGATGTACGCGGCGATCTTCAAGGTGCAGTACATGCCGGTCGCATCGGCCAGCCAATCCAGCGGCGATGAGTGCCGCCCGAGGACGAATGACTGGTGAAATTCGTCGATGCCCGCGTAGGTCAAGATCAAGGCGATACGCCCCCCCAAACTCTCACGGTCGAATCGGATCCAGCCTTGGAAACGCTGTGCGGTTGGCAGGAGCAAGAGGGTCAGGACGCCGTACTCAAATGGGTGGGCCAGATTCCCGAAGTAGGCCAAGGCCCCGCGGGGCTCCCTGCCAAGGGGGTTGGACAAGCTGCTCATGAACCAGATCAGCCCCATCCACAGGCACACCGGCATCCAAGCACGCCCACGTGACTGACGCACGAGCAGGAGCCCGGTGCCGCGCAGAAGGCCGAGTAGACCGCCGCCAAGCCACCCTGCTTCGCTGGTGGCTGCACCCCTTTGATGCTCGACAACCCCCCTGATGGGTGCAGGCCGAGGGAGACGGCTGCGGACCCCGAGCTCAACCCTGTGTGCCATGGGCCCTCTCTACCCGGAACATGACGCCACGGCCACCCTCCCGAGTGCAAACGTCCATGTCGTCCACCATCTTCATCAGCAAGAACAGGCCTCGGCCTCGCTCCCCCAGAGGATCGAGCGCGCTGCTCTCACCCTCCCCCACACGGCTCTTCAGCTCCGGGTCGAGCTCACCTTCGGAGTCCGCGACCGTCAGGACCCAGCGGTCAGGGGCCACGTGCAAGTGGGTGTCCACATGCACACCTTCTTGGGCGTCGCTGACCTCGCGAGCTCCTTCTCCGCCACCATGGTCGATGGCGTTGTCGATCAACTCACCTGCCACAAACTCCAAGGTCTCCAGCGCGCGGTCGGTCATTCCCTGCTGGGACCCAAACTCCCGCAGTTCCGCTCGAGCAAGACGGCCCACGGCGTGCGCGGCGACGAACTCCAATCGCAAGTGGGCTCCATCCTCCGCGCGCCGCATGCTCACTGCCCCGCCTCCGGCTCAGCGGACATCGGCTCCAGATAAAGCGCCAGGTCGAGGGCTTGCACGGAGTGAGTCAAAGCCCCAATCGAAAGGCGTTCCACGCCCGTGGCGGCGAAGGCCGCAACCGTTTCGAGGCGAATGCCGCCTGAGGCTTCCAATTCCACCTCTCGCCCGAGGTCACGGGCCTGGTCGCGTAGCAGCGGGCAGAGGTCGAGCAGATCTTCTGTCGAGAAGTTATCCAACAGGATCACGTCAGCGCCGCCGCGAACGGCTGCGCACGCCTCTTCCTTGTCGCTGGCTTCAGCCGTGATGCGCACATCCGAGCCCACCTCTCGGCGCAGCCGCTCTAGGGCTTGCTCTAGGTCACAGCCTGCCAGGGCCAGGTGGTTCTCCTTGATCATCGCCTCATCGAACAGACCGAAGCGGTGATTCTCGCCACCGCCACAACGCACTGCGTACTTCTCCAAGGTGCGCAGGCCCGGCGTGGTCTTGCGTGTGTCCAAGATGCGGACCCGGCCCGCGACCGCCTCCACAAACCGAGCGGTCTCGGTGGCGATGCCCGACATGCGCTGTAGCAGGTTGAGGGCCGTTCGTTCCGCCAGGAGCAAGCCGGCAGCAGTCCCCACACAGGTCGCCAACTCCTGATCCGGTTCGACTCGCTGCCCGTCATGCACCGCGAGGGTGAAGTCGACCTGTGGGTCGCACAACTCAAAGGTGCGAGCAAAGACACCGATACCTGCCAGTACGCCCGGATCGCGAGCCACGAGTCTGGCCCGGGCCCTGGCCCCCGTGGGCAGGAGGCCTTCTGAGGTCACGTCCCCGGCTCCGCGGTCCTCGGCCAGGGCGGCGGCGATAACCTCGTCCAGGCGTGGGCCATCCAAGGCCTCGGGTGGGCCGACCCGAGGTGCGGGAAGGGGATTTACCGGGGTGTTATCGGGGGAGGAAGACATGGGGGCACCGCGCCACAAGTGTACTCCCCCGCCACCGTACCCACCGGAGGGCTACGGGGGAGCCAGCCGCTTGACCTGAGAATTGATCCGAGGGCCTCAGACTTCAAGATGCGCTGCGCAGTGATGGCCCCGATCCCCGTGATTTTAGTCAAGTCAATCCCGCCGGGATCCACGGCACCCGCCATCCACAGGGCACGGGTCAGGGCCAGAGCCCGAGTCGGCCCCACTCCGGGCATGCTTCCCCAATCCCTGGGGCTGATACGCCTGATGGGCGCTCTGGCTTCAGGATCAAGGCTGCACAGGGGTACCGGGTCCGGCAGAGGATCAATGAGATAAGGGGCCATGCGCTGTATCCCAAGGAGAAGCGTCGCCGTGACGATCCACCCCAAGAGGGCGCGGAGCCAAGAGGGAGCAGGTCGAGGGTGCACGCATGACCAGACGGTCGGGACGGAGGCCGGTTACGCCGGCCTTCTCCCCAGCGGTCGACTCAGTGATTGACTCTGCGGTCAACTACGCGCTCAGCCCACGGGTCCGTCAGTCCTAGCGGAAGGCCTTGAGTTCTTCAGCACTCAAGTGCGGCTGCGGCCCGGTGGGTTGCAATTCCACCCGCGGCAGGTCCGGATCATCGGCGCCGGCTTGCTCGAAGGCCTCCAGGTAGAACTTCTGGACTTCGTCCACGAAGGCCTCCAGGTGCCCCTCTTCTGTGATGGTGAACTCCGAGTCGCTCCCACAGATCTGGGCTTCGAGTCCACCCTCAGCAGGCCGTACGCTACACAGGGGCAGCCCTCGGTAGCGCCAACCAAGCACCTCTCCCGAGGCGCGGCACTCCACCTCTTCGTCCATGCGGTTGAATCGCAAGACGAGGTCGCGCGCCCATTGCCGGGGAGTCTCGGCAAGAGAGGTGAGGAACTTCTCTCGGGTATCTTCCACCTCAGGTGTCTCGGCCACGATGGCCTGCAGGTACATGCCTGACGACCGCTCACTCTCCAGCCGGCAGCGCTGCAAGAGCGCGATAGAAGCTGGAATCAGGGGCCCCATGCGCTCCACCTGCCGAGTCTCGAACTTGTCGGCGATGAACACGACCAGAGGATCCTCACCGGAGGACTGGCCGCCTTGGCCCAGATAGGAAGCCCAGGCGTCCTGGTACGTATTGACCCATGCCAGGGTGTCCAGGGCCTGAAGCGCGAGGGAGTCCTCGTCCCCGTTTACAATCAAGGCCAGGATCGTTCGGCCCGCCCCGTCGAGCCCCACAAGATCCACGACCAGCTTGCCGCCCAACTGGAGATCCCGGTCCACGATCTCAAGGCCTTCGAATACCCGCGCCAGGCTGGCCTCCAACTCTGCCGAGGCTTCCAGTTCCGGTCGAGGGTCGGCCGCAGCCTCCCGCACGCGAGGAACTTTGGTGATGTTGGCGCGGTCAGATGCGGAGTCCTTGGATGGGGTCATGGTCAGAGCGTTCCCAATGGAGAGGCGCGATTCAAGTAAGTGAGTGCCAATGCCAAGGCATCGGTCGCATCGAGACTGTCGGGGACCTCTGCGGGATGCAGGGCCCTTGCCACCATGCGGGCCACTTGCTGCTTGCCGGCGGCGCCGTTGCCCACGACGGATCGTTTGGCGACGGCGGGTGGATATTGGGCGATTTCAGCGCCAAAGCGCGCGGCGGCTGCTAGAGCCACGCCCCGTGCCTCCCCAATGCGCAGAGCCGACTGAACGCTCTTTCCGCAGAACGCCTCCTCCACCACAACCACGCTGGGCTTGAGTCGGGCAATGAGCGCCTCCAGTTCGCTGGCCAGGTAGCCCAGGCGTTGGGGCACCGCGTCTTTGGCTGGAGCCCGTATCACGCCCGCGGCCAACAGCACCGGTCCCTCCTTTCGATCCACGACCGCTCCGTAGCCCAGCACTAGGGTGCCCGGGTCGATGCCCAGCACGATACGGCCTGTGAAGCCGTCAGGAACTTCGTGAGGGGTGGAGTTGGACAAGGGTGGATGAGAGGTTGGAATCGGGAGGGTGGTTCCCATCCCGTGTGTAGCCCGTACCCTACGGATCCTCCGGGGCCTATTCCAAATGCCTTCTTCTCCGTTCGTCTCCGCCGTGCTCCTCGCAGCTGGCCAGTCCACGCGCATGGGCGCGGGACCGCGCAAGCCGTTTCTACAAGTAGAAGGAGACACGATTCTGGCCTGGGCTCTGAAGTCCCTGGCGCAGGCGGCCTGCGTTCAGGAGGTCATTGTGGTGGCCCCCCCTGACCAGGTTGACGAAGCGCGCGAGGAGGCCTTGCGCGCGGCCGCGAGTGCGGGACAGCCCGAAGGCTGGGTCAGCGCCGTTGTGGCTGGAGGAACGGAGCGGACCGACTCGGTGCGCGCGGGCACGCAAGCCGCCAATGAGTCCGCGCAAGTGATACTTGTGCATGACGCGGCCCGGCCTCTCGTTCAGCCCGCCAGAATTGAACTGGTCGCCGAACGGGCTGCCGAACATGGAGCCGCCCTCCTCGCGGTACGCGTCTCGGACACCATCAAGACATCGGCAGATGGCGCTCAAGTCTCGGGGACTTTGGAACGCTCAGGGCTCTGGGCAGCGCAGACACCCCAGGCCTTTGCCGCACAACGCTTCCGCCGAGTCCTAGACCAGGCAAGCCAGGACTCCACGACGGCCACCGATGACGCCGCGCTCTTCGAGCGCTATGACGGCAGTGTCGCTCTGGTAGAGGGCGACCGGGACAACATCAAAATCACCACGGACGAGGACCTCGTTCACGCCGCCGCCATTCTGCGCGACCGGGCGGACCGAGAAGCCAAACGCGAAGGAGAGCAAGGATGAATGAACGAGTGGGTCTGGGCTTTGACGTGCACCGCCTCGAAGAGGGACGGCCTTGCATCCTTGGGGGCGTGACGATCGATCATCCCACGGGCCCCGCGGGCCACTCGGACGGGGATGCCGTTCTTCACGCCATCATCGACGCCCTCACCGGGGCCGCGGGCCTCGACGACGTGGGCACCCTGTTTCCGGACACCGACGAGACCTGGAAGGGAGCGGACAGTGCACGACTTCTAGAAGCCGTGGTGGAGAAGGTCAGGGATGCCAGCTTCCAGATCGGCAATGTGGATGTGGTCATCGCCACCGAGGGTCCGCGCATCGCCCCCATGCGAGCCGCCATGCGCGAGCGAATAGGCTCCCTCCTGGGGGTGGACGCAAGCGCCGTAAACGTCAAGGGCAAGACCCTCGAGGGGTTGGGCGCTCTTGCCGAAGGGCGCGGGGTGGCCGTCCAGGCCATCTGCTTGCTACGCGGCGGCGAGTAGGAGCTCAGGCTTTCTCGGCGAACTGCATGTCGTGCAAGCGTGCATACACGCTGCCCTTGGCGATCAGCTCTTCATGCGACCCCAACTCCACGAGCCGCCCCTCCTCCAAGACTGCAATTCGATCGGCATTGCGAATCGTCGAGAGCCTGTGCGCGATCACGATGACCGTCTTGTCGATCATCAGGCTGTCCAGGGCCGCCTGCACCACCGCTTCGGATTCCGTATCGAGGGCGCTGGTCGCCTCGTCGAGAAGTAGGAGCTCGCCCCCATGCAGCACGGCGCGGGCAATGGTCAGGCGTTGTCGCTGGCCGCCTGAGAGGCGTGAACCGCCCTCGGCCGCGTCCGTCTTCCATCCAGCCGGCAGCCCTTCGATGAACTCCAGAATGTTCGCCGCGCGCGCGGCCTGCTCCAGCTCTTCCTGACTGGCGTCCTGTTTGCCATAGCGCACGTTCTCTTCGAGAGTCGTGTGGAACAAGAACGGTTCCTGATTCACCATCGCAAACTGCTCGGTCCACGAATCAAAGGTCAAATCCCGCAAGTCACGGCCATCCACCAGGATGCGGCCGGCCTCAGGTTCGATGAAGCGCGCCACCAGATCCATCAGGGTGGTCTTGCCCGAGCCCGAAGGCCCCACTACGGCCAGGGTCTCACCGGGCCGCACTTCCAGGGTCAAGTCTCGCAGAGCGGCCGCGCCCCCGTCCGGATAGGTGAAGCTCACGTCCTCGAAGACCAGCCCTGTACCCAGACCTGTACATGCCCCAGCATCGGGCCTCTCTACGATGTCCTGGGGCTCCGCTAGAAGTTCACGCAACCGATCACAGGCTCCCCTCGATTCGGCGACCTTGGCCCAGCCACGAGTGGTGACCTTGATGCTCGAGTAGGCGCGTGAAATCAGCAGGAAGAAAGGCAGCAGATCACTCGATCTGGAATGAGAGCCATCGCGCAGGGTCAACCAGCCCAGTACAAGCAGCACCGCAGCCAGACCCATGTGGGTGTAGAGCAATGTCCAGGCCTGTGACAACGCCGTCGAGCGCACCATCTTCAGGTTGGTGTGGATGTATTTGCGCTGCAAACCCTCGTAGCGCTTGAGTTCGCGTTCCTCCGTGCGGAATGCCTTGACCACCCGGATGCCCATGAACATCTGAGCCAGAGCCTGCATGGACTCGCCCAGCTGCCCGAGGCTCTTGGTGCTGCGCTTGCGGATCTTCTTGAACAGGATCGACACGGGGTAGATGAGAATGGGCAAGCCCAAAACTATGAGGGCGGTGGGCTGCGGCGCGAGAACGAAGGCGCCCGCCAGCGCCGTGATGGCCAGCAGCGGCTCCTGCACCAACTCGCGCAGGGCGTTCTGCATCACCATCATGGTCTGGTTCACATCCGCGCCCACACGCGTCAGCAGGTCGCCGAAGCGGCGCTTGCCGTGGTAGCGCATGGACAGGCCCATCAGGTGGCGAGCGATATCCATGCGCAAGCCGAGCACCATGTGCATGGTGGCCCAGCGGGAAAGCAGGATGAACGCGTAGCCGGTGGCCGCAGCGATCAGGGCAATGATCGCGACAAGCCCGCAGACGCGCAGCAGCAGATCCCGCCGCCCGTCGTCACTGTAGTCTGGAGACTTCCCCAGGATCCGCTCCACGGCCCATTCCTTGGCCGCTTGCATCTGGGTCTCGATCTCACCGAATGTGCCAGGCTCGGCCGGCTCGGCCACCGGCTCGACAATCGCGACGGACTGCTGTGGTGCGTCCTCAAAGAGCACCTGCCAGGTGGGCTTGACGAGAAGGTAAGCCGACTGCTGAGCTAGTGCAGTCACCATCCCGAGGACGAGGACCAACACGAGCGCGCCCAGGTAGGGACGGGCGTAGGGCCACAAGAGGCGGCGCAGACCTGTGGGTGC
>DUDB01000066.1 GCA_012959525.1 Planctomycetota bacterium
TGGCGGGGCGGACCTTCAGTGCGACATCAAAGAACTGCTTCGCCTTCTGAAAGGCCTGCTGGCGCGCCCAGTAGTTGCCAACCGCGTTGTTGTCCTCAAACGCGTCAGGGTAGATCGCGAGCGCTCGGCGGTGGTGCTCGATGCCCGCATCCGGATTGCCGCGTCGATCGAGCAAGCTGCCGAGATTGGAATGCGCAAGCCAGGAGTCGGGTTCGACCTCGATCGTCTGGCGCCACAGGCGTTCGAGATCCTGGTAGATGTCGACGCGGCTCCAAGTGCCGATCGCCAATAGCATGCTCAGCGACGCAGCGATGCCGGTGAAGACCGGGACCTTGCGCACGACGTAGGCACCGCCACAGGCGAACAGCGCAATCGGACCGATGCTGGGAAGATACTGGAAGTGGTCCGCCGCGAACGCGTAGCGCAGGTAGTAGTAATCGACGAGCCCGGACACCGGCAGCAGGTTGGCGACGTAGATCCACAGCGCCAGCGACACGGCAATGGCACCCCGCTTGCGCGCACGCACGACGGCGACCACGCTGGCGACCAACAAGGCCAACAAGACGAGCGTCGGCAACCAACTGACCGGCGAGCTAGTGATTTGCCACTTCGCGTAGGAGAACGACAGACCAAACGGAATCAGCAACTTGCTCAGGTAGAAGCCGACGACCTGGCCGAGCAGCGCCAACCGTTCGGTCATCGCCAGTCCCCAGTCGTGGCCAACCGCTCCTTCGCCTCGTTCCATGACGATCGTTGTGGCCGCAGCCAACAACGTCATCACGACAAGCGGCACCAGCGCGCGCAACGAAGTCCGCCCCTCACGGCGATGCCAGATCGCGATCGCGAACAACGTCACCGGCAACATCAACGTTGCCGTCTTGGCCAGCAGCGCCGCCAGGTACAGCAATCCAGTGCGCACCAAGGTGCCGCGCGTCGGCGCCGTGAGGTGCGACAACCACAGGTGGCACGCGCCGAGATAGAACAGGGCCGACAGCGTGTTCTTGCGTTCGACCAGCCAGGCAACCGACTCGCTGTGCACGGGATGCACCAAAAACAACACGGCCGCGAACACGGCCCCCGGCAACGACAAGCGATGGAGCAACAACCCGAACAACAACGCATTCGCGGCGTGCAGCAACACGTTCTCGACATGCATCACGGTCGGCGACAAGTCCCACAGTTGGCAGTCGAGCCACCAAGACGTGTAGGTCAGTGGGTAGTACTGAATCACCGCTCCCGGCTCAAACCAGATGCGCCACAAGCCGTGCGCAGTACGCAGTGTCTCGTTGTCGCGGATCCAGTCGGTGTCAGCCCACAAGACCCCACCACTGAGCGCGGGCCAGTAGACGAGCAGGGCCAGCGCCGCGAGGGCGACGTAGCACATGGAAATGCGAGATGGCGATGGCACCTGATGTGATCTTCGCGCAAGCCGCTGAAGCATGGGCGCAAATTCAGCAGATCACGTCTTCGTAGTGCGCAACATGCGAGGCGAACTGCTGGAGCTCAGCTCGGGGCGACAAGATCCCGTCGCAACGTCCGGGTGATCATTTAGCAGCGTGATGCGATGGGCTTAGCATCATTACGAACACCTCATCATCATTCGTGACTAGCTTGCTCTGATGGCAACCACCAAGAACCCAGCGAAGATCCCGCTCACAGCCAAGGGGCTCTACACGGCATTCATGGCCGTGCTGGTGCCATTCTACTGGCATAACTACGGGCCGACGAACTTCCTCTACTTCTGCGACCTCGCCCTCTTCTTGACCCTCTACGGGATGTGGACGGAGAAGTCGCTGCCGATCAGCATGGCCGCCGTTGGCATCCTGATCCCGCAGGCCCTGTGGGTCGCGGACTTCGCCACCAATCTGTTTGGCCAGCCACTTGCTGGGCTGACGGACTACATGTTCGAAGCGCACAACCCGCTCTTCAACCGTAGCCTGTCGCTGTTCCACGGCTGGCTACCGTTCTTGCTCATCTGGCTCGTTGCCCGAGTCGGCTACGACCGCCGCGCCGCCCTGCTGTGGATCGCCGTGGCGTGGGTCGTGCTCTTCGTGTGCTACCTGTGGATGCCCGCGCCGCCGGTTGACCCGAGCGATCCCAACAAGCCCTTCAACATCAACTACGTGTTCGGCCTCAAGGACGCCCAGACGTGGATGCCTGAACTTGCATGGTTTGCGATCGTGATCGCCGCGCAGCCATTCGCCGTGGTCGGACCTACGCATCTATTGCTGCGCAAGTTCGCCACGCGGGCGTAGACGGTCGGGCTGCGGCGCAGGTTCTACAAAGCCAACAGGCTTGCCGAACAGCGCATCACAGAGGTTCGCATGCAGCGAACAGATCGGTGCAGATTGCGGCTGACGAAGAACGCCCGCGCCTGCCGCAAGGCCGACCTCGCCGTACCG
>DUDB01000067.1 GCA_012959525.1 Planctomycetota bacterium
AACGCAGGCAGACCGCCCACGGCGCCGGATCCCCAAGTCCAGGGCTGGACCCTGACCGATCCATCGAACGGCGCGGTCGTGTTGACGGATCTCTCGCCAGATGGAGCGACCGGATCCAACGCCTGGATGATCGACGATCAGGTGACCTTCAACGGAGCGCGCGCACATTACGGCATGACGTTCGGCTCTGGGGATCTTGATCAGGCAAGGGATTGGGGCTGGGAGATGGCGTCCCGCATGCGGCTCGTGCAGACAAACGGGCTGTGTATCGTCCTCGATTTCGCCATGGGTTCTTCGAGTTCCGATGATCGATACCTGCTCTGGCTCGAGGTACAGGGCGCGGACGTCCTCGCTTCCAACAACCTGACCGGGGCGAGCATCGTCTGCCCGGGAGCCATGGATGGCGCCTACCACACCTTCGCCCTGCTCAAGCCCGCCGGGGCGACGAACACGACAGCACAGTTCCTGTTCGACGGAGCTGTACTGGGATCGTGGCCCAGAGCCCAATCTGGGGGCGGCGCACCCGCCGGCGGCATGAACTGGGGCAGCGGCTCGAGTGGCGGGACGGGAATCGCAAACTGGAACCAGGTGACCTTCAAGAAGGGAACGGACGTGATTCAACTTGGCACTCCGTACTGCGGTCCTGCCAACCTGAACTCGACAGGGCAAGGTGGCCGGATTGAAGCCTGGGGCAACCCCCTTGCCGAAGCCGGGCTCCTGTCCCTGGTCGCGGATCAATTGCCAGCAAATGAAATCGGTTACTTCCTGCTGGGAGATGCGCAGGCGTTTGTACCCATGCCGCGCGGGAGCCAGGGCAACCTGTGTATTGGCGGCAAGCTCGGTCGTTTTGTGAAGCAGGTGGCTTCCACAGGCCCCACTGGATCGCTCTCGATCACCGTGAACACCAACGCTCTGCCGACCTGGCCGCCCTCCCCACTGCTGCCGGGCCAGACGTGGAACTTCCAGGCCTGGTTCAAGGACCAGAATCCTGGCGCCACGTCCAATTTCACGGACGGGGTGTCCGTGACCTTCTTCTAGGGACGCAGGGCTCCTGCCTACCTGTCCACATCGGCTCAGGAGCCGGTGCCCTCTAGGCCGAGCTCGGCGGCGTGGGGCCTAAGGGCATCGATGAGCATCTGGATATGGTCGGTTAGTTCGACCTCCAGCAGGCGGGCACCCTCGTGGACCTCATGGCGCTCGACTCCAGCGGCGAACTTCTTGTCCTTGAGCTTCTTCTTCACGCTCTTGGGCTTGATGGAGGCGACGCCGTCCGGCCTGAGATAGCAGCACGCCATGATGAACCCTGTGAGCTCATCGCAGGCGAGCAGGGCGCGATCCAGGGCAGAGTCATAGGCGACTCCCCATTGCGTGTAGTGCGCTGAGATTGCGTGTGCGAGGTCCTCTTCATCCCGCTCGCGCAACCAGGCCACGATCTTGTTCGGATGCTCTTCGGGCCATTTCTCATAGTCCGCGTCATGGAGCATGCCTGCGATCCCCCATGCCTCCACGGCCTCTTCGCCGGGCCCATAGGCAAGCGCCGCTGCCCGCATCGAGATCTCGACGGCTCGCGCGTGGCGGCGGAGGCTGTCCGTATCGGTCCAGGAGGTGAGGTGGTCCCAGGCTTCATCGCGCGTGAGGGTACTCATGTGCGAGAGGATACGGGATTGCCTCGAAATCGTCAGGAGTCGACGACCCGCCGAGAGGGTAGATCCGCTGCCCTCCTCATTCGAGATCACCTGATCTTCCAGGATCCCAAAACCGGGAACACGCTTGCACAAGCTGCAGTCTGAAGATGCTTCAGGTTTCGCTTCAGGATCGATAAGATCGAAAGTTGCTCTTCCATGTTGCGCCGACAATCTCATCGAAACTCTCAGCCGGGTCACTCCGCCCGTGCACTTGCCCTGGCAGGTCTCGCAACCGCCGCAGCGGGGGTCATCTTCTGGAGTCTCTTCGAAACGCGAGCCACGCCCGCCCTGGCAGCCGTACGGCCCTTGGCCCAGGAGAATCTTGGGCCACGGCACGGGCCTCTCTTGAGTGCGGAGGTGATCGTGGAGACGGCCCGATCAGAGCGCACGCCCATTCAGCTGACCGGCGTCGGCACGGCAGCCCCGGCGGTGCCTGCTCTACGAAACCCCATGGATCGCGTCCGGGCATTCCTGTGCCTGCCCACCCCAAACGCCGTAGAGGGGGATGACACGGATCCCGTTCTGCTGAGCGAATTGGAGGCCTTGTGGGACACGCTCAATCCGGAAGAACTGAAGAGCATGTGCGCCCTGGCCCTTGAGCAGCTGAAGGATGA
>DUDB01000068.1 GCA_012959525.1 Planctomycetota bacterium
TTGGTCCAGCCCCGCAGCCTTTTTGCTAGCGACCCCAGTCGGGTGCACTACGACGGGGGGACCCTGCATCATGCGGGGCTATTCAGTCTGCGCAACTGGTACCGACCTCTCGAAGAAGCCCTGGCCGGTGACCATGGACCTCTGCAACCAGTTGACGGGGCGGTGTCCCTGTGTTTGCTTGTGGATCGGGATCGGATCCAGGCACTGGGAGCCTTTGATCCGGTCTATTTCATTCTTTTTGAGGACCTGGACCTGTCCTACCGTGTGCGTTCCGCTGGTCTCAAGATCCTGAGCGTTCCCGGAGCCTGTGTGCTTCATGACGAGGGCACATCCGGGGTCAGCTTTCGTTCCGGTGCGCGCTATCCGGCCCAGAGGTTCTTTCTGCACGCTCGCAACCGTCCGCTCTATCTGCTCAAGAACTACTCTCTGCGTGCCTTGCTCTTGACCCTCCCGAGTCAGGCCATCTACGAGCTTGCTTACCTTGCCCTGGCCCTGCGTCATCGTGGCTTCTTGTCCTGGCTACGGGGCAAAGCGGCGGCTGTGGCGCTTGTGCCCCAGACCCTCTCGAAGCGCGCCGCCGTACAGTCCGCACGGGTGGTGGGGGATGGCAGCCTTCTGGTGGCGGGGCCCTTGACCCTGACCCCGGATGCGGGGGGCAAGCGGGGGACAGCGAGATGGCTCTCTTGGGCCTTGGGCGGGTTGTTCACCCTGGTGCGGCCCCTGCTCGGCTAGGCGCGCAGGGAGCAGCCTGCCCAAGAAAGCCAGACCAGTCCCCCATGGGCGGCGTACCCATGCGCTATCTTCCCGGGACCATGAAGAAAGCCCTCACCTTTTTCATTGCCTTTATCCTGATCCTGGTCGCTGTCTACTTCAGTGGCAGTCTGTTTTTGTCCAAGACCGCGCGGGTCGAGCGCTCACGCACCATTGCGGCGCCGCCCTTCATTTTGCAGGCGACACTTGAGGACCTCTCCACCTGGCCCGAGTGGTCGGCCTGGTCGAACGAGCGCGACCCAGAAGCTGAGTGGACTTTTGAGGGCGACCCCGGCTTGGGCATGAAGTGGTCATGGGACAGCGAGGGACCCCTCAAGCAGGGTTCTCTTACTGTGCTGGCTTCTTCCGAGGACGAGATGCGCTTTCAGTTGGTGTTCATCGACGGAGAGCAGCGCATGGAAGCTCAGGATTCAATCCGGCTCGTGCCCACCTCTGAGGGCACCAGGGTGACTTGGTCATTGGACGCTGAGTTCGACGAATTGATGCCTCGCTGGATGGTAGCCGTGGGTGCCTTCGATGCCATGCTCGGAGGGGACTACGAGATCGGGCTTGAAGGTCTGGCCAAGCGACTCGAAACAGCGGATGAGAGCTCATCCGGCACCCATCAAGAGCAAGATCCTCCTGCAGGGGGCTGATCGGGACGCTCGGGGATCCTAGACTTTGGACTCCCATGCGGATCTTGATCGTCACGCACCGCTATCCCCCGTCTTATTCGGCGGGGACCGAGCGCTATAGCGAGGCCTTGGCCAAGGGCTTGGTTGCTCGGGGCCATGAGGTCCATGTCTGCTGTGCCGAAAAGGATGTGAGCCAGAGGGATTACTCTTTGGTACGCCGAGTGCACCGCGGGGTAGAGGTGCATGAGATTATCAATAACCTCTTCTACGATTCCTTCAACGAGACCTACCAGAACCCCTCGGTGGAAGCGGTCTTTGCTTCGGTGCTGAAGGTTGTGCGACCGGATGTCGTGCATGTGCAGCACCTGATGTACCTGTCAGTGGGGTGTCTTGGGCTGGCGGCGGACAGCGGCGCGCGGGTGGTGATGACCCTGCATGACTTTGGCCTTGAGTGCGCGCGCATGGGGCAGTTGCTGCATGTGGACGGAGGGCTGTGCGAGACGGTGGAGTTTGAGCGCTGTGGGTCTTGTCTCGTCCAGACCGCTTGGAATCAGTCGGCGGGAGCGCGCATTGTGGGGAACATGCTGGGGGCGGTACGCCGGGTGACGGGGCTCGATTTGGCTCCGAGGGTGACGCGGCTTGCGCGCAAGTCGGGGGCTGTGGGGGCAGGCGCCGCGGCGAAAGGCACTGCGGACGCTTCAAAAACAACCGATGCGGAGAGCCATGCTACCTGGGCACGCGCGGCGGAAGCGCGCTCGTCGGCTTTGGTGCAAGCGGTGCAGCGCCACGCCCGGCATGTGTTTGCTCCCAGTCGATTCTTGGCGGATCGTTGCCTGGCTCTCGGGTTGGATCCTGGACGTGTGGAGTTTCTTCCCACTGGTGTGCAACGGGTCGAGGCAGCCGACGTGTCGA
>DUDB01000069.1 GCA_012959525.1 Planctomycetota bacterium
CACTCCGGCCTCCACCTGCACACCCTCCAGGTTGAAGACCTCATCCAGGCGCTTTGCGATAACGTCCGGAGGCAGTGGCGTCAGGTGCAGGACCTGGCAGCGGGAGAGGATGGTGTCGGGGACCTTGTGCAGCTCGGTGGTCGCGAAGAGGAACTTCACGTGGGCCGGCGGTTCCTCCAATGTCTTGAGCAGAGCGTTGAAGGCTCCGGTCGAGAGCATGTGGACCTCGTCCACGATGTAGATCTTGTGCCGCGCGCGAACGGGAACGTAGGAGGCCTGATCACGCAGGTCGCGGATGTGATCCACGCCGGTGTGCGTGGCCGCGTCGATTTCAATCACGTCCACTTCGGAACCCGCGTCCAGAGCCAGGCAGCGCTCGCAGGTGCCGCAGGGCTCTTCAGCCGGACCCTGCTCGCAGTTGAGGGCCTTGGCCAGCAGGCGAGCGGAGGTCGTCTTGCCCGTTCCCCTCGGACCGGTGAACAGATAAGAGTGGCCGATACGCCCCTCACGGATGGCCCCGCGCAGGACGCGCGTCACGTTCGACTGGCCCGCCACCTCGGCGAAAGTGCGCGGACGATATTTGCGAGCAAGGACGAGGTAGGACATGGACTCGCCCAGTCTAGCCTAGGGGCACTGCAGGTCGGAGCACCAATCGCCAGGGATGGCATGCATCCTGCGCGATCCCGGGAGGGCAACCCGATGGCTCTCCCAGGATGAAGCGAGCCCGCCGGAGGGCCCGGGCACCTCGCGCTTGACTCGAGGCCCTTAGGGCTGCTCCGTTCCCGGCCTGACCCGGTTCGAACCCGACCCACCGCATGGGACCGGGCCCACCGCCGGGCTCGCTTGCTCTTCTGCTTTCCACCCTCCGCCCCCAAGGGGGCAGTGAGAATGGCGGAGAGGGGGGGATTCGAACCCCCGGTGCCGTTGCCGACACACACGCTTTCCAAGCGTGCTCATTCAGCCGCTCTGACACCTCTCCGACTTGTTCGTTGTTATGGGGGCCCCCGCAAGGATGGCGGAGAGGGAGGGATTTGAACCCCCGGTGCCCCGAAGGACACGCTGGTTTTCGAAACCAGTCCATTCAGCCACTCTGGCACCTCTCCTGTGTTCGTGTATTGGATTGTTATCCAAAGGCGGGGGGAAGATCCACTCAAGATTCCTCGTCTCTGGGATCGGCGTCTGCGGTAGTGCGAGCCTTGGCCTGGGCGCGTTTGTCCGCGAAGAAGGACTTGAGCAGGTCCCGCGCGGGATCGGCGAGAACGCCCTCGTGCACCTCGGCGCGATGGTTCAACCGCGGATCGCTCAAGACCTCGCCCAGGGAGGCGCAGGCCCCGAATTTGGGGTCTCGCACCGCCCAGACCACTCGCCCCACGCGAGCGTGGGACAGGGCTCCGGCGCACATGAAGCACGGCTCGAGTGTGGTGTACACCGTGGCACCGGGTAGGCGAGGCTCTCCTCGCAGGGTCGTTGCCTGAGCCAGCGCCAGCAGTTCGGCGTGGGCCATGGGGCTGTTCTGGGCCCGCACCTGGTTGTGGCCTCTGCCTATGACCTCACCGTCAAGGACGATCACGGCCCCCACGGGCACCTCGTCCTCGGCCTGGGCCAAGCGGGCCTCATCCAAGGCCAATCGCATGAAGCGCAGGTCGTGCTCGGAAGGGTCATCCATGGGGAAGGTCCCCCATTCAGGTTTTCAAGGCCGGCATTGGAGGCGAGGCTCCAGGGGAGCCCCACGCCGGAGTTGTCTTGGGGGAGACTGTATTGGGGTGCAGAGTAGGATCTCGTGAGCGGGATTGCAGGCCACCCGGGCCCGGCGATCCCTTGTCTGGTACACCCGACAGGATTCGAACCTGTAACCTCCTGATCCGTAGTCAGGTGCTCTATCCAGTTGAGCCACGGGTGCGCGGGCGGGAGGTTGTACTCGGCAGCCCAAGACCTGTCAACTCGGCCCGACAAGCCCGGACTGAGCCCAAAACCAGCCATGGAAAGAGACCGCCCTGGCGCGTATTCTGGGTGGATGACCGGCAGCTCCCCCCCCCTTCATTTCATCCGCCTCCAAGACCTGACCGACCGCCAGATCGAGGACATACTGGACCTCTCTGAACGGATGAAGCGCGGCGCCTCGCGCGCGGAATTGGCCAACCACACGATTGGCCTCCTGTTCTTCCGCGGCTCTCTGCGCACGCGCACTTCCCTCGTGGCCGCGGTACATGACCTGGGCGGACACACGGTCAACCTCACCGCCTCCTCAGACTTCTGGGAACTCGAAGCGCAGGACGGGACGATCATGGACGGCGCCGCCCCCGAGCACATTCGAGACGCGGCCGCGGTCATGTCCAAGTACGTATCGGCCTTGGCCATCCGACCCAAGCAGGCGGGACAGTCTTGGGCGATGGATCGCAAGGAGATGAACATCCAGGCCTGGGCGACTCACTCCCAGGTGCCCGTCATCAACATGGAGAGTTGCCTGTGGCACCCGCTCCAGGCATTGGCTGACCTGCTCACACTGCGCGAATCTCTGGGCAACCTGGAGGGCAACAAGCTCGCGATCGTCTGGACCCGATCGCCCCAGCCCTCGAGCCCGTCGGTAGTTCATTCCATCCTGCATGGCGCCTTGCGCTCGGGCATGAACGTCTCCATCGCTCACCCTCAGGGTTACGAGTTGGACGGTAGCGTGCTCGATACGGCACAGAGTTCTGCCGCCGAACGCGGGGTCGAATTGGAGACGGGCCTGTCCATGGAGGACGCGACCGAAGGAGCCCACGTCGTGTATGCACGGTCCTGGCATTCCCTGGAGACCTACGGGAACCCCACCCTGGCCGCCAGCCAATTGGCGCGCGCGGGCACCTGGACGATTGACGAAGCCGTCATGGCCCGCGGCGAGCAGACGCGACTCATGCACCCGATGCCCGTGCGCCGCAACCTCGAGGTCACCGACGAGGTTCTCGATGGCCCACGCAGCATGATCCTCGCCCAGGCAGAGAACCGGCTTCACACCCAGAAGGGCCTATTGTCCCTGCTGTTGCGACAGTAATCGAATCCCTCCGAAACGTCAGCAGTACCACCGCCTTCCCCCACCCGCCATGGCCCGCCCGGACTTCGTCCACCTTCACGTCCATTCCGAGTACAGCCTACTGGACGGGGCCAACCGCATCCCCAAGCTGGTGGAGGCTTGCAAGGCCGACGGTCAGGGCGCCCTGGCTCTCACGGACCACGGCAACATGTTCGGTGCGGTCGAGCTCTACAAGACCTGCAAGGCCGGCGGCATCAAGCCGCTGATCGGGTGCGAGGTCTACATCGCCGATCGCTCCATGCACGAGGGGCACAACAAGCGCAAGGGCAACGGCTACAGCCACCTGACCCTGCTGGCCCGCAACAAGGAGGGCTACCAGAACCTGCTCAAGCTCGCTTCGGCGGCCTACCTCGAGGGCCTACACACGCGGCCGCGCATTGACTGGGAGTTGTTGGATCAGCACGCGGCGGGCATCAACTGCCTCTCGGGGTGCCTGGGGGGACGCATCAATCAGTTGTTCCTCAGGGGCAAGGAATCCGAAGCCGAGCAGTTGGCCTCACACCTGTCCGACCTCTTTGGCCGCGACCACTTCTGGTTGGAGCTGCAACGCAACGGCATCGACGACCAGAACACGGTCAATGAAGCCCTGGTGCGTCTGAAGGATCGCCTCCGCATTCCCCTGGTCGCCACCAATGACATCCACTACCTGCGCCACGAAGACTGCGTGGCACAGGACATCCTGCTGTGTATCAACACGGGTGCCAAGCGCGACGACAAGGAGCGCTTCCGATTCGATACGGACTCCCTTTTCTTCCGCTCAAGGGAGGAAATGGGTCACCTGTTCCGCGACGTGCCCGAATCCGTGACGGCCACCATGGACGTCGCTGACCAGGTGGACGTGGAACTGGAGCTGGGCAAGTACCACGTGCCCGAGTTCGAGACGGGAACGGACGAGTCCGCCGAGGCGCTGTTCGATCGACTGCTTGAGGAACGCCTTGAGGCGGTTTACGGCAACACCCACCAGGCGGCACGCGAGCGCTTGGAGCACGAGAAGAAGGTCATCCGAGACCTGGGATTTGTCTCCTACTTCCTAATCGTCTGGGACCTGGTGCGCTGGGCGCGAGAGCACGACATTCCCGTTGGCCCGGGGCGAGGCTCCGCTGTGGGTTCCATTGTCTCCTACCTCCTCGACATCACACGCCTCGACCCGCTGAAGTACGGACTGCTCTTCGAGCGCTTCTTGAACTCAAGTCGCGTGTCCATGCCCGACATCGACATCGACTTCTGCAAGGAGGGGCGCGAGAGGGTCATCCAGTACACGCGTGACAAGTACGGCCAGGACAACGTGACGCAGATCGTCACCTTTGGGACCATGGCCTCGCGCACGGTGGTGCGTGACGTGGCACGGGTCCTCGACATTCCCTTGCGCGACGTGGACCGCGTGGCGAAGAAGATCCCCGCCGGCCCCGGCGCCCCCCCCCTCAGGGAGGCCGTGGAAAACGACCCCGACCTGCGGGCCCAGCGTGACTCGGACGCGCTGTGGACGGACCTGTTCAAGTATTCCGTCGAACTCGAGGGATCCGTGCGGCACGCCTCCACGCACGCAGCGGGCGTGGTAATCACGCCGCGCCCGACGGTGGAATTCGTCCCCCTGGCCAAGATAAAAGATGACATCACCACCCAGTACGCGGCGCCCGAGCTAGAAGAACTGGGACTCTTGAAGATGGACTACCTGGGGCTACGCACCCTGACCATCATCAGCCGCTGCCTGGGCAATATCAGGGCCATGGGCGGCGCGGCTCCCGACATCGAGAACCTGCCAGCGGGAGACGAGGCCACCTACAAGCTCCTGGTCGCTGGCGACACGCTAGGGGTCTTTCAACTGGAATCCGAGGGCATGCGCAAGCTGCTCGCGCGCCTGAAGCCAGATTGCTTTGAGGACCTGATGGTTGTTCTGGCCTTGTACCGACCCGGCCCTTTGGAGTCGGGAATGGTCGACATGTTTTGCGACCGCAAGCACGGCAAGGAGGCCATCACCTACCCCCATGAGAGCCTTGAGGAAATCCTGGCAGGCACCTACGGCTGCATCGTCTATCAAGAACAGGTCATGCTGGCCTCGGTGGCTCTAGGCGGCTTCTCGCTCAACGACGCGGACAACCTGCGCAAGGCGATGGGCAAGAAGAAGCCGGAGATCATGCAGGAGTTCTCGTCCCAGTTCGTGGAGGGAGCCGTGGCCGCCGGCTGTGACCGCCGTGCCGCAGAGGACACGTGGGAGACCATCGTCAAGTTCGGGGGCTACGGCTTCAATAAGTCGCACTCCGCGGCTTACGCCATGATCACCTACCAGACGGCCTTCCTGAAGGCGAACTTCCGGACCGCGTTCATGGCTGCCAACCTCTCCTGCGAGATGGGTGACTCGGACAAGGTGAAGAGCCTCATCGACGACTGCCAGCGCGTCTCGATCGAGATTACACCTCCAGACATGAGCCGCTCCCTGTGGGAGTTCAGCCCCGAAGGGGCTGAGACCATCCGGTTCGGCTTGGGCGCCATCAAGGGTGTGGGCTCCAAGGCCGTGGTAGCCATGGTGGAAGGGCGCAATAACTGGGAGCAGCAGAATCCGGACAGCCCTTCTTCCGAGATGGGCCTGCACGAGTTGTGCTCCATGGTCGATCCCACAGCCGCAGGCAAGATCGCCTGGGAGGCTGTGATCCGCGCGGGCGCCTTCGACTTCACCGAATTCAATCGGGGGGCCATTGCCGCAGCACTCGAGGGTGCCCTCTCCGAAGCTGCGGGCGCCGCGGCGGATCGCCGTTCTGGACAGATGTCCATGTTGGACGTATTTGGTGATCCCCAGGAGAACGCATCCGACTCCGATCGCCAGAGCTGCATCGACCCGAGCCGAAGCTGGAATCGTCACGACACCCTGGCGGCCGAATTCGAAATCCTCGGCTTCTACCTCTCAGGTCATCCGCTGGAAGAACGCGCGGGTCTCGTCTCGCTGCTCTCCACGTGCCCCACGGTCAACCTGGGTCGCTACGACGATGGCAGCATGGTGATGTTGGCGGGCCTAGTCCTTCAGGCAGCCATCGTGACCATCCGCAACGGGCGCATGGCCGGCAAGAAAATGGCCCGCTTCCGCTTGGAGGATCTGAAGGGCAGCGTGGCCGTGACGGCTTTCCCCAAGACGCTGGAGAAGTACAAGGACCTTGTGGTCGACGGCGCCACCGTGCTGGCCAAAGCCAAGATCGAGACGCGAGGTGACGAGCCGTCCCTCATTCTTGAGGAGCTCATCCCCATCGAAGATGCCCTGACCCGCTTCCAGGGAAGCCTGCAGATCTCCCTGGGCCCTGAAGATTCTGGCCTGCTGGATCGCCTGCGATCATGCCTGGGATCGCACTCGGGAGCCATTCCCGTACAGTTCCAGGTTCAAGGCAATGACGGCAGCCTACGCCGCGTGAAGCTACCGCGTGAGTCTGCGGTGGCCCTTGACCAGGACCTGGTCCTGGGACTGCAGGAGATCCTGGGGCACGAGCGTCTCGCTCTCGTCAAGACCTAGGGCCGTGGATGGAGGGGCGCTTGGAGCCCCAGCGTCCACCAGGGAAGCTACTCCGCTGCTGCCCCCCCCTCGGGGGGTGTGCGCACAACGAATTCCAGGATGGCGCGTTCACCACCATCCCCGAGCCGCCGCTTGGCCAGCTTGAGAATGCGGCAGTAACCGCCCGGACGCTCCAGAAAACGGGGCCCGAGTACGTCGAACAGCTTCTGCGTTGCTTCTTTGTCTCGGAGCTTGGAGAAGGCCCGGCGACGGTTGTGCTGGCAGGGGTCCTTGGCAAGGGTTACCAACTTCTCGATGAAGGGCTTGACCGCCTTGGCCTTGGGAAGGGTGGTAATGATGCGCTCGTGCTCGATCACCGAGACGGCCATATTGCGGGTCATGGCAATACGGTGGCTGGTGGTCCGGCCGAGCTTGAATCCTGCTACGCGATGTCGCATCGAACTGTTCTGGGAGGGTGCTGCCCCGGCACTCTGACAGCACCGGGTGGGGATTGGATTGAATGTGGGGTTAGTTTTCCACGGCCATACCGAGACGCAGGCCACGGTCTGCCAGCTTGGTTCGGATCTCCTGAAGGCTGGTCTTGCCCAGGTTCTTCAGGGTCATTACGTCTGCTTCCGACATGGATACTAGGTCCCTCATGGTGTGCATGTTCGCACTGTCCAAACAGTTGCGGGCTCGCACGGAGAGTTCCAGGTCCGAGAGGGGTGCTGCAAGGATGCCTGACAGCTCGTCAGTCTCGCGATTGACCTCGTTGAATCCCGATTCTGCAGGAGACTCCAAGAGGGGGTCGTCGTCAGAACTGGCAGACTCAATCACGAAGGGGTTCAGGTGCTTGCGATAGATCTTGGCGCCTTCCGTCAGGGCCATCTCAGGGCTGACCGTTCCGTCCGTCCAGATCTCGAGCACCAGGCGCTCATAGTTAGTGAACTTGCCCACGCGGGTGGCCTCGATCGAGTAGCGCACGCGTTGGACCGGCGAGTAGATCGCGTCCACGGGAATAGTCCCGAGTCCGTGCTCTTCCTTGTGGTTGTCATCTGAGGGCACGTAGCCGCGCCCCTTGGCAACGTCCAACTCCACCACGAAGTCCCGGTCCATCGTCAGCATGCACAGATGCAGGTCCGGGTTGGCCACTTCGCCATCTCCTTCAACCTCGACGTCGGCACCCGTGACGGGGCCTTCCTCGCTCTTGTTGATACGGCAGATGATGGGACCATCCCCTTCAAAGTTCACCCGGAGGCGCTTGATGTTCAGGATGATCTCGACCACGTCCTCGTAGACACCCTCGAGGGAGTCGTACTCGTGGGACGCGCCATCGATGCGCACAGCGGTTACCGCTGCGCCCTCGATGGAGGAAAGCAGGACGCGCCGCAGACCGTTGCCGATGGTATGCCCGAACCCTCGTTCGAAGGGCTCGATTACAAAGCGGCCGTGTTCCCCGGTCAGGGTGTCCGCGTCCGGCTGCACATTGTTGGGCAGCTCAAAATTACGCCAGCGAATTCTCATGACTAGTACTCCTCTAATTGCCTACTTGGAGCAGAGCTCGACAATGAGCTGTTCTTGTATGGGGAACTGAAAATCGGTTCGGTTAGGAAGTGCGTTCACCGTGATCGACATGGTGTCCGCGCTAACGTCCATCCAGCCGGGGATGACTCCCCCACTGGTTACATTGATGGCCTCAGAGACGAACTTCTTGGTGTTCTCCTTGGCGCGCGGGGCGACTACGTCGCCCGGCTTGACTTGATACGAGGGAATCGTGCAGCGCTTCCCGTTGACGAGATAGTGGCCGTGATTGACCATCTGACGCGCCTGAGGAAGGGTAAGCGCGAAGCCCCCTGAGAGCACCACGTTGTCCAAGCGACGGGTGAGAATCTGCAGGAGGTTCTCGCCGGTGTTGCCCTTGAGGCGATCCGCCTCACGGAAATACAGCATGAACTGGCGCTCGTAGACACCGAAAATGCGCTTGAGCTTCTGCTTCTCGCGCAGGCGCACGCCGTACTCGGTGATCTTGCGGCGACTTTGGGCGTGAACTCCGGGCGGGTAGTCCCGGCGCTGGAGAACGGCGACCTTGCCGCTGGATGTATTCTGTCCCAGGAAGAAGAGGTTCATCCCCTCCCGGCGACATTGTTTGACCTTGGGTCCGGTGTAGCGTGCCATCTGTTGGTGTCCGTCGAGTGTGTGAGGTCAGGCGTGGATTAGACGCGGCGCCGCTTCTTGGCGCGGCAACCGTTGTGAGGCAGCGGTGTAACGTCTTCGATCAGGGTGATGCGCAGGCCCGAGTTGGCCAGAGCCCGTACGGCAGATTCACGGCCCGATCCGGCACCCTTGACGCGCACCTCGATCTCCTTCAGGCCGTGGCGCTGCGCTTCTTGCGAAGCCCGGTCCGCGGCCCGTTGGGCGGCGAAGGGCGTGCTCTTACGAGTCCCCTTGAAACCACAGGCGCCTGCCGTCCCCCAGGCAATGGTGTCCCCGCCCATCGATGTGAGGGTGACATGGGTGTTGTTGAACGTCGCACGAACGTGAGCGATGCCCTTGACGATGTTTTTCTTCTGCTTGCGTTTTGTTGACTTGGCCATGTTACTTCATTCCCTTGACCGACTTCTTGCCGGCAACGGTCTTCTTGGCACCCTTGCGGGTGCGGGCATTGGTTCGGGTTCGTTGGCCGCGGACGGGAAGACTGCGACGGTGGCGAAGCCCCCGGTAGCAGTTGATGTCCCGCAGACGCGAGATGGCAGCGGCTGACTCGCGTCGCAGTTGGCCCTCGACGGAGTATTCCTTTTGGAGGTGCTTGGCGAGAGTGGTCACCTGCTCCTCAGTGAGGTCGCTGGCCTTCATGGCCGGGTCCAGGCCAAGGTCTATACAGACCTTGGTTGCAGTCTTACGACCCACACCAAAAATGTAGGTCAGCGCAATATCCATGCGCTTGTTGTTCGGAATGTCTACACCAACTACACGTGCCATACTTTGAGTTCTCCGGTGGGGGCTTGGTTGCTCGCCCGTTATTTGCCTTGTCGCTGCTTGTGTCGGGGATTGGCCTTACAGATAACGCGCACAACACCACGTCGCTTGACGATTTTGCATTGGGCACACATGCGTCTCACGCTACTACGAACCTTCATTACCTTCTCCGTCTCCGGCGTCCGCCGGTTCGTTTGCGCCGCTCACCGCGGCAAGTGATACGCCCTTTGGTCAGGTCGTAGGGTGACATTTCGACCGTGATCTTGTCTCCGGGGAGGATACGGATGTAGTGCATCCGCATCTTCCCGCTTACGTGGGCCAGGATTTCGTGACCTGACTCCAGCTTGGCCCGAAAGCGGGCGTTGGGCAGGGCTTCCGTCACGACCGCTTCCACGGTGATCGGTTCTTCCTTGGCCATCACGCCTCCACCTCCAAGCTTGCCAGGCAACCCGCAAACACTTCGTCGGGAGCCCGATTTCCATCCACGCTGAGGCACACACCCTGGTCGCCGTAGTGGCCCACCAGGGGTTCGGTTTGGGCGTGGTACACACCGAGGCGTTCCTGAACCACCTCCGGCTGATCGTCCTTGCGCTGGTAGAGTTCTCCGCTGCAGGCGTCGCAGACACCTTCCTGCGCGGGCGGTGAGAAGCTCTTGTGCTGAATGTTCCCGCACTCGCGGCAGAGTAGTCGGCCAGCAGAGCGCTCGACAATGATGTCGTCGGGCACCTCGATGTTCAGCACCGTGAGGGGGGCGCCGTCACCGAGTCGTTCACCCAACGCTTCGGCCTGAGGCACGGTCCGCGGGAAGCCATCGAGCATGTAGCCGTCAGCGCAATCGGGACGCGAGGTACGATCGAAGAGCATGTCCACGGTCAGGTCATCGGGCACCAGCTGCCCGGACTCCAGATAGGCCTTAGCGCGCCCACCAAGCTCCGTACCCTGAGAGATGTTCTCGCGGAACAGGTCGCCGGTAGAGACGTGCGGGAGCCCAAGGGCTTGCGACAGGCGCACGGCCTGGGTCCCTTTGCCCGCACCAGGTGCGCCGAGGAGAATGATGACCCGGGTCATGAGTCAGCTGCCCTCCTTGGACGTCCAGGAAGTGCTCCGACCGCCGGACTTGCCGCCGCTGGAATCTTTGTCGCCGCCCTCGTATTGGCGCATGACCAGCTGCGAGTTGAGCTTGTCCACCAACTCCAAAGCCACCCCCACCACGATGAGCACGGAGGTGCCACCCAGGAAGTAACGCATCTGAGTGGTCATGCCCTGTCCTTCGGTAACGAAGTTGGGCAGGACGGCAACGGCGGCCAAGAAGGCGGCGCCGGCCAAGGTGACGCGAGTGAGCACGTTTGAGAGGTACTCCGCTGTCTTGACGCCGGGTCGGATGCCCGGGATGAAGGAACCGCTCTCACGCAGGTTATTGGCGATCTCTTCAGGTTGGAACATCAGCCGGTTCCAGAAGAACGAGAAGGAGAAGATCAGGCCCGCATACATGGTGACGTAGATGAAGCCCGTCTGGTCTTGGAAGATGCGCTCCATGCGCCCCCATCCCAACCACTGAAAGAGGATGCCCGGGATCACGAAGAGAACCGAGGCGAAGATGATGGGCATCACGCCGGCCATGTTGACCTTCAGGGGCAAGTAGTGGCGCTGGCCGCCGTAGACGCGGCGACCCCGGGTCAGCCTGGCGTACTGGATGGGGACACGGCGGGCCCCCTTGTGCATGAACACCACGACAAAAATGGTGACGATCCAGATGCCGACCATGGTCATCAAGGTCTGCCAGAAGTCCGGATTCTTGGCGATGGTCGCGAAGCTGGAGGGCAAGTTGACGATGATGCCGGCCATGATGATCAAGGATGCACCGTTGCCCACACCGTATTCCGTGATCAACTCACCAATCCACATGACGAGCAGCGCACCACCCATCAGTCCGGCGATGACCACAAAGGCCAATCTCGTCGAGTGGCCCTGCATGGAGGGATCCACCATCTGGTCGGCGTAGTTCAGGAACACACCGGTGTAGATGAAGATGGCCTGAACGAGCGCGATCGGCACGACACACAGGCGGGTCCACTGGTTGATTTTCTTCTGTCCGGCCGCCCCCTCCTTGGCCACGGCTTCCAGGGTCGGGGAGACCTTGGTCAGCATGGAGAAGATGATGGATGCCGAGATGTAGGGCATTATGCCCAGGGCGAAGATCGTGGTCTGGCCGATGGCGCCACCCGACAGGGCAGACAGCAAACCGAAGATCCCCGTATCCGAACTGCGCTGGATGAAGTCAATGCTCATCCCCGGCAGAGGCACCTGGAACCCCACGCGATAGCAGATCAACAGGCCCAAGGTCCTGAAGATCTTTTCCCGCGTCTCGGGGACACGGAATAGTTTGAGGAGGCTGTTCTCCACTCCCTAGGCCTCGCCTTCCCCTTTCGGGTCATCGTCGGACTCTTCGGGGGCTTCTTCAGCTTCGGGCTCAGCTTCGGGCTCAGCTTCGGGCTCAGCTTCGGGCTCAGCTTCGGGCTCAGCTTCGGGCTTGGCCTCGGCCTTGGCCTTGGCCTTGGCCTTTTTCTTGGGCTTGGCCTCTGCCTCGTCGGCCTCAGAGATCTCCTTGCCGCGGGCGTTGAGGGTGACGATCTCGCCGCCCGCCGCTGTGATTTTCTCAACCGCGCTGGCGCTGCATTTCTGAGCACGCACGGTCAACTTGCGCTCCAGGCTGCCGTTTCCGAGGACCTTCAAGAGATCCGAGGTGCGACTGACAAGGCCGCGTCCAAGGATGACCTCGAGATCCACCACGTCGCCGTCCGCAAACACGTTGAGAGCCTCTACGTTGATGGTGGTGTACTCCGTGCGGAAGCGTGCGTTGGTGAAGCCGCGCTTGGGAATGCGCCGATAGATGGGCATCTGACCACCCTCGTAGCCCGGCCGGCGACTGGCTCCGGAGCGCGCACCGCGCCCCTTGTGGCCACGACCACTGGTCTTTCCCGAGCCCGAACCGGGCCCGCGCCCAATCCGATGTCGAGCCTTATATTTGGTGCCTTTGGCACATACTGTTCGAAGGTCCATTGGTCTTTTCCCGCAGGTTTAGAGCTCAACGCCCCGGAGTTTGGCGACAGCCTCGGGGGTGCGCAGCTTGGAGAGAGCCTCCAAGGTGGCCTTGACGAGGTTGATCGGATTGGTCGAGCCGTGGGACTTGGAGAGCAGGTTCTTGATGCCCGCCATCTCCGCCACCGCACGCACCGAAGCACCAGCGATGATGCCCGTTCCATCGGAGGCGGGCACTAGGGTGATACGAGCCCCACAGAACTCGCCCTGAACCTCGTGCGGAATCGATCCCCACGCTGTCATGGGCACTGCCACGAGGTGCTTGCGTCCGTCCTTATTGGCTTTCTCGATGCAGCCAGGCACCTGCCGGGCCTTGCCGAATCCATGGCCTACGTGACCTTCGCGGTCCCCCACCACAACCAGAGCGGAGAAGGAGAAACGGCGGCCACCCTTAACGACGGCGGCGCAGCGGTTGACCGTGATCAACTGCTCGGCGAGGTTCGTGATCTGGTCGACTTCGACGTGATCGAGGTATTCGATGGAGTGCTTCATGATCTTTGGACAGCGCCTAGAATTGCAGGCCGCCTTCACGGGCCGCTTCGGCGAGCGCCTTGACGCGCCCGTGGTACTTGGAATAGCCGCGGTCGAAGGCGACGGCGTCAACGCCCGCCTCCTTGGCCAACCGGGCAATCTCAGCGCCGATCACCGTGGCGCGCTCGGTCTTGTTCTTGCCATTGAGGGAGTCGGCCAAGGCCTTGGACGTGGAGGAGACGGCAGCGAGGGTGCGCCCTTCCCCATCGTCGATGACCTGGGCAGAAATGTGCTTGAGGGTTCGATGTACGGAAAGCCGGGGGCGATCAGTACCCAAGCGCTGGCGCGAACGACCGCCGAGAGTGCGGCGTCTGCGACGCTTGGTCTTCAGGTTGGACTTGGCCTTAGTCATGATTAGCTACCGAAACTCTTGCCGGCCTTGCGGCGGACGTACTCACCGGAGTAACGAATACCCTTGCCCTTGTAGGGCTCGGGCGGGCGTACGGCGCGCACCACGGCGGCCAATTGGCCCACCTGCTGGCGGTCGTAACCACTGATGGTCATGGCCGTTGCATTTGGGCAGTCCACGTCGATCCCGTCCGGGATAGGAATGTCGACCGAATGGCAGAAGCCGATGTTCAGCACGATGTTCTTGCCCTGGGTCTTGCAGTTCCAGCCGACGCCGTGGATCTCAAGCTTCTTCGTGAAGCCGGTGCTGACCCCGACGACCATGTTGTTGATCAGGGCCCGGGTAAGGCCGTGGAAAGCACGTGCCTCCCGGGGGATGCCGGTTCCCGTGAGAGTCACAACGGCTTCGTTGCCCTCAACGGCCACGGCAACTTCCGGGCGGAAGGGCATGCTAAGAGCCCCCTTGGGGCCTTTAACGCTGACCTCTTCTCCCTTCACGTCAACGTTGACGCCTGAGGGGATGGGGATGGGTGCCTTGCCGATGCGGGACATGGTTGAAATCTCGAGTGGTGACGGGTTGCGGGTCTAGTAGACCTGCGCGAGAACTTCCCCACCGACGCGCATTTCGCGGGCCTTGCGGTCCGAGAGCACGCCCTTGGGAGTGGATACAACGTGGATGCCCTGGCCGCGCAGAACGGGCTTGAGCTCGTCAGCACCAGCGTAGACACGACAGCCGGGCTTGCTTATGCGTTCGATGTGACGAATGACCTTCTCTCCTTCGATCCCATACTTGAGCTCGATGGTGAGGGTGCTTCCCGGTGTGCCGGGTTCGACGCTGTAGCTGGCTACAAAGCCCTCTTCGGTGAGAACCTGAGCAATAGCCACGCGCAGCTTGCTCGCCGGCATGCTGACTTGGGGCTGACAGATGGAGTTGCTGTTGCGGATGCGAGTAAGCATGTCCGCGATGGGATCGGTCATCATGGCTGTGATTCCTACCAGGAGGCCTTTCGCATGCCGGGGATCTCGCCCAAGTGGGCGCGCTCACGGAGGCAGATGCGGCAGATTCCGAACTTGCGATAGACGGCACGGGGGCGGCCGCAGAAGTTGCAGCGTGTGTAAGCCCGAGTCGAGAACTTGGGGGGCCGAGCGTTCTTGGCGATCAGAGATTTCTTTGCCATGGATCTACTTCTTGCCCTTGTTGGCGTTGCGGTTCTTGAAGGGCATGCCGAGGTTCTTGAGCAGGGCGTAGGCTAGTTCGTCGGTCGCGGCAGTGGTCACGAACGTGATGTCCATCCCCTGCTGGAATTCAATGCGATCGAAGTCGATCTCGGGGAACACGCTCTGCTCGGCGAGGCCCATGGAGTAGTTACCACGGCCGTCGAGCTTGTCCTTGACGCCGCGGAAGTCACGAATTCTGGGCATGACGACCGAGATCAGCCTATCCGCGAACTCCCACATGCGATCACCGCGCAGGGTGACGGCACAGCCGATGGGCATCCCCTCACGCAGCTTGAAGCCGGCGATGGCGTGCTTGGCAAGGCGCACAGTCGGCTTCTGGCCGCTGATCGTTGCCAACTGCCCCGCTGCGGTCTCAACCTTGGCCTTGGACTCAACGGCCCCTTTCACACCCATGTTGATGACGATCTTCTCGATCGTCGGCACGGCGTGCTCGTTCGTGATCCCGAAGCCCTCCTTGAGCTTCGGCCGCACGTCCGATTGGTACATCTGTTTCAGCCTAGGGGTGGTGGTAGTGGAACTCATGGCTTCCTAGTCCTTCTTGGGGCGCTTGCGCGTCCCCTTGCCCGTCTCGGGGTCCAGCAACATGACGTTGCTGGCGTGGACCGCGCATTCCTGCTGGATCCGATCCCCCTGAGGATTCTGCTGAGTGGGTTTCTGGTGCTTGGTACGCATGTTGACGCCCTCGACCACGACCCGATTCCTCTGTCGCTGAACTTCCAGGACTTTACCTGTGCGACCCTTGTTGTTGCCGGCGATGACGATCACCTGGTCTCCGGTGTTGACGTGCATCAGATAACCTCCTGCGCCAGGGACACAATCTTCATGTAGTTCTGCTCTCGCAGTTCACGAGCCACGGCACCAAAGATACGCGTCCCTCGCGGATTGCCGTCCTGGTCGATGATAACCAAGGCGTTCCGATCGAAGCGCACGTACGAACCATCCGCCCGGCGGGTGTTCTTCTTCACGCGCACGACCACGCCTTTGACAATGGTGCCGGTCTTCAGTTCGGAGCCTGCGATGGACTTCTGCACGGAGGCGACGATCACGTCACCAAGGCTGGCATAGCGCCTGTTTGTTCCGCCCAAGACTTTTATGCACCGCACGAGCTTGGCGCCCGTGTTATCTGCAACGTCCAGAGTTGTTTGCATCTGGATCATGCTTCATCTCCCGATGCTTCAGCCGACGATGCCACGTCCGTGGGGGTCTCTAGGGGCATGACGGCCCCCGAGACTACCCGGACGAAACGCCAACGCTTCAGCTTGGAGAGTGGACGGCACTCGACAACCTCAACGGTATCTCCCTCAGAGGCCTGGTTGGTCTCGTCATGGGCATACACCTTGACGTGGCGACGCATGAACTTGCGGTACTTGGGGTGCTGGAAGCGTCGTTCGACAGTGACCGTGATGGTCTTGTCGGTCTTCGCTCCCGAGACAACGCCTTGGAGTACCTTGCGACTGTTTCTTTCTTGGGTCTCGCTCATCGCTCTATTGCTTGGGCGCCTTGCCGTGGATTCCGCTCCGACGCTCGTGCAAAACGGTATGCACGCGCGCGATGGAACGTCGGATGACTTTAATCTGGGCTGTATTCGATGAGCTACCCGCGACGGCACTGAAACGCAGGTCAAAAAGCTCCTTGCGCATCTGGCCGAGGTCGTAGGCAAGCTCCGAATCGGTCTTGCTATCAATTTCGTCGATCTTCATGGATTGGGGCCCACGCTAGTGGGAGGGGAGCCTCCGGATCATCCGAACCTTGATGGGCATCTTGTGTGCGATGCGCTTGAACGCGAGGCGAGCATCGTCTTCACTGCAGTTTCCCAGTTCAAAAAGAACGGTGCCCGGGCGCACAACGGCCACCCAGTGATCGAGGTCTCCCTTGCCTTTACCCATGCGGGTTTCGGCGGGCTTCGCAGTGACGGGCTTGTCAGGGAAGATCCGGATCCAGATCTTGGCGGTACCGCCGGTGGCCCGGTTCGCGGCCACGCGAGCGGCCTCCAGTTGGCGTCCGTCTATCCAGCCGGGATCCAGGGCCTGCAGGCCGTAGTCCCCAAAGCTCACGCGGTTGCCACGCTGGGCGTAGCCCTTCACCTTGCCGCGCATCACCTTGCGGTGCTTCGTTCTCTTGGGCATGTAAGCCATTAGCTGCGCCCTCCGCCGCCACCGTCTCGGCGTCCGCCCGATCGTCCGCGGCGCGGACCACCGCGATCCATGCGTCCGCTCGCTGCCGAAACCTGGCGGTAGTTGACCTTCTGTCCACGGTCGATATCGCCCTTGTAGATCCAGACCTTCACGCCGATGATCCCGAAGGTTGTGTGGCTTCTGGCGGTCCCGTACTCCACGTGGGCTTGCAGGGTCGAGAGCGGCACGCGTCCTTCGCGCTCCTTGGCCGTGCGTGCCATGTCTGCCCCACCCAGGCGACCGTTGATCTCCACCTTGATTCCCTCGGCGCCGGCTTGAATCGTGGTTTGAATGGCCTTCTTGACTGCACGACGGAAGGCCATGCGGCGCTTGAGCGCGTCGGCGATCACCTCGGCAACGAGGTTAGCTGAGAGTTCGGGGCGCTTCACCTCGTGGATGGTCAGATGCACGATGGTGCCAGCGATTTTCTGCAGCTCTTCCTTGAGTTGATCAATACGCACGCCTTTACGGCCCACCAACACCCCGGGACGCGCGGTGTAGATCACGACGTTGACGGCTTCGCCAGTGCGTTCGATCTCGATACGGGGGATTCCGGCGGAGCCGTACTCCTTCTGCACGTGATTGCGAATCTGCTTGTCTTGAAGCAGGAACTCCGCAAAGTTCTTACCCCCGTGCCAGCGGGAGGCCCAGGGCTCGATGATGCCGATGCGGTAACCGGTCGGATGGATCTTCTGTCCCATGAGGTTTCTTTAGCTCTCCTTCTCTTCGGAGGAGGGGGGGTCCTCGGCGCTCTCGCCGGAGGTGTCGTCGGTTGAATCTGAGGCTGCATCCTCTTCTGCGGGCTCCTCTGCGGGCTCCTCTGCGGGCTCCTCTGCGGGCTCCTCTGCGGGCTCCTCTGCGGGCTCCTCTGCGGGCTCCTCTACGACCTTAGCTTTCGGCTTGGCCTTGGACTTGGCCTTGGGCTTCTCAGCCGGAGCCTCCTCGGCCACGGCTACGGCCACGGTCAGGTGGCTGGTCTTCTTTGCGAAGGGCATCGCGCGCCCCTGGGGGCCCGCACGCCAGCGCAAACGGTTGTTCAGCATCGGGCCATCGTCAGCGCGTGCATCCACAACAACCAAGCGGTTCAGGTCGACGCTCTCGTCCTGGGCGGCGTTAGCCACAGCAGACTTGAGAACCTTGACGTAGAAGGCGGCGGCACGTTGTGGTGCAAATTCAAGCAGCTCGAAGGCCTCGTTTGCCGAGCGGCCCCGGATGAGGTCCGCAATCAGGCGTGCCTTGCGCTGCGTGATGCGCGCGTAGCGGTGCTTGGCGCGATAGTCTTTTTGAAGGGTGGTCAAGGTGTTCTCCAATTAGCGAGTGGCTCAGCGGATCTTCTGAGCTTCCTTCTTGTTGGTGTGACCACGGAACATGCGGGTCTGAGAGAACTCTCCCAGCTTGTGCCCCACCATGTCCTCGGTCACAGCGACCTTGAGGTGTTGCTTGCCGTTGTGGACCATGAAGGTGTGCCCGATGAAGTCGGGCGGAATGGTACACGCGCGCGCCCATGTCATGATGGGGTCGTGGGTGCCGGCCATATTTTGGGCCTCCACCTTTGCGGCGAGTTTGGGGTCGATGTACGGCCCTTTTTTTAGACTACGTCCCATGGTCTAGAGCTACCTCTTCTTACGACGACGGATGATAAAGCGATCCGTCGGGTGGTTGCGGCGACGGGTACGCCCGCCCTTGGCCAACACGGCGGTGGGAGAGCAGGGGTGACGGCCCCCGGCAGTTCGACCCTCGCCACCACCCATGGGGTGATCGACGGGGTTCATGGCCGTTCCGCGGACGTGCGGACGGCGGCCAAGGTGGCGCCTGCGGCCAGCCTTGCCCAGTTTCACGTTCTGATAGTCCGTGTTGCCCACGCGCCCGATGGTGGCACGGCAGGTCACGTGGATACGGCGCAACTCGCCCGACGGCAGCAGGAGCACTGCGTAGGAGCCTTCCCGCGCCTGCAATTGAGCGGCGGTTCCGGCGCTACGACAGATCTGGCCACCGCGGCCAGGCTGCAGCTCGACATTGTGCACTTGCACACCGACGGGGATGTTCTCAAGGGGCAGAGCGTTGCCCGGGTTGGGCTCCGCGGCAGCTCCAGAGGTGATGGTCTGTCCAACCTCGAGGCCGATGGGGGCCAAGATGTAACGCTTCTCCCCGTCCGCATACACCAGCTTGGAAATGAAGCAGGTGCGGTTGGGGTCGTACTCGATGGTGGCCACGCGAGCGGGGACACCATCCTTGTTGCGCTTGAAGTCGATCAGGCGATAGCGGCGTTTGTGCCCGCCCCCGCGGTGACGACAGGTGATGCGCCCACGATTGTTGCGCCCGCCCGTCTTCTTGAGAGGCCGCAGGAGCGACTTCTCAGGAGTGGTGCAGGTGATTTCGGAGTAGTCCAGGACGCTGCCATGGCGGCGTCCAGGCGAGGTCGGCTTGTATTTGCGAATGCCCATAACAGTTTTGGTCGTTGTTCATCAGGCGGCGTCGGGGGTACCTGCTTTGTGAAGCAGCACCCCAGAGAGCTGCGGCCTAGAAGACGTCGATCGTTTGCCCCTCCTCCAGAGTCACCATGGCCTTCTTCCAGTCGGGACGCCTTCCGGCCACCCAACCACGACGACGGGTCTTGCCCATCACGGTCAACGTGTTGACCGACTCCACCCTCACTTCAAACACAGCCTCGACAGCCTGGCGGATCTCCACCTTGTTGGCATCCCGGGGGACGTGGAAGTGGTAGGCGTTGCGCACGGCTGAATCCATGCTGCCTTTCTCAGTGATCACCGGCTTGGCGACGATGTCGTACATGCGCTGACTGGTGTTCATGACTACTTGCCTCCCTCAGGCTTGGCCGAGACGCCGACTCTGGCGCTCACGCTGTCCACCGCACCGCGTTCAGCGATGATCAGGCCACCATTGACCACATCGAAGGTGCACAGCTCGTCTGCCACGCGCACGGCAACACGGGGGAAGTTCCTGAAGGACTTCCAGAGGTTCGTATTGCGCTCTGAAATCACGATGCACGCCCGATTGGGAGAACCCAGGTCGTTCAGGATCTTGCGCGCCGCCTTGGACGAGGGCTGACTGAACTCACCGAAGTCGGCGATGACGAGTTCCCCATCGGCGATCTTCCCCGCCAGAGCGGAGCGCAGGGCCACACGACGCGCCTTGGCGGGCATGTGGTAGGAGTAGTCTCGCGGGTGAGGGCCGAAGACGGTTCCACCGCCGCGCCAAATGGGCGACTTGCGGTCGCCGGCACGCGCACGACCCGTGTGCTTTTGCTTGTAGGGTTTGGCGTTGGTGCCCTTGACCTCGGAGCGGCCGCGGACCTTCGCTGTGCCCTGGCGCTGGTTGGCCATGTGCATGACCACCGCGTCCTTCAAGGTGCGATAGAGAACCTTGCCACCGAAGGAGCTCTCGTCGAATTCGACTTCGCCCACGTTGCCGGCCTTATAGCTCTTGACTTGCATGGAGATCAGCCTTTCTTGACGCCTGTTCGGGCCGACTGGACTTGGACAAAACCGCCATTGGGGCCAGGGATCGCGCCCTTGACGAAGAGGAGTCCGCGATCCTGGTCCACACGCAGGATCTCGAGGTTCTTGCTGGTCTTGCGCTTGGCGCCATAGTGGCCCGACATGCGCTTGCCCTTGATCACGCGACCGGGATAGGCCGAGCAGCCGATGGAGCCCGGACGGCGGTAGTTCATGGAGCCGTGGGTCTTCGGACCACGTGAAAACCCGTGGCGCTTGATCGTTCCGGCGAAACCGCGCCCCTTACTGGTGCCTATCACGTCCACCAGGTCGCCTTCGTTGAATTCCTCGACCGTGACCGAGTCCCCCACGCCCATTTCAGCGGGCTCCTTGAGGCGGTCCTCGCGCAGGAAGCGCTTAGGAGCAGTTCCTGCAACCTTGGCCGCCCCACGCATGGGCTTCTTAGCCAAGCGGTCCGGAAGGTCCTCGAATCCCAGTTGGACGGCATCGTAGCCGTCGCGTTCCTGAGTTCGAACCTGCATGACCACACAGGGGCCTGCTTCGACGACGGTACAGCCTGTGGCTGTGCCGTCTTCGGCAAACAACTGCGTCATGCCTTTTTTGCGCCCTAGAATCAGCGTCATGATTCCCGAGAGATAGAGGGGGTTAGTACCGGTTCGACCAAGTGCCCTCAAGTTGAGGACATAAACGCTTGGCCACGCGGTCGGAGGTTTGATTTGGAAGGTGTCCTCGGCTCGCGAACAAGCCGAGGGAGCTGTCTGTCAGTCGCAGTTCGTGGTCCTGGCACCCGTGTGCTCAGTGTCCTTCGTCGGCGCTTGCCGACGCTCGCGGCCCTAGGCCTTGATACGGATGTCCACGCCCGCGGGCATATTGAGGGAAGAGAGTGAGTCGATGGTTTGAGACGTCGGCTCGGAGATGTAGATCAACCGCTTGTGCGTTCGGATCTCGAACTGCTCGCGCGATTTCTTGTCGATGAACGGAGAGCGCAAGACGGTGTAGCGCTCGATCCGCGTGGGGAGCGGAATGGGTCCAGCCACCTGCGCGCCAGTACGTCGCGCTGTCTCCACAATCTCGACACTAGACTGGTCCAGTGCCTCGTGGTCGTAGGCCTCCATTCGGATTTGAATCTTTTCGCTCATGCTGTCGGTGCCCGTCGCAGACCGTGGATCACGGTTTCAGACGAGCGGGTTGGGGTAGATCGGTGCGGAGTGTGAGTGGCGTGCAACGCTCGCTTGGAGGGGCGAGAGGAGCGGGATAGTTTTAGGCCAGCGACGGCATACCATGGCCACAAGGCCACTTAATGGGTCACGGAGCAGGTCGTAGGAGGGATGCTGACTGGGGTGCCAGCGACGAAACGGATTCTATTTGGATTGCAGAACACCCGTAGACGGGCACCTTTTGGCCGCTGCAAATGAGGCGCAAGGCCAGGGTCACGACCCAGCCAAACCCCGCTCGACGCGGTTATGGGGGGGAGACGATAGCGGCAAGGGGGGGGAGGGTCAACACTGCTGGGGCAGATCCTCACCACTCTGCTCTCGCCCCCGGTCGCGGCAAGGGATGAACCCCGAGCCACGGAGACGCCCCACCCTCTCTCCGCGCCAGGATCCGTACCTGGAGCCAGGGAGGCCGTTTGGGCAGCCGAGTTCATCTCCCAGCCCTTTCGGGGGCGCAGGAACGGCAGGAGTCGTCGTAAACGGCCTTAATGGAGATGATCCATTCCAAATTGCAAATAGGGTGGAACCGTGAGTAGGCCGAGCATTCCCTCAGAGCCAGGAGAGGCCCCGGGCCTTCAGCTCCTCCTCCGGCACCTCCACGAACCCCGCTGGCGTCAAGCTGAACCCCGCCCGCCCCTGGGACAGGGAGCGGACCGCAGTGGAGTAGCCGAACATCTGCCCGAGGGCAACCGTGCCGGTGATGGTGCGCAGGTCCCCCTCGGCAAGCACCTCCCCCACGACCGCCCGGCGGGCAGCTAAATCCGCAATGATCCCACTGGAGAACGCCTCCGGAGTTTGAACCTCGAAGGACATGCGGGGCTCCAGCAAGCAGGCAGGGGCATCCCGCAGGGCATGTCCCAAGGCCAGCGTGGCGGCCCGCGCATAGGCTCCCGGATCCTCGCGCTCGGGATGGCGGCCCACGGCGGTGATCTGCACCGCTCCTGCAACGAGGGCGTATCCGAATCGAGGCCCCCCCATCGAATCCTGGCCCACGGCCTCCTCCACGGCGAGGCGTATCTGCTGGGGCAGGTCCACGCCCCCTGGCCAACTCACATCCCATCCCGCATCCGTTGGCTGGTCGTCCGTTGCCGGGTGAACCTCCAGGTCCACGGACCCGAAGACCTCCTGCCCGCCAAGGGCCTGGTCCACCCGGCCGGCACCCTTGCCCACGCCCGTGATGGCCTCCCGGTATCGAACGCGAGGTTGGCCCACGCGCGGGGTAACGCCAAATTCCCCGGTCAGGCGGTGCAGATTGACCTCCAGGTGCAGTTCACCCATTCCCTGAAGAGTCCACTGCCCCGAATCTTCGTCCTCCATCACGTGTAGTGAAGGGTCCTCCCGTGCCAGACGGTCCAGGGCGGAGCGCAGCTTGTCCCGGTCCGGACCTGCCTCGGGCTCAACGATCAGTGCGATAACGGGATCGGGGAAGGTCAGGGACTCGAGTTGAATCGGATCGGCGCGGTCACACAGGGTGTCACCGGTGGCCGTGTTCTTCAGGCCCACGAGTACCGCGATGTCCCCCGCGACCGCTTCCTCGAGGGTCTCGCCATGATCTGCGTGCATGCGTTGGATGCGACCGATGCGCTCCATACAGCGCGTGCGCGGGTTCCAGGCCTTCCCCCCGCTCTTCAAGCGGCCGGCGTAGACGCGCACAAAGGTCAGGTCGCCGTGTGCCGAGGATTGCACCTTGAACGCCAGAGCGGTTGTCGAACCATCGACATCGGCGGGCCGCGGAGGCGGAGGAGGCGCCCCCTCGGAGTCGGCGCCGTCAGGGGCCGTGCCTTCCACGGGAGGAAGATCCAGGGGGCTAGGAAGCCAGGCAAGGATGCCGTCGAGGAGCAACTCCACCCCGATCCCGCGCAGGGCGGCACCGCACAGGGCCGGTATCAAGGTGCCCGCCATGACCCGCTCGCGTAAGGCCTGTTGCACGCTCTGAGGATCTGGCTCACGGCCCTCCACCACGGCCTCCATCACGGCTTCGTTTTCCTCTGCCAGAACGTCGAACACCTCGGCTCGCAAGACCCCAACTTCGTCGACGATTCCAGCAGGCACCTCGCGGGCCTGCCTATTCCCCCGGTCGTCCAGCCCCCACGCCTGGAGGGTCAGGCAGTCCACGATCCCTACGAGCTTGTCCTCCTCAACAATCGGATAGGCCACTGGAATGCTGGTCGCGCCGAGCCGCTCCTGCATGGACTGACAAGCTGCGAGCACGTCGGCCCCTGGCTTGTCACACTTGTTGATGAAGGCAATGCAAGCCAGGTTCTGCGCCTGCATCTGGCGCCAGACGGTTTCGGTCTGTGCCTGCACACCGGCCACCGCGTCAAGGACGAGCACGGCCCCATCGAGAACACGCATGCAGCGCTCGACCTCCACGGTGAAGTCCACGTGGCCAGGGGTGTCGATGATGTTGATGGCCCCCAGACCCCAAGTGACGTGGGTAGCCGCGCTGGTGATGGTAATGCCACGCTCGCGTTCCTCGGCCATCCAGTCCATCGTGGCCGTACCCTCATCCACTCGACCCACCCGATGCTCCACCCCGGTCAGGTGCAGGATTCGCTCGGTCACCGTGGTCTTGCCCGCATCGATGTGGGCCACGATGCCGATGTTGCGCAGATCGGCCAGGGACATGGGAGCATCCTACCGATAGGCCGGGCCCTGCCCCAAAGGCGGCTCGGGCTCTCTAGGAGCGGTCGTCTGAATTCGGGCCAGGAAGACCGGGGTTCTGGGCAAGGAACTCGCTCTTCCAGCGATACCCCTCCAAGAGGTCGGGCCGCGGCTCCCCCAGAAGGGCCAGCGCCGCGTAGAGGGCCTCCACGGAGGCGAGGCCCTGCTCGGGATCGACGAATACCTGGCTCTTGCGAGGGTAGGCCGTCTTGAGGGGGGGCAGGCTGCGGGGTAGGAAGTCCCCCACCAAGGCCTCGCGCAGGCGCGGGGCCCGTCGCCAGTTGCTGTCCACCAGGAGCAATCCACGCCCCGCATCCGCCAGAGTGAGCTCGGGGGCCTCGGGGGTCAGCAGGATCCGGCCCTCCGCGGCAAGGGTGCGACCCGGAACGTGATTCACGAAGCGGATCCCTTCCACGCCTCTAAGGGGCGTCAGAGAACACTTGCGCTCAGACTCGCGGGGATCGCGCAGGATCAGGACGTCCATTGGAGAGCCTCATGGTCTGACCTCACACACTTGCCGCTCGCGCGGCAGAACCCAGACCTTGCGAGCCCCATGGGACGCGCCGTGATCAGCGGGCGAAGTGAGCGTAGGCCTTGTTGGCCTCGGCCATCTTGTGGATGTTCTCTTTCCACTGCACGGACTGGCCCGTGCCGTTGTAGGCGTCAACCAGCTCTTCGGCCAGGCGTTCAGACATGGGCTTGCCCTTCTTCTTGCGGGCAAAGTCCACGATCCAACGGATAGCCAGGGCCTGCTGGCGTGCGCGCTTGACCTCGCGCGGAATCTGATAGTTGGATCCGCCCACGCGCTTGGAGCGCACTTCAACCAGGGGCCGCACGTTCTCCAGCGCCTTCGTGAAAATCTCGGTCTGGTCTTCGGCCTCAGGCAGCTTCTTGCTCGCCAGGTCGAGAGCGTCGTAGAACACCTTTTGGGCGGTGCTCTTCTTGCCGTCCAGCATCACCGCATTGATGAGCTTGGACGCCAACAGGGAGCCAAACTTGGGGTCCGGCTTGGTGTAGACGGCGGTGGACTTGTAGTTGCGGGGCATGGTCTAACTCGGCGAGTGGTTGCGTTGGATGGGGGTGGGTTCGTTCCCTGCGGCAGCCTCTTCGTGGCTGTTGGGCAGGGATCAATCCTGCTGGTGTTACTTCTTGGGCTTCTTCGTGCCGTACTTGGAACGGGCCTGACCACGACCTTCCACGCCGGAAGTGTCATGGGTTCCACGCAGGATGTGATATCGAACGCCGGGCAAGTCGCGAACACGACCGCCGCGTAGCAGCACAACGGAGTGCTCCTGCAGGTTGTGGCCCTCACCGGGAATGTAGGCGGTGACTTCCTTCCCATTGGAAAGACGCACTCGAGCCGTCTTACGCAGTGCCGAGTTCGGCTTCTTGGGGGTCTGGGTCTTCACCTGAAGGCAGACGCCACGCTTCTGCGGGCAACTGTCCAGAACGGGTGACTTGGAGCGCTTGATGGGCTTCTTGCGGCCCTTGCGCACTAGTTGGTTGATGGTCGGCATAGTCGGTTGGTGTTCCGCAAGGACGTGGGGGGCCGGCTCCTGTTGGATCGCCGTGAGCCCACGCAGGCTTGTCGGGGGGGAAGAATCTTAGGGATCCAAGGTGTGGGGTCAAGGGCAACAGGGCCCTGCCCCCCCGGATACCGGGAGGAAGCCCCCCAATGGGGTCAGGACTCCGGGGTCTCCTCCGGAAGGTCGTCGCTTCCGCCAATGGGCTCTGGAGTGGGCTCTGGAGTGGGCTCTGGAGTGGGCTCTGGAGTGGGCTCCGGAGTGGGCTCCATGATCGGCTCGAGGGTCAGGTCCAAGATGGGGTCGGGAAGCACCTCTGCCACCGGCTCCTCCTCGCTCACAGTCGGGGCTTCCGCCTCAGCTACCGTCGCGGGCTCGCTCAGGGCTTGGGGCGCAGGTTCTGTAAGAACGGATACCAGAGGATCGGACGCATCCGCGGGAGCTTCCGCTTCCACGACCGCCGTACTGAGGCCAGAATCCAAGGTCGGAGCCACACCGTCAGTTCCAGTGGCCGACAGGGGCGCGGCCAGAGGATCCACGTTGCCGCTCAAGAGCATCTCCATCTCCTCGTCCGCCATGGCGCTGCCGCCGAAGGCCGTCCCGGTACCGCCGATGTCACCGAAGTCGATGTTCTTCTTGACGCGCGTACGGTAATGGTCCCGGAAGCCGGTCCCGGTCGGAACCATGTGGCCCAGGATGACGTTCTCCTTCAAGCCCACCAGCAGGTCGCGCTTGCCGGCGAGGGCTGCCTCGGTGAGCACCTTGGTCGTCTCCTGGAAGGATGCAGCCGAGATAAACGAATCGGAGGACAGCGAGGCCTTGGTGATCCCCAAGAGCAGCGTCAGGCCGGTTGCCGGCTTGCGACGCTCCTTGCGCATCCTCTCATTCTCGCGGCGGAAACGGTACTTGTCCACGACGGCGCCGGGCAGGAACCCGGAGTCACCCGAATCCGTGACCTGCACCTTACGCATCATCTGCGACAGGATGGTCTCGATGTGCTTGTCATCGATGGTCACAGACTGACTGCGGTAGACGTTCTGAACTTCACGCAGCAGGTACTCCTGCACCGAGTCCTCGCCGTTGATTCGCAGAATATCCTCGGGATACAGGGGGCCATCGACCAACGGCTCGCCGGCAATGACCTCGTCGCCCTTGTGAACCCGAAGGTGCTTACCTTGGGGGACAGCGTGCTCGTGCTCGGCAACGACCTCACCTTCCTTGTCTAACGCCTTCACGATGATGGTGCGCTTGCCGCGCTTGCGGTCTCCAAGCTCCACCACTCCGTCGATCTCGCTCATGACGGCGGGTTCCTTGGGTTTACGGGCTTCGAATAGCTCCGTCACGCGCGGTAGACCACCGGTGATGTCCTGCGTACCGGTCGCCTCCCGGGGAGACTTGGCCAGCAGCTCGCCTTGGCCGATCATCGCCCCGTCCGCGACCTCAAGGTAGGCCTTTTCAGGGATCGGGTAGAGGGCCAATGCCTCGCCGTTCTTGTCTTCGAGAACAAGCTGCGGGTGGAGATCACCCTTGTGCTCCATGATCTGGGTACGGTCCGTACCGCTCCGACCATCGCGCTCGATGCGCAATGTCTTGCCCTCTACCAGGTCCTCGAAGCGGATACGCCCCGCGAACTCGGAGATGATCGGCGTGTGGTGCGGGTCCCAAGTACACAGGGAATCCCCCACCTTGATCTCCTGGCCATCCGTCACGGACATCAGGGCGCCCGTCGGAATGCTGTACAGGTCGATCTCGCGGTCACGCTCATCGAGCAGGGCAACTGAACCGTTACGGTTCAAGACGATGGTGTCCTTGGCCTTGTTCTGCACAACGCGCAGGTTCTGGAATTTCACCTTCCCGTCACGCTTGACGCGCCGTTCGGTCTCCTCGACCGAGCGCGATGCGGTACCACCGATGTGGAAGGTCCGCATCGTCAGCTGGGTACCCGGCTCACCGATGGACTGGGCAGCGATGATTCCCACTGCCAGACCACGCTCGCCCATCTGGCCGCGTGAGAGGTCCATGCCGTAGCATCGAGCGCACACGCCCAGGGACGCCTCGCAGGTCAAAGCACTGCGCACGCGGATCTTCTCATGCCCAAGGGACTCGATGCGAGTGGCGATGTCCTCGGTAATGAGCTCGCCTTCGCGCACGATCACCTCGTCATCAATGATGTCGACGATCGGGTCCCTCGCACAGCGGCCACGGATGGCCTGCGCCAAGGTCACCGCCACGCGGTCGCCCTTGTAGACGACCTGCTTGGTGACCGCGTTCATGGTGCCGCAGTCATCCATAGTGATGACGACGTTCTGGGCCACGTCCGTCAGCTTACGGGTCAGGTAGCCGGCATCAGCGGTCTTGAGTGCCGTGTCCGCCAGTCCTTTCCGCGCGCCGTGGGTCGAGGAGAAGTACTCCAGCACCTTCAGGCCTTCCCGGAAGTTGGCCTTGATGGGCGTCTCGATGATCTTGCCCGAGGGCTTGGCCATCAGGCCACGCATCCCGCCCAGCTGCCGGATCTGGTCCACGGATCCACGTGCACCGGAGGTGACCATGCAGTAGATAGGGTTCACGTAGCCCGTCTCCTCGTTGAAATCCTTGGCCAGCATATCCATCAGCACCGCACTCACTTCCTCACGGGCTTGGGTCCAGTGGTCGATGATCTTGAGGTAGCGCTCGCCCTGGGTGATGACACCCTTGTGATAGGCCTGCTCGATCTTGTCGATTTCTAGCTGAGTAGCCGCAAGGATGCCGCTCTTCTCCTCGGGGATGCAGATATCATCCTTGGAGAAGCTCAGACCCGCCCGGGTGGAGGCCTTGAAGCCCAGATCCTTGAGATCGTCAAGCAGCTTCAGGGTCGCGCCGCGCCCCAGGAGGTGGTGACAATCCGAGATCAGTGCTTGAACCGCTCCCTTATTGAGGTCGTAGTTGTAGAAGGGCATCCCCTCGGGAAGGATGTCGTTGAAGATCACCCGGCCGATGGTCGTTGTCAGGAAGCCCACCTCGGGGCTGCCAGAGTCGCCCTCGGAGTCCGTGGGAACGCCGGTCACCTGTCCGCGATCGTTGACGCCCACAGGCTCGGCCCCCATGGAGTACTTGACCGATTGATCTGCCTCGAGGCGCACGCGCACGGCCTTGTGCGTCGTGGTCTGTCCGTGGCCGTAGGCCAGGAACAGCTCGCCCAAGGACGAGTAGAGGGGGACCTTCGCGGGAACACTCCCCGGAGACCTGGTCAGGTAGTAGATGCCAAGCACCATGTCCTGAGAGGGCGAGATGATGGGCGAACCATTGGCCGGCGAGAAAATGTTGTTGCTCGCCAGCATCAGGGTAGAGGCCTCGATCTGCGCCTCGTAGGAGAGGGGCAGGTGAACGGCCATCTGGTCGCCGTCGAAGTCGGCGTTGAAGCCACCGCACACCAAGGGGTGCAAGCGGATGGCGTTGCCCTCGATAAGCACCGGCTCAAAGGCCTGGATGCCCATTCGGTGGAGCGTCGGTGCCCGGTTGAGCATCACCGGGTGACCCGTGATGACCTCCTCCAGGATGTCCCAGACGTCCTCGTCCTTGCGCTCAAGCATGCGCTTGGCCGACTTGATGGTATCGGCCAGGGCCAGCTCCTTGAGGCGCCGGATGATGAAGGGCTGGAACAGCTCCAGCGCGACCTTCTTGGGCAAGCCACATTGCTGCAGGCTCAGCTCAGGCCCGACGACAATGACGGACCGTGCGGAGTAGTCCACGCGCTTGCCGAGCAGGTTCTCGCGGAAGCGACCCTGCTTGCCCTTGATCATGTCGGTCAGGGACTTGAGCGGGCGGCTGGATGAGCCCAGCACTGGACGACGGCAGCGGCCGTTGTCGAACAACGCATCCACAGCCTGCTGCAACATGCGCTTCTCGTTGCGGATGATGACCTCGGGAGCATTGAGGTCGAGCAGCTTCTTCAGGCGGTTGTTGCGGTTGATCAGGCGACGATAGAGGTCGTTCAGGTCACTGGTGGCAAAGTTGCCGGAGTCCAGTAGGACCAGCGGGCGCAGATCCGGGGGAATGACCGGAATCACTTCCAGAACCATCCAATCCGGCTTGTTGCCCGAGTCGCGCAACATCTCCACCGTACGCAGGCGCTTAATGATGTCCTTCTGACGCTGCTTGGAGCGTGTGGCTACAAGCTCTTCGCGCAGCTCGTCAGAGATGCCCTGCAAGTCCACACTGCGGAGGATCTTGCGCACGGCCTCGGCACCCATGTCGGCGTCAAACTCCGAGCCATACTTGGAACGCGAAGAGCGATACTCCTCCTCGGTCAGCAGCTGATAGGGCTCCAGGGGGGTGTCCCCAGGATCCACGACCATGTACTCCTGGAAGTAGATCAAGCGCTCTAGGTCGCTGACCTTCACGCCCAGCAAGTTGCCCAGTCGGCTGGGCATGGCCTTGAAGAACCAGATGTGAGCCACGGGGGCCGCCAGGTTGATGTGGCCCATGCGCTTGCGACGCACGCGTGAGTGGGTGACCATCACGCCGCACTTGTCACAGACGATGCCCTTGTGCTTGATGCCCTTGTACTTGCCACACGAGCACTCCCAGTCCTTCTCAGGACCAAAGATGCGCTCGCAGAACAACCCATCCCGTTCCGGACGGTAGGTCCGGTAGTTGATGGTCTCGGGTTTCTTGACTTCCCCGTAGGACCAAGAACGGATGTCCTCGGGGGAGGCCAGCGCAATCGTCACGCTGCCGTAGTCGTTGATCTGGGTGTAGTGTGAATCAGCCATTGTATTCATGCTGCCAACTCCTAGAGGGTCGCCTTCTTGTGGAGCTCCATGTTGAGCCCCAAGCCCCGGATCTCGTTCGTCAACACCTCGAAGGAAACCGGAGTACCCGGCTCGAGAATGTTGAGTCCCTTGACCATCGATTCGTAGATCTTGGTCCGTCCGTCCACGTCGTCGGACTTCACCGTCAGCTGCTCCTGCAGGATCGCCGCGGCGCCATAGGCCTCAAGGGCCCAAACTTCCATCTCCCCGAAGCGTTGGCCACCGAAGCGCGCCTTGCCGCCCAGGGGTTGCTGGGTGATCAGGCTGTAGGGGCCCGTCGCCCGAGCATGGACCTTCTCGTCCACGAGGTGGTGCAGCTTGAGCATGTACATCACGCCCACGGTGACCTCCTGTTCGAACGACTGGCCACTGCGCCCGTCGTACAGGGTGAACCTGCCCGAAGTGGGCAGGCCTGCTTCTTCGAGGGTCTGCTCGATTTCGGCTTCGGTCGCCCCATCGAACGCGGGCGTATTGCAACGCACGCCCAAGCGGGCCGCGGCCAGCCCCAGGTGGGTCTCCAGAATCTGCCCCACGTTCATTCGACTGGGAACGCCTAGCGGGTTCAGAACGATGTCCACCGAGGTGCCATCTTCCAGGTACGGCATGTCCTCCACGGGGCAGATCTTGGAGATCACACCCTTGTTGCCGTGGCGGCCAGCCATCTTGTCCCCCACCGAGAGGTTGCGCTTGGTGGCAACGTAGATCTTGACCATCTCGAGCACGCCTGTGGGCAGCTCATCACCCCGACTGAGGCGGTTGACGATCTTGTTCTTGTCCGCCTCCTTGTTCTCGATCCGGATGCGGAAGTCATCAATGTGGCCCGTGGCCTTGAGGCGCACGGCTTCATCGTCGTGCTCTTCGGCCCCGGCCAGGCTCAAGGCCTTGACGCGGCGCAGCTCGTCGTAGGTCGAAGTGTCGTCCAGGGCGAACACCTTGCCGGTCAGGTCGTCCACGATCTCCTTGCCGAGAGTGGCCTGGACCTGATCCAACATCTCGGAGGTGTAGGCACGCAGGGCGCGCAGGAACTCGGTCTCCGCATCGCGGATCACTCCCAAGGCCTTGGTGCGTTCAGCGTCCGTCAGGTTCACGCGGCGCGAGAACTTCTGGGCGTCGATGACGACCCCACGGGTACCGGGAGGCATGGTCAGGGAGGCGTTCTTCACGTCCACGCCGGCCTTGCCGAAGATGGCGTGCAGGAGCTTCTCCTCGGGAGTCAGCTCACTCTTGGACTTGGGAGCTACCTTGCCCACGAGGGTGTCGCCCGCCGTGACGAAGGTGCCGATACGAATCATGCCCTCCTCGTCCAGCTGGGCCAGGGCCCCGTCACCCACGTTGGGGATATCTCGCGTGAACTCCTCCTTGCCGAGCTTGGTCTCGCGGATCTCCACGTCGTACTCCTCGATGTGGATCGAGGTGAAGGTGTCATCCTTGACCAGGCGCTCGGAGACTAGGATGGCATCCTCGTAGTTGAAGCCGTCCCAGGTCATGAAGGCCACGACGAGGTTGCGACCCAGGGCCAGTTCGCCACCCTCGGTCGAGGCGCCATCCGCCAGCAGTTGGCCTTCCACGACCTCATCCCCCACCTGCACCACCGGACGGTGGTTCTGGGTGGTGCGCTCGTTCATGCCGCGGAACTTGGTCTGGTAGTACTCGTCCTCGCCAATGATGATCACGCGGCTGTCCACGTAGTCCACCGTGCCTGCGTTCTTGGCATAGATGGGCATGTTGGAGTTCAGCGCGACGGTCTTCTCCATCCCGGTCCCCACGACGGGCACCTCGGGGATCAACAGGGGCACAGCCTGGCGCTGCATGTTTGAGCCCATGAGCGCCCGGTTGGCGTCGTCGTGCTCGAGGAACGGAATCAACGAGGCCGAAACTCCGATGATCTGCTTAGGGGAGACGTCTACGTAGTCCACTTCCTCAGGCGGGACCTCGATGTTGTCGCCGTCGCGACGGGCGAGCACCCGGTCCTGCAAGATCTTACCCGTGGCGTCGACGGTGACGTCGGCGGGAGCCATCACGACGCCAGCCTCCTGGTCAGCGCGTAGGTAGGCGACTTGATCCGTAAGGCATCCCTTCTTCACCTTGCGATAGGGAGAGATCAGGAAGCCGTAGTCGTCCAGGGTCGAGTAGAGCGCCAGGGAGGAGATCAGGCCGATGTTCGCGCCTTCCGGCGTTTCAATCGGGCACAACCGTCCATAGTGCGAGAGGTGCACGTCACGCACGTCGAAGCCGGCGCGCTTGCGGTTCAGACCACCAGGGCCCAAGGCCGACAGGCGTCGCTCGTGGGCCAGCTGGCTCAGAGGGTTGGCCTGGTCCACGACCTGACTCAGCTCCGAGCGGCCGAAGAAGTAGTCCACGGCGCTGGAGAAGGTCTTGGAGTTGATCAAGGTACGCGGCGAGACCGTCTCCGGGTTCTCGAGGTTCATGCGTTCCTGCGCAGTACGGCGCAGCTTGAGCAGTCCCTTGCGGAACTCCTCGCCCGCCAGCTCGGCAATCGAACGCACCCGACGGTTGCCGAGGTTGTCGATGTCATCGATTTCGCCCTTGCCGGAGCGCAGCGACAAGAGGTACTTGACCGAGTTGACGATGTCCTCGGCCTGCAACACCTGGACGTCCTCGGGGATGTCCTGGCCGAACTTGCGGTTCAGACGGAAGCGCCCCACACGGCCCAGGCGGTAGCGTTGCTCATCGAAGAACTTCTCACGGAACAGCTCTCGTGCCTTCTCCAACTGGGGCGGGTTACCCGGCCGCAGACGGCCGTAGATCTTTATCAGCGCCTCTTCGTGGGTCTTGATGTTGGGCTCATCGTGCAGCGAATTGATGAGCAACATGTCCACCTCACCGCCCGTGGGCTGAATGATCTCCACTTCCGTCAAGTCGCCAGCGGCAATCTCAAGGGCTGCCGTCTCGGGAATGGGAGTCGCAGAGGGCACCAACACCTCGCCAGTCTTCAGGACGACGACATCCCCCACGGCGATCTTGTCCGTGATCTTCTTCGCGAACGCATTGGCCGTCATCGAAGGAGTCTTCTTGACAACCTTAGTCTTGTAGAAGGTGCGCAGTAGGGCCTGGTCCGTTCCCAAATCTTCCGAGAGGGCACGTAGCAGGATCATCGCAGAGAACTTCCCCTGCTGATCAATACGCACGGTCAACAGCTCTTTCTTGGTGACCGCCAGCTCAACCCAGGAGCCACGCTCGGGAATGATCCAGCAACTGTGAAGATCCCGATCGGTAACCGAGTTGTCGATCATGAAGTCCACGCCCGGCGAGCGGTGCAACTGGTTCACGACGACGCGCTCGGAGCCGTTGATGATGAACTCGCCGCCCCCCATCATGATGGGGATCTCACCCAGGTAGACCTCTTCCTCGACGGGCTCGGCCTTGACCAGACGCAACCGCACCTTGAACGGATAGCCGTGAGTCATGCGCAGCTTGCGGCATTCCTCGATGGTGTAGCGCGCACGGCCCAGCTCATAGCCCACGTACTCCAGACACATGGTCTTGTCGTAGGAGTAGATCGGGAACGCCTCGCGCAGCAGGGCCTCCAGGCCCCGGTTCTCACGTGCAGCGGCTTGAACCGTGGGATTGAGGAACTCCTGATAGGCATTGGTCTGGATCTCGACCAAGTTGGGAAGTTCGACGATCGCGTCCCCACGACCAAAGGTGCGCACCTCGCTCGAGGCCTCGATCATCCGACCATTCTTCTGGGTAATCATGCTCGCAATCTCCCTGAGTCATCCCGGTTGGCGAGTTGGGTGTCGAGCTTGCCGCTCACTCCCACCTCACCTTCCGACTGCACAGTTATCCGACGAGGGGTGCAGGGCTGACTGATCCCTGCTCCCACTAGGTTGCTGATTCTGTCTCGCACGCGGCCTTCCCAGTCAGACGCCCCCGCCCCTGCGCCGATACGCAGGGAGAAGAGAGTCAAGCCAGGAGGCGATTGCCGGATCTCCGAGCCGAAGCTCGGGGATTGGCCAAGGACATGCACCCCCGCACGCACCGCTTTAGCAGTGCGCTCAGGAGCACGGGTTCCGGGTTGATCGAACAAGCGAAGAACTTCGCTCAGTCGATCTTGGCGGAACCGCCGGCGCCTTCGAGCTGCCCCTTGATGGTCTCAGCTTCTTCCTTGGACACGCCTTCCTTGATGGGGCCGGGGGCACCGTCGACAAGAGCCTTGGCTTCTTTGAGGCCCAAGCCAGTGATGGCGCGGACTTCTTTGATGACCTGGATCTTCTTGTCGCCAATGGCCTCGAGGATGACGTCGAAGGAGGTCTTCTCCTCTTCGGCCTCACCACCACCGGCAGGACCAGCGACGGCCACGGCAGCGGGAGCAGCGGCGCTCACGCCCCACTTGTCCTCAAGTGCCTTGACCAAGGTGGAGGCCTGCAGCAAAGTCAGGCCATCCAGCGTATCGGCAATTTTCTGGAGCTCCTTGGGAAGCTCTACGGTCGTCGTCTCTTCAGACATTTCAATGATCTCCTGATGGAGTTACTAGGGACTATGGGGAGTCACCCGGATACGGCCGGGATGTTCGGAGTGAGAAAGGGGGGTGCCTACTCTTCAGAAGCAGGCAGGGAATCGGCTCGGGCTTGCAGCACCCGCGCGGTTGCGCTGGGCACGGCCTGAATAACGGAAGCGAGCGCACGGGCGGGCCCACTGATGACGCCCAGCAGCTGAGCGTTGAGGGTGTCTCGGTCGGGAACGTCTGCCAGGGACGCGGCTTCGGCGGGGCCCAGGACCTCGCCATCAAGCAGCCCGGCTCTGAACTCGACCTTCTTGGCTTTCTTGACGTCCTTGGAAGCGAAGACCTTGGCGGCACCGATGGTGGCCTCGGAATCCCCCCAGGCGATGGCAACGTTGCCCTGCAGGGTGCCCTCTCCCAGGTCGATGCCCTTCTCGGTCAAAGCCAGGCGTGCCAGACGGTTACGCACCATGCGCATGCTGGCGCCGGCTTCGGCCACTTGGCCACGGATGGCCTCGGTCTCGGCCACGTCGAGGCCGCCAAAGGTGACGACGACCATGCCTTCGGCATTGGTCATCCCCTCGGACATCCCACGCAGGATCATTTCATTGACAATGTTCGGCATGGGTTAGGCTCCGTATTGGACGCGGGCACCAGGGCCCATGGAGGTGGAGACGGAAATGTGGCGGATATACTCGCCCTTGACTGCGGGCGGGCGCATGCCAAGCACGTGATCCATGAAGGCACCGAAATTGGCCAGCAGGTCGTCAGTGGAGAACGAGCGCTTTCCGAAGGGCGCATGAATGTTGGCTCCCGCGTCGGTGCGGAACTCGACCTTGCCCGCCTTGAACTCGGTCACGGCCTCGGCCACGTTGGGGGTAACCGTGCCACTCTTGGGGGAGGGCATCTTGCCCTGCGGGCCGAGCACCTTACCCAGCTTGCCCACGTGCTTCATCATGTCCGGGCTGGCGATGACGATGTCGAAGTCCATCCAACCGCCGGCGATACGCTCGGCCAGGTCGCCCGAGCCCACAACGTCCGCTCCAGCCGCCTGGGCAGCCTCGGCGTTGGCACCTTCAGCGAAGACGGCGATAAACACGTCCTTGCCAAGCCCCTTGGGCAGGGAGACGGCTCCGCGCACCTGCTGGTCAGACTTGCGTGGGTCGACCCCCAAGCGCACGACGACCTCGAAAGATTCGTCGAACTTCGGGGCGGGCAGGCTCTTCAACAAGTCGAAGGCCTCAGCCGCTCCATAGGTCTGATCGCGATCCACCCCCGCAAGGGCTTCGGTCATTCGTTTACTTCTCTTGGTCACTGCCACGATTAGCCCTCCACCTCGATCCCGGAGGATCTGGCTGTTCCTTCAATGATTCGACAGGCGTGCTCCATGTCGCGGGCGTTGAGGTCCTGCATCTTGATCTCAGCGATCTCCTCGACCTGGGCGCGGGTCACCCGACCCACGATTTCGGTGCCGACTTCGCCAGCACCCTTCTCCACACCCGCGGCCTTCTTCAGCAGAACGGCGGCCGGCGGCGACTTCATGATGAAGTCGAACGTGCGGTCCTTATAGACCGAGATCTCGACGGGAATAATCATTCCCATCTGATCCCGGGTCTTGTCGTTGAACTGCTTGACGAAGTCCGAAATGTTCAATCCGTGCGCACCGAGAGCGGGTCCCACCGGGGGTGCCGGTGTGGCCTGCCCAGCGGGGCACTGTAGTTTGATTTTTGCTGTGAGTTCCTTAGCCATTACAGACCGGTCTTGTCAGACCGACTCCACTTCCCAGTACTTGAGGTCCACCGGCGTGGGTCGACCAAAAATGGTCACCACGATGCGGACGGTTCCCTTGTCAGCGTTGATGTCATCAACCACACCGTCGAACCCGTCGAAGGGCCCGGTGTTGATCTTGACCCGATCGCCCTTGTCCAAGCCTATCGAGACTTGAGGGCGGGATTCCGATTCCGTCATACGTGAGAGAATCGTGGTCACCTCTTCTTCGGAGATGGCCGTCGGCTCACCGCGGGTGCCGAGGAAGTCGCGCAATCCGTCGACACTCCTCAAGGCGGTACGAGCCGTGTTCGTTCGTTTTTCGTCGGCCTCCTCGAGGTCCGCTTGGACCATGAGGTACCCGGGGTAGAGCTTCTTCTCCAGGGTGCGCTTCTTGCCCCCCTTCATGTCAGTCACGAGCTCAAAGGGCACCATGACCTGGGGCACGATATCGGTCACACCAGCAATACCCAGGCGGGTGAGGGCGTTGTCCCGAATGCGCTTCTCGCGGCCGGACTGGCAACGGATGAAATACCACTTGTAGGCCATGGCTCAGGCGCCTCCCGTAAGAATGACCCGGGCCACCCGGCCCAGCAGAAAGTCGATACCCGCCAAGAAGCCCATGAGCACCAGGACGGTCATCATGACGGCCCAGGAGCCATTGATGGCTTCGTCCAGGGTGGGCCAACTCACCTTGCGTAGCTCCGATTCCGTCTCAATGAGCAGGTCGGCATTCTTGGGCGTCTGCTCCCAGCGATACAGGAGGGTCAAGGACAAGGCCAGGACGCCCGCTGTGATCAGCAGAGCAGGAGACAGATCCATCCCCACGACGGGAACCCGCATTCCGTTGATGGGCTGCCCCAGAGACTCAGCAAAGCTGGTCGCCAACTCCGCCCGCAAGCTCACGCATCCGTAGAAGATGAGGATGGCCAATGACCAAAACGCAGTCATGCGCGCCATGCGGCCCTGATCTTTGCGGTATGCCATCTTGGGGACTCCGGAGGAAACGGGGAAGGATAAAAGGGACAGGAGGAGAGGCCGAAGGTCACGCCACCCGGGGGGCGACCTCGAAGGCCATTACTCTTCTTGGCTCAGAGCTTCTTCTCGCGGTGCGAGGTGTGGGCCCTGCAGTAGTTGCAGTACTTCTTCTTCTCAAGCTTGTAGGCCGCCTTCAGGCGCTTGTGCGTCGTGTAGTTGCGGTGCTTGCACACCGTGCACTCCAGGAAGACGTAGCGTTCTTTGACCTTCATGTCTGGACCTGTTGGGGCTGCGTTCTGGAGTGACGCGGCAGGGGCCGCGGGTTCCGGGAGACAACCGCCGTACGTAAAGGAGAGAAGTAAGAGGTAGGAGGGATGGGGAGCAGGCCAAGGCCTACCCCCCATGTGATTTCAGAGGGCCGTCAGTTCAGCCCTCAATGCGTGCGATCTACTCGATCACCTTGGTGACGACACCAGCACCGACGGTCCGGCCACCCTCACGGATGGCGAAGCGCAGCTGCTCGTCCATGGCCACAGGGGTACCGAGCTCCACCGTCAGCTTGACGTTGTCACCAGGCATGCACATCTCGGCGCCGCCGAGAAGGTTCGTAGCGCCGGTCACGTCCGTGGTGCGGAAGTAAAACTGGGGACGGTAGCCGTCGAAGAAGGGCGTGTGGCGTCCACCTTCGTCCTTGGAGAGGACGTAGACCTCAGCCTCAAACTTGGTGTGCGGCGTAATCGTCTTCGGCTTGGCGAGCACCATGCCTCGAACGAGATCGCCCTTGTCTACACCTCGGAGGAGGATGCCGACGTTCTCGCCAGCGCGCCCCTCATCGAGGGTCTTCTGGAACATCTCGACGCCGGTGCAGGTGGTCGTGCCGATTTCCTCACCCATGCCGACGATCTCCAGAGGATCACCTGTGTTGACGATGCCAGCCTCAATACGGCCGGTACCCACGGTTCCACGACCCTTGATGGAGAACACGTCCTCCACGGGCATAATGAAGGGCTTGTCCACGTCCCGCTCGGGCAGCGGAATGAAGGTGTCCACCGCCTCTAGCAACTCGGTGATACAGGTGAAGGCCTCGTCGTCAACGGGCTTGTCGGCATTCAACGCGTTCTCACAAGCGAGGGCAGAGCCGCGGATGATGGGCGTATCGTCGCCGGGGAACTTGTACTTATCGAGGAGCTCGCGAATTTCCATCTCGACCAAGTCGAGCAATTCCGGGTCGTCGACCTGATCCACCTTATTCATGAACACCACGATGGCGGGCACGTTGACCTGACGGGCAAGCAGGATGTGCTCACGGGTCTGGGGCATCGGGCCGTCCGCCGCGGAAACCACCAGGATGGCACCGTCCATCTGGGCGGCTCCGGTGATCATGTTCTTGACATAGTCGGCGTGACCTGGGCAATCCACGTGAGCGTAGTGCCGGGTCTCACTCTCGTACTCCACGTGAGCCGTGGAGATGGTGATACCCCGCGCCTTCTCCTCGGGCGCCTTGTCAATTTCGTCGAAATTCATCGGCTTGGCCAACCCGCGGTTCGCCTGATAGCGGCAGATTGCCGACGTGAGCGTGGTCTTTCCGTGGTCGACGTGGCCGATCGTGCCAACGTTGACGTGGTCCTTTGTCCTTTCGAAGACTTCCTTGGCCATGTTCTTGTCTCGCAGTCTATGGGGCTCGTGCCCGCAAGCGGTGGTGCGCTCCGCTCCTGATGAGCCCCGGACGGGGCACATGGAGAAGACACGCAGGTCAGTTAGTGTTTTGAATTGAGTTGAGGTGACGGACAGTCCGTCGGTCGCTGCCAGGCGGGGGGGCCCGCGTTGGCAATCGGGAAGCTGGAGCTGCTGATGGGACTTGAACCCATGACCTCTTCCTTACCAAGGAAGTGCTCTACCACTGAGCTACAGCAGCACCCGTTTCCTGCACCGCCCGGCACAGGCCGAACGGGCTGGGGGGGTATCGATCCAGGATGCAGGCCCTGCCTTGAGGAAAGGTCAGTGGAGCGGGTGAAGGGAATCGAACCCTCGTGTGCAGCTTGGAAGGCTGCCGTTCTACCATTGAACTACACCCGCTTCGGGTGCACCGCGTGCGCCAGACGGTTGACCTCTCCACCTTATATATAGGTCCTATATATAAGGTGAGGTGTCGGGTCCGACGCGGGACGGGGGTTCGCGAAGGTCGCGCCGCAGTGACCAAGCCAGCAGCTGAGCCACTGACAAGTGATGCGGGCAAGGGAGCGGGACGCACGAAGAAACCGGTAAGCCGGGACCGCGCCGCCACACGGGGCAGCCGTCCATCGCAATGGGCAGGGGGGGCTCCCCGTCGTTGCGTCGGAAATGGTGGCGAGACCAGGATTCGAACCTGGGAAGGCTGAGCCAACAGATTTACAGTCTGTCCCCTTTGGCCGCTCGGGAATCTCGCCAACCGGTGATCTTGCGGGCGACCGGTGCAAACGCATGGGTTCGGACTCCCGCATCCGACCCGATTGGGGGCAGAAAGTTCGGGAGCCTGAGAGCCAACGCTCCCAAGTCATCCTCGGATCGATTCGTGTTTCCAGTGAGCACCCGTCCTGCGCGGCGGCGCAGCACGGTTGGCCCCGACCTCACCCGTGAAGGTGTCGCGGAGCCCTGATTGTTTTGTGACCGTCCCTGGCTAGCTGCGTGTTCAATTTTTCGAGCGACTGACCTGTCTGCGGAAGTGGAACCGAGGACCGCCAGCGGCCTGCGGAATGACATTCCGAAGACTGGAGCCAGCGGCGGGACTCGAACCCGCAACCTGCTGATTACAAATCAGCTGCTCTGCCAATTGAGCCACGCTGGCGAAGCGCCGGGCGAGGCCCCATCGCCCAATCCAGATCCCATCCGCAGAGAGCAAATGGGGCATGGGTGGAGAATGGAGCGGCGTATGGTACGGGCGGCCCATGGTGCGTCAAGCACCCAGAGGGCTTTTCGGGCAAAAGCGCCCCCGGATTCGGATTGAGGCCAAGGGGGGCTCCTCCCTAGAGAGCCCTCATCTGGTCAAGGTGGAAGCGATGGGCCGCACGCACCTGATCCATTGAATCTCCCCCGTACTTGTCCAAAAAGGCCTCGGTCAGGGCCAGAGCCACGACAGCCTCCCCCACGACGCTGGCCGCGGGGACCGAGGTCACGTCCGAGCGCTGGTAGGTGGCCCGTACGGCCTCTCCGCTCTCGAAATCCACGCTGGGCAGGCCCTGGCGCAGGGAGGGGATGGGCTTCATGGCCGCCCGCAGTACCAGAGGCTCGCCGTTGGTCAATCCTCCCTCCAACCCCCCCGCGTTATTGCTGGACCGGGAGTAGCGCAGGGCAGCACCCTGAGGTGCAGGGAGGATCGGGTCGTGGACCTGTGAGCCGCGCCGCCGCGCAGCCTCCAGTCCCAGCCCCACCTCCACGCTCTTGATGGCTGGCACCGAGAAGAGGGCTGCTCCCAGCCGCGAGGTGAGGCGCTCCAGACCGCTGGAGTAGCTGCCGAGCCCGGCGGGCAGGCCCAGGGCGCACACCTCAAATACGCCTCCAAGACTGTCCTTCTCCTCCCGGGCCTTATCCACGGCCTCGGCCATGGCCCGATCCGCCTCCGGATCGAGGCTCATGAAGGGGGAGCCGTCCCGCAGGGTGTGACGCTCGTCCCCCACCCGTTCGACACCGTCCGGGGCACAGCTCACGCCGCCGACTTCCAGGACGTGGGCAAAGACCTCGATCCCGAAGGCTTCCAGCACCTGACGGGCCAGAGCCCCGGCCCCCACCCGCGCGGCGGTCTCCCGCGCACTGGCCCGCTCCAGTACGGCCCGCGGGTCCCGGTGTCCATGCTTGAGGCAGCCCGCCAGATCGGCGTGACCCGGGCGGGGATTGGCCGGCACGGGGAGGTCCTCGATCACCGCGTCGGCGTTGTGGATCCTGAACGCCAGGGGCGAACCCAGGGTCACGCCGCCACGGGTTCCCGAAAGAAGCTCGAGCCGATCACTCTCGATCTTCATGCGCCCACCGCGCCCGTAGCCCCCCTGGCGCCGGGCGAGCTCTCCGTCCACGGCCTCCAGGTTGAGCTCCAGGCCCGATGGGATCCCCTCGACGATGCCCACCAGAGCCGGCCCGTGGGATTCCCCGGCTGTTCTAAACTGCAGGCGTGTCATTCGGACCCTGCCTCACCGGAGTCTAGGGACACCGCGGGACGCACCTCGATCCAGCCTTCATCGTCTTCGCTCTCACCCGCCCGGAGCCCAGAGTCCGCCGGGGTCTGCGATGGGTGGCCTGCGGACGTGGATGAAATGGAAGCGCTCTCCCCTACCTGGGCCAAGCAGGCGACCATGCGCCGCTCCAGCTCCTCAAACTCGAATGGTTTGGCGAGGGTGTCCAGCACGGGTTCGAGCGCCAGCAGCTCCGCGCGCAGTTCCGCCGTCAGGAAACCCGAGACCACCAGGGTCGGGGGCAGCAGCCCCTCCCGATCCAGGCGCGGTAGTTCTTCGCAGGCGTTCTGTTCCCCGAGGTCTACGTCGGAGAGCATGAGCGTTGGCCGGCGCTCATTCAGCGCCACACGCGCGGCATCGAAGGAGCCCGCCGAGCGCACCGTGTATCCACGCCGCTCCAAGAACCACGCGACCAGCTCAACGATGCGCTCATCGTTGTCCACAATCAGAACGTCTATGCCTTCACCCGTCATGGTCTGAGCCTAGCGATTCGTGGGCGAGAGCAGAAGTACTCATAGGCCCGCCTCCGGGGCCTGATGGGGCGCCGCTAGCAACTTGGCATCTCCCACTGACTCCGCATGATGCGCTCTTACCAAGGGCGTGCCAGACTGTCCGGCCCCAACGGACTAGTCTGTGCCCAGCTTTTCGACTCCGCAAATCCAAGACGCCCCATGCCGACCCCATCCGTCGCCCCGATCTTCTTCCTCCTCCTGGGAGCAGGCTTCGCCCAGGCTCCCACCCCTCAGGACCCCAAGCCGGAACCCCCAGAGGCTCAACCTGAAGAACCCGCCCCGCCGAGGGGTCTGATCCAGGCCTCCGAGGGAGCGGTGGACGGCTACACCCTGATCGCCCCCCTGCGGTCCACGACGACGTGGCTCGTGGATATGCAAGGTGAGGAGGTCCACCGCTGGGAGTCGAAGTACAGCGCGGGCAACTCGGCCTACCTCCTGGAAGATGGGTCCCTTCTGCGCTGTGGCAAGGACACCGAACCGTCCACGTTCCACGGCGGCGGCCAAGGCGGCATCGTGGAGCGCTTCTCATGGGAGGGCGAGCTGCTCTGGACTCTGGACATGTCGAGCGAAGACCACCTCCACCACCACGACATCGAGCCTCTGCCCAACGGCAACATCCTGGTCATCGCCTGGGAGTCTCGCACGGCAGCGGAGGCCATCGCCGCAGGGCGGGAGCCGCACTCCGTTGAGGCGACGGAGGAAGACGAGGAGTTCACCCTGTGGCCGGACATGGTGCTGGAGATCGAACCCATACTTCCGGTGGGTGGAAAAACCCTCTGGGCCTGGCACGCATGGGATCACCTCATCCAGGACTACGATGACCAGGCACCCCACTTCGGCGTGATCTCCGAGCGCCCGGAGCGCATTGACGTAAATGCAGGCCTGCCCGAGCGTGAAGAGACCGCCACCGAGCGCCGCCGAAGAGAGGAGCTCGAAGCCGAGATGCGGGCCTTGGGCTACCTCGGCGAGGAGGAGGATGAGGAGGGCGACGACCCCGACGCTGCCCAGCCGGCCGGCCGCCGCGTCAGCAGCGACTGGCTGCATACCAACGGCATCGACTACCACGCCGAGACGGACCTGATCGCCATCAGCATCCGCACCTTGAGCGAGGTCTGGATCATCGACCACTCCACGACGATGGCCGAGGCCGCCGGATCCGAGGGCGGGCGCTACGGACACGGGGGCGATCTGCTCTATCGCTGGGGCAATCCCAAGCACTACGGCCGGGGCCGTCACGCGGATCGCACGCTATTCGGCCAGCACGACCCGCGTCTGGTGACCGGCAGCGATGGCAGCCTGCGCTTGACGGTCTTCAACAACGGCGAAGGCCGTGGGGAAGAGCCCTACAGTTCGGTGGATGAGATGCTCCTGCCCTTTGAAGAGGGTCGGTTCCAGCTCTCCCCCACCGAGGCCTTCGGACCCGACGGGCCCGTCTGGTCCTACTCGGCAGAAGACAAGACGAGTTTCTTCTCGTCCTTCATCTCCGGCGCGCACCGCCTGCCCGGGGGCAACACCCTGATCTGCTCGGGAGCCCAGAGCCGAATCTTCGAGGTCACCCCTGGGGGAGAGGTCGTCTGGGACTACCTGAATCCCTATGGAGACGCCGAGCCGGAAGGGCCCGGAGCGGAGGGACGGGGCCGGGACGGACGCCCCGGACCGGGAGGTCGCGGTAGGCCGGAAGGCCGCCCGGACCGTCGAGGCCGACCCCCGGGCCGCGACGGCCCCCCCGATCGAGGAGGTCCCCCCGGCCGCGGTGGCCCTCCAGACCGTGATGGCCCTGGCGATCGCGGCGGCCCCCCGGACCGTGATGGGCCTGACGGAGGCCCACCGCCTGATGGCGGCAACCCGCCCCCACGCGGCGGCGGGGGCATGGATCCCCACGCTCTGTTCCGTGCCACACGCATCGAGGCCGGTTACGCCGGGTTGAGCAAGCTGGAGGGTTAGCGAGCCGGGCTGCGCCCCTAGATTCCCGTCAGCACTCCCGTCGCGTCACCCAACTGCACGTCCCGCACCCCCATGCGCTCGAGCAGGGCGAGGTGCAGGTTGTTCAGGGGAGTCTGCGCGGGCCAGATCACGTGACGGCCGGGATGCAGCGAGCCCTGGCCGCCACCGGCCAGCAGAATGGGGAGGTCGTGGTGGCTGTGGGTGTTCCCATCCGCGATCCCCGAGCCGTACACGACGAAGCTGGAGTCCAGTAACCCGGCATCGCCCTCGCGCGCCGCAGCCAGGCTGTCGAGCAGATAGCCGAAGAGTCCCACATGGTGGCGATTGATGGCACCGATAACCGCCACCTTGCCCGCCTCTCCCTGGTGGTGTGACAGACTGTGATGCCCCTCCGTTGAACCGAGGCTCGGATAGGACCTGTTGCTGCCTTCGTTAGCCACCATCATGGTTGCCACCCGGGTCTGGTCCATCTGCAGCGCCAGCACCAGGACGTCGGCTAGAAGCTTGAACCGTTCGGCCGGGGAACCAGGGTCGGCGGAAGGACGCGCATCGTCGGGAACCGAATCCACACGCAGCTCCTCGAAATCAACTAGGCGGCGCTCCAGCTCGCGCAAGCCGCTCTCGAACTCATCCAACCGGTGGAGGTCGGCGTGTCCCAGCAACCGGCGCAGTTCGCGGGCATCCTCACGAACGAAGTCGAGAAGCGACCGACGCTGGGCTTGGGCACGCATGCGCTCTGCTGCGTTTCCCGGAGACAGCCCTCCGCGGAACAGCCGGTCGAAGACCCGGGCCGGATCGGACTCCTTGCCCGCGGGGGTCGTTGCCGTCTGCCAGGAGATGAAGCTCGAGTAGGCGCAGGAGTAGCCCGAGTCGCATTGCCCCGAAAGCTGGCCGCCATCGGTGCCCAGTTGAATGGAACGGAAGCGAGTCTTGCCCCCAATGGCAGCCGCCGCCACCTGGTCGGCGGAGACGCCCAAACCCACGGCGCCGTCGGACTTGAGTGCTTGGACCCCGGTTAGAAAGGTCGCCGAGGCGCGGGCATGGTCCCCTGGCCCATCGCCGTTGGCGCGCGCCTTGGCCTGGGTCAGCCCGGAGAGCACCTGCAGGGAAGGGACGTGGGCCTGCAGTGGACTGAGCAGTGACGGCAGCTCACCGAGGGGGCTCGCCAGGCCATCGGGAAGGCCTTCCAACTCTGAGGGCAGCCAACCACCGGGCACGATTCCGTTGGGCGAATAGACGTAGATCAGACGCTTGGGGGCCCCATCGTTCGAAGGCGTCATGGCTTCGAGCCAGGGTAGACTCAAGCACACGCTGCTCCCCCGCAGGAACGATCGACGCGAGAGGACCTTCACTTGCCACCTCCAACCCGGCGATGGGTGAAGGCCTCGCAGCAGGCAACCTCAACGACCAGTTGGCGCAGACTTGGCTGCCCTTCCTCAAGGGCCGCTCGGATGCCCGCGACCAGAGAACGATCGGCAACGGTCAGGCCTCGACCCAAGGCGTAGACGAGGAGCTTCTCCGTTAAGGACTCCTGGAAGCGGTCGTCTCCTCGGAGAGCTCGAATCAGACCCAGAGGGCCGTCGAACGCGCGGCCGCCTGGAAGTTCGCCGGCACTGTCCACCGGCTCCACCACAGCTTCAGGTCCCGGGCTCGTCGGGTAGTTCTCGCGCCAGCCCCCCAACGGCCCGTAATTCTCCAGGCCAAATCCGATGGGGTCCATGGAATCGTGACACAGAGCGCAGGCCGGATCCTCGCGGTGAACGGCCCAACGCTCCCTAAGGCTGAGCGCTGCCGTCGAATCGGATTCGGCCAAGGGGTTGGGTAGAGCCGGGGCGGCGGTGGGCGCTGCGCCCAGGAGTGCTTCCAGAACCCACTTGCCCCGGCGCACCGGGGAGGTGCGGGTGAGCTCACTCGTCCGGGTCAATACCGCCGCCTGGCCTAGAACGCCGCGGCGCGGGGTCGAGGCCAGGGACACACGGCGTAGCGCCTCTCCCTCCACACCCTCGAGACCATACACCTCCGCCAGGGCCTCGTTGGCATGGGTCCAGTCCGCCTCCAGCAACTGCCACAGGCTCAGGCCCTGCCGCAACACGGCGTCAAAAAACGCCACGCTTTCGGCCACCATCGCCTGCTTCAGGCCAGGGCCAAGCTGCGGCGGTTGTTCCTCAGTAGCGCCCACCTCGGGCGAGTCCACCGACTGCGCCCCCAGCAACTGCAGGCCTCCGAGTTGCAGCCACTGGATTGAGAATGACTGGGAGAATGCGAGGGAGCGTGGGTCGTCCAGCATGTGCTCGACCCGGCGCCGGTAGGCCTCGGCGCCGGTGAGCTCTCCGCGGCTCGCGGCTAGCTGAAGAGCCGGGTCGGGGGTCGTGCCCCAAAGGAAGTAGGACAGTCTTGCGGCCAACTCGGAGTCACTAAGAGGGTGAACCTCCCCCGCGACCTCCTCCGGAGACTCCGGCTCGGGACGAAAGATGAAGTGGGGCGAGGCTAGGAGCGCGGTCAACTGAACGAGCAGACGCTCGTCCGCTGCTGCCCCAGGGTCGGGCAAGGCCAGCAGACGCTCGACGTCCGCTGGACGAGCAGGTCGCCGCCAGATGCGGTGCACCAGATGGGCCAGCCGGCTCACCTCCGACTCGGGCTGACCACCGGGCCCCATGCGCTCGGCAAGCTCCGACTGGAACGGGGTCAGGGGCGGAGGATCGAGGGGCCCCTCGAGTTCGATCCACTGCACATACAGGTTTCGATCCCGGCGGGTGGGATCGGGGTGCTCGGGAACGTAGTAGTCGTTCAAGAATCGGACCCCCGCCCGGTGGGAACCCGCCGTGAGCTGGCACTCGACTGCAAACACGTCAGGGAACCCCAGCCGGGCACGGCCCGGGGTAGCCTCCACGCCGAACTCTCCCAGCTGCTGCTTTCCGATGCTGAGTCCCATGCGGGCCAGCTCCGTACCGGCCTGGGTCGCAGCCACTGCGGTACTCAGCCGATAACGGCCATCCTGCGGAACCTCAAAAGTGCCGGCGATGATGCCGTTGGTGCTCAGGACCTTAGCCCCTGCGCGTTCTGCCCCACTGAGCTGCCCGCGCGCCAACTGCCTTCGCTCAGGATCAGCGCTACGGTCCACGGCCACAGCCTCGGAGGCCAGGGCCCCTGCAGTGGAGAGGTACAACTCGACGTCCAGATCTGAGAGGGTAAGGCTCTTGGCTACGGTGTCGAAGCCGTAGCCGATGCCATCCGGTGGGAAGTGTGCGCGCGCGTCGAACTCAACGCCCAACAGATCGCGCACCGTGCGCGAGTACTCGGAGGCGTTCAGGCGCCTCAGGCCCGCGCGCTCCAAGGCCGCCTCCTCCTCAAGCAGGTCTTCAAGGACCCTCACGATCTGGGCACGCTCGTGTGCGTTGGGCTGCTCAGCCTCCCGGGGCGGCATGTCGAAGAGGTCCAGTACCGCCACCACGTCTTCCCAGGTCTCCGCCGCCGCTCGCGCATCTGCGCCGACGCGAAACTCGGTCAGCACCAGGCTCTGGTCCTCATCGAGCTCCGCGTGGCACTCCGCGCAGTAGCGCGCGATGAAGGGCACGACCTCCTCGGCGAACGCGTCGCCCAATACCTCAGGATCCTGGGCATCCTGATGGGTCGCTGTCGCCAGACTCAAGGAAGCCAGCGTCAAGAGGCCCAGGGGGAGGGGCTTGGAATAGCTGGGGGTCACCGGAACATTCTAGGAGCAACTGCCCTCCCGAGCCGAGAGTGTTTTTGAGGCCCAGGGCCTAGAGGGACTCGTAGGGGGTTACCTCTTCGAAGGTGACGCACAGTTTCATGCCCCCCAGCTTGCAGACCACCTCCCGCTTGGCCGAGTTGACCTTGTGCACGAGCACCCGCTGCCGGTAGCGCGGCAGATAGACGAGGTTGCCTTTGCGCAAGGAGGAGAGGAACGCCTCGCGCCGCTCGCTCAGGGTCGCGCCGGTCAGGTCGGCCTCCAATTCGTCCAAGAGCTTGCCTAGGCTGAGGGCCGTCTCTTTCGGAACCTGGGACAACAGGGCGCGTGCGCGCTCCACCTTCCGCAGGCCATCGCGCACCCGCTCCTCGATGCCCTTCTGGGCTTCCGCCTCCAGCTGTTCACCGCGCCGGTCCAGGTCGCCACGCACGTCTTCCAACTCGACGATGCGCTCGCGAGCTTCATCCAGGCGCGCCTCGGCACCGACGCGCAGCTCTTCCGCCGCGGTACGGGCCACGCGCACCTCCTCCATCAGGTCGGCCAGCTCTCCGTCGCGCCTCTCGTGCAGGGACCCGGCGCGCTCGACAAGAGCCTCGGGCAAACCAAGGCGACGGGCGATAACGAGAGCCCCCGACTCCCCCGGGGATCCGATCATGAGGCGGTACCGGGGCTCGAGGCTCCGCACGTCGAATTCGGTGCAGGCATTTTCGGCCCGCACGTGGCGGAAGGCGAACTCCTTGAGCTTGCCGATGTGGGTCGAGCACAAGGTCGGCACGGCCCGCTCCAGCAGGTTCTCAAGCACCGCCTCCCCCAGAGCGGCACCCTCCTCGGGATCCGTCCCGCCGCCGAGCTCGTCGAGCAGCACCAGGGACTCGCTGTCCGCCTGCTCGAGGGCGCCCTTGATGCGCACCAGGTGTGAGGCAAAGGTCGAGAGGTTCTGGCGGATCTCCTGCTCGTCTCCGATGTCCGCCGCCACGCGGCCATACAAGGGGACGGTCGTGCCCTCGGCCGCGGGAACGGGCAGGCCGCAGCGCGTGAGGAGGGCGAACAGGCCGGCGGTCTTGAGAGCCAGCGTCTTACCGCCCGTGTTGGGCCCCGTGATGATCAGCATGTCGAATTCCCCGCCGAGGCGAACGTCGATGGGGACCACGCCGGAGATCTGTCCCTGGCGCTCCTGTTCCAAGAGCAACGGGTGGCGGGCGGAACGCAGGAGCAGGCCCTGCGCGGCACCCGGGTCCCCGGGCTGCAGAGCAGGATGCCCCCCATCACGCGCCGCACATCGAGCCCCGATCGACGCCAACTCCAGCTCCGCCAGTCCCTCGGCTAGGGATTCGAGCCCGCCACGAGCGGCGCGCACTGCAGTGCTGAGCTCAAGCAGGATGCGCTCGGTTTCGCGGCGCGCGTCGGCTTGCACCTCGGCCAAGCGGTTGCCGGGCTCGATAACCTCATTCGGCTCGATGAAGACACTCTCCCCACTCTGGGAGCGGTCGTGTACGAGCCCGCGAACGCGGCCCGAGCTCTTGGCTCGCACGGCCAGCACGGGCCGACCCCCGCGGCGATGGACGGCGGAATCCGAGAGGACCGCCCGTACTCCGCTGCTGGCGACGATGCGGCGCAGGATGGTGTTGATCTCGCTGGATAGGCGATGCCCATCCTTGCCCAACCTGGCCAGAAGAGGTGAAGCGTCCCGGCGCACACGGCCCCGTTCGTCGAGCACCTGGTCAATGGCCTCTACGAGCGAGCGCATGCGCGGCAAAGCCTCGGCCACACGGGCCAGCTCGGGCACCTCCTCCGCGCGACCCGCGAACCAGTCAGCAAGCCGCATGCCGGCCATGCACACGCCACGCAGCGCCATGCAGCGCTCCTCGTCATAGGAGCGCTGGATGCGCCCCCCCGCTTCAATCGGGACGGGATCGGTCACCCCCGCGAAGCTCGGGGCGCCGCCGTGTTTCTCCAGCTCCTGCATCTCCCGCACCCGAGCCAACGCGTCTCGAGCCCCGTCCTTGGAGCGCGGTCCGAGGTCGCGCAGAGCCCGCCGTCCCAGAGAGCTGTGGGCAAAGGTCTCCAATAGAGCCAGAACGACCTCGAACTCGAGAACGGATGCCGAGTACTTGGCACGCCGCGCCTCGAGGGCGCTGGTATCTTCGGAGCCGTGGCAGAGCATGGTGGCCCGTGAGGCTAACGGATAAGATCTCTCCCCATGACACCCCAAGACAAGCATTCGACCCAGGAACAGACCTCGACGCGCTTTGAGACCCGCGCCATCCATGCGGGCCAGAAGCCCGACCCCGTAACGGGCGCCGTGATGACGCCGGTCTACATGACCAGCACCTACGCTCAGAACGCGCCCGGAGATCCCGTGGGCGGGTACGAGTACTCGCGTACGCACAACCCCACGCGCACGGCCCTGGAGGAGAACCTGGCCTCCCTGGAGGGGGGCACCTTCGGTCTGTGCTTCAGCTCCGGACTGGCCGCGACTAGCGCTCTGCTCGGACGCTTCGTCCCTGGGGATCACATCGTCGCCGGCAACGACCTCTACGGGGGCACCTACCGTATCTTCACCCAGGTCTATGAGCGCTACGGAATTCAGTTCACCTTTGCGGATACGACCGATCCCGACGCCGTGCGCGCCGCCATGACCGACGCCACTCGCATGATCTATGTGGAGAGTCCCTCCAATCCGCTACTGCGCTTAACGGATATCGCGAGCATGGCCGAGATCGCGCAAGGGGCGGGCGCCCTCCTGACCGTGGACAACACATTTGCCACGCCGTACCTGCAGACGCCCCTCACCCTCGGTGCGGACATCGTGCTGCACTCCCTGACCAAGTACTTGGGCGGCCACTCCGACGTGGTCGGCGGCGCCCTGATCGGGAACTCCGATGACCTGCGCGAAGAGCTGGCCTTCTATCAGAACTCCTGCGGGGGCACCCCCGGCCCGTTGGACTCCTTCCTGGTCCTGCGCGGCACCAAGACCCTGGCCTTGCGCATGGAGCGCCACTGCTCGAACGCCATCGCCATCGCTCAGCATCTCGAGGCCCATCCCGGTGTGGACCGGGTGCACTATCCCGGCCTCCCCTCCCACCCCCAATACGCCCTCTGCGGGCAGCAGATGCTGCACGGGGGCGGCATGGTCTCCTTCGAACTCTCCGGCGGGGTCCAGGCGGGTGAGACCTTTGCCAGCAGCACGCAGATCTTCACCCTGGCCGAGTCCCTCGGCGGGGTGGAGTCGCTGGTCGAAACACCTCCCAGCATGACCCACGCGTCGATTCCTGCAGAGGTTCGCCGCGCCGCGGGCCTTGAGGACGGCCTCGTGCGACTGTCGGTGGGCGTCGAGCACGTGGACGATCTGATCGCCGACGTGGATGCGGCCCTAGCACTGGCGGGAGCCTGACAGCCGCCGCCCGACCTCCGCAGGCGCTGCCCCAGAAAGGCTGCCCCAGAAAGGCGGCCCCAGAAAGGCGGCCCCAGAAAGGCTGCCCTAGAAAGGCTGCCCTAGAAAGGCGATGACGGGTTCTTGGGCTTCGGCGGGGTCGGGGGCGACTTCGACCCTGGATCGGGCTTGCCCTCAGACCTGGATGCCGACTGCCCCACATCCCCCTCGGAGGGATTGCTTGCCTGCGATGCTGCCGCCCCTAGATGTTCCATGCCAAGACCCTCCGCGCCATCAGACTGACCGAGAGGAGCCGGGTTGTCGCAAACGAGTGCGCGCATGGAACGGCCGGGCTTGAACTTGACGACGCGCTTAGCCGGTACGTCGACCGCTTCGAGGGTGCGTGGATTCTGGGCCTTGCGCGCAAGACGCTGACGCACTTCAAACACACCAAACTCGCGGAACTCCAACCTGTGGCCGAGAGCCAGCTCTCCCACGACCTCATCGAGGAAGAGCTCAAGTACTTCCTTGACGAGCACCTTGGTCATGCGCGCTCCCTTGAGTCGTTCCAGCCGAGCCTTGGCCTTCTTGGCGCGCTCGCCCCCGCGAGCCAGATCCGCTCCCACCTGATCCTGGGCCACCTGAAACTTCTCGTCTTGGGAGCGATTGATCTGCTCAGTGATGCGCGCAACCAACTCTCGCTTGGTTGTGGTCTGGGCAGATGTAGAGGCCATGGTCGGTAAGGGTCCGGGCAGGAAGGACAATCGGTGCCGTTGAAGCCGGAGGGCAGGCGACAGCGGGAGGGCGGGGCGCTCTCCCCATCCTCCAAACGGATGATCCCTCGCCATCAAGTTCTTGTCAAGACTGGACTTGCGTCGCTTCGGGTCGCGGCGTTCGGAGGGCGCGCGCGGCTCCAATCAACTCTCTAGGACAAAGGTCACGGGGCCGTCATTGAGCAGCTCGACGGCCATTTGGGCCCCGAACACACCTCTGGAGCAGGGCACCCCCAGGGCCTCCAGGGCCTCGACGAAGCACTCGTATAGCGGCTCGGCAAGGCTCGCCTCCAAGGCCTGGTCGAATGAGGGCCGGCGTCCGCGGCGGCCGTCCGCAGCGAGGGTGAACTGACTCACCACGAGCAGCTCTCCACCCACCTGATCGAGAGAGAGATTCATGCGTCCCTGGTCGTCGGGGAAGTACCGCAAGCGACCAACGCGCTCAGCCAAAGCCCTGGCCCTGGCCTCGTCATCCCCATCCAGGATCCCCACCAGGACCAGCGCACCTCTGCCGATCTGAGCCACCCGAGCACCTTCCACATCAACACTTGCCTGCGTCACCCTCTGGATGACGGCCTTCAATTCTCTGCACCGTCATCGTGCTCCGGGTCAACCGTTCCCTTCGGCTGACCCGCGCCTTCCAAGTGAACACGGGCACGCACACTCTGCAGCAACCCTGCGAGATCTCCCTGGTGCGCGGCGGCGTCCACCACCTCCTGCCAGCGTTCCTGAGCTAGATCCAGGTGTTTCTTCGCTCGCTCCTGTTCCTCAGGACGTTTAGGACTACCGGCCAGCTGCCCGTGCAAGAGAGCCTGCTGCACGATGGGCAAGAGAGCCTCAGGGTCGGCCAACTCCGCTCGCCGAGCCGTGTCCAGGGAGTCTTCGATCCGCCCTTGCTCGTGCTGGGCCACAGCCATGACGGCCAAGCGTCTCGCGCGTCCGACCTGCTGGCCAGCGTGGGTCAGCAGAAGAGCCTCCGCCTCCTCTGCCAGGCCTAGCCGTACCCACATGAGCGCCAGGTCCACCTCATCTTGCATGCGCCGGACATGGGCTACCCTCGGATCCCCACGGGTCTGGTCCAGCCAATGCTCCAAGGCGATGGCAGCCTGAGCCACGTCTCCCTCCTGGGCCAGGATCCAGGCCTCCAGATGACGGGCACGCAGGTGGGACGGATCGAGCTCCAGAGCCCGGGCCAATGCCGCGCGAGCAGCAGGCCAGCGATCCGCCAGCTGACGATCGCCCAGCAGGACGTGGGCCCGGGTGTAGTGTGCCCAGGCGTTATCCCGGTCCAGGGTCAGAGCGTCATCGAGCAGTGCAAGGGCCTCGTCACCTTCCATCAGCCGCGCCGCGAGGATCAGGTTTGCCGGTGTGGGATCGGATTGGGCTCGCTCCGCATGGGCCGTCACGAGGGGCTCGGTCTCCTGCCCCACCTGCTCAGCCCGCTCCCATTCGAGATCCTGCAACCAGAATCCGAGCTCAAGATTGTCCCTGGCGTCCCGGGCCACAGGCCTCAACAGGTCCAGGGCCGCCTCCAGCCTGCCCTCGTCGTAGTAGGTGCGTGCAGCACGCAAGGCCAGTTCCTCCCCAGGGTCGAACTCGGCACCGGGGGATTGCCAGGTCGCTTCCCAGCGTGGCCGGTGGCTGGAACAGGAGGCGCACAGGCAAGACAGCAGAGCCAGAGCAGACCACACCTTGCGTCGTGAAGGACGCCTCGCGGCCGGGGGTGCAGGGCCCCTCGGCGCGCTGGCCGACGTGAGCGTCGACAAGTTCATCATCGCGGTGTTTGGGAACCAGGAAGGGACGCCCCATCGACATGCGATCCGTTCCTGACCTGGCCGCGAAATAGCAGCCGGGGACCACGCTGCTCGGTCCCATCAGTGTCCTTCCACAGGGCGTTTCCCTCTGCCGTCACGATCACTTCGCTCAAACCCGCGCGCAGCACCATGCGGATTTCCTTGTAGGCCGCCAGGTTCCAGGCGTCGATCTGGGCGCGGAGCAACTCTTGCCCATTGGTGCCTGCACGGTGTTTCAGCACCAGCTCCAGGCCGTCAGTGGTCGGAAGCTCGGTGCGTTCAAAGAGCGCATCATCGAGAGTCATGACGCAGTGCTCCACCAACCCCGCAGGCCCCTCGATAGTGATGAGGTCCGCCAGCAGGATGGCGCGGCCCAAGAACGCATCGGTCCAAGGAGTCGGCAGGACCCTGGTCGGAGGCACGCGGCCCTCTGGGGCCGGATCAGGCGCGGCAGTCGCCGGTGCCCGCGGGACGGCCGAGGCCTTGGCGTCCCCGCCGGGACCCGCACAAGCGACGAGCATCAGGGACGCCACGAGGGGGAGTAGATGGGGAAGAAGACTTGGTTTCATGGGGTTTCTCCTCAACGTAATCCGCAGGCGATCAGGGCTCGATCACGGGTGGCAGAGGCTCGCTCGCGGGCCTTTAGAGCGCCGAGCGCCAGGGCTCGATCCACCTCGGCGGGGTCGGCCAGCAGCTCGCGGCGCCGCTCACGTGCGGGACTGAACTGCTCATCGATGGCCTCGATCAGGCGCATTTTCAAGTGGCCATAGCCCGGAGCGCCCTCGCCCCCGGCACGCAGGCGCTCCCCCCACTCCGCCAGTTCGCCCGCCTCCAGGAACAGAGAGAGGAAATCAAACAGGAGGACACCTTCAGGATCCTTGGGCTCTTCCGGCGCACGCGAATCCGTGACAATGCGCCCAACAGCTTTCTTGAGCGCCTTGCCCTCCTCGAAAATCCACAGGCCGTTGCCGTAGGATTTGCTCATCTTCTCGCCATCGAGCCCCGGCACGCGAGCCATCTTGCCCGACTCGGGCAGACGCGCCTCAGGCCGCACGAAGACCTCGCCGTAGGTCGAGTTGAAGTAGCCCGCCATGTCCTGGGCCATCTCCAGATGCTGCACCTGATCCTTGCCCACGGGCACGATGGTCGAGTCGTAGGCCAGGATGTCCGCGGCCATCAGGATCGGGTAGGTGAAGAGCCCCACGACGGGCTTGATCCCATGGGCCATCTTGTCCTTGTAGGAGTGGGCACGCTCAAGGAGTCCCATGCCCGTGACCGTGGACAAGAGCCAGGTCAACTCGGTCACTTCGGGCACGTCACTCTGCCGGAAGAACGCCACGCGCTCGGGGTCAAGGCCTAGGGCCATGTAACCCACGGCCACCTCACGCACGTTATCGCGGAGAACCTCCGGGTCCCGGGTGGACGTCAGCGCGTGATAGTCCGCGATAAAATAGAAGTGCTCCCCCTCTTCGTCCTGAGAGGCGATGTGCTGGCGCATGGCACCGAAGTAGTTGCCCAGGTGTAGCTGGCCGCTGGACTGGATACCGGAGAGAAACGTGTTCATTTCAGCGCAGTGTAGGGCGCAAGGGGTGCCAGGAAGGAGGCCAACAGGCACCGAGGTCGGGGACGGAGATCCGCGCACCCGGCACCGTGGCGAATCGGACAGTAGCAACGGTTTCGGGGGGCTACAACCGAAGGCTCCCACCGATCCATCCCCCCCATGCTTGCAATGCCAGCGGTGGGCTCGACAATCCACCCCTCCCATGCGACTTCGCCCAAACTCGAGAGGCCCCCGGCGGACGCCCAGCAGACGCCGGGCGTCCTCACTTTGGATGAGCCTGCTGGCCGGGGCCCTCGCAGGGTGCGCGGGCCCCGGCCAGGAGCGGCACCTAGCACCGCTGATCAGCGAGCTCTCCACGGCCGGAGGCGAGCGCGAGATGGAAGCACTGGGCGGTGCGGTCGTGGTACGCCGCAAGGTGGAGAACGGCGCGGTCACATACTGGGCCCTTCGGCCCCTGGCTTCCCACGCGCGCAGCAGCCCCGAGCGCAGCGAGTCCTCATTTCTGCCTCCCTTCGGCAGCGTGGTGCTCACGCCGCGGGAGAGCATCTATCAGTTGCTCCCCCTAGCCCGCTACTCGCGCCAGTACTACCCGGACGCGCCAGACACCTGGACCTTCTTCGGACTGCCCGGGTTCTATTGGTCGAAGACCAACGACGGACGCATCGTACGTGCCCTGGTTCCTATCGGCGGAGTGGTCGAGCACTTCCTCTCCTACGACCGGATGGTGTTCGTACTGATGCCTCTGTTCATCCGCTATGAGCGCAACGGTCGGGAGACCACACATTTCCTGTTTCCGTTCTTCTCCTGGTCTCGCCCGATCGAGAGTGACGACCCGGAGCGCGCAGAGAACGGGGGCGGTAACGACTGGCGCGTGTGGCCACTCGTTGGCGTCAACAGCTGGGAGGGCCGCTACAGGCGCTGGTTCTTTCTGTGGCCATTCTTTCATTGGCAGAGCAACGACCTCGACCGCCCCGATGGCAATCAGGACAAGCGCTGGATGGTCTGGCCCCTCATCGGCGGTCATAAACGCGGAGCGACGACGAGCTGGATGGCGCTCTGGCCATTCTTCGGCTACTCGGCCAATTCGCAGAACGGGTTCTGGGCGTGGGACGGCCCCTGGCCCTTGGTGACCATCCAACGGGCGGGAGACACAGGCCAAGCCAGCCGCACGCGGGTGTGGCCGTTCTACTCGCACTTCGACGGAGACGGCATGACCTCAACCCACGTGTTGTGGCCCATCTTCAATAAGCGGCGCGAGGTGTACGGAGATGTAGTCAAGGACACAACCCTGGTACTGCCCTTCTACCAGGCCTGGAACAAGCAAGGCCCCGAAGGCCCGAGCAGCTGGCGCAAGGTATTCCCCTTCTTCAGCCGGTACAAATCCGAAGCAGACGACGAGTCCTCCTTCGCCTTCCCCGACCCGAGCCCCTTCACCTGGCGGCTGGATTTCGTCGACGAGCACTACGCATGGATGTGGGAGTTGTACAGCCAACGCCGCACGGGCGAGCGCCTGCGCGAGCGCAGCTGGTTGGGCCTGTGGAGGCGGGAGAAGGGCGAGGGCGAAGATCGGCGCTCCATAGTGGGCCTCTGGGCCCGTCGCGACTATGTGGATGAGGGGGTGCCCACCATCGAACAGTCCGTACTGTTCGGGCTCTTGCGCTGGCGTTCGGGTCCCGAGGGCGTCACTCTTCTCAAACCGGCCTTTCCCGGTCCCGGTTGGCCCCTCAAGCGGACCGGCCGAACGGCCCAGTAGCAGGGCCCCGATCCATGGACTCCACCTCCGACATCCTGACCCTGGCGTTTGGAGCCAGCGTGCTCTACCTGCTCTATCAGATGCGCAGCTTCAGGAAGTTCCTGGGTGCTGCAGGCTTCCGGATCGAGCTGGGAATAAAGGTCCTACGTCGGCTGCACCACCTGCCTAGGCGCCGGCGCTGGTTCTTGGACCAACTATTCACCAGCGGCATCATGAACGTGCACGTGGTGCTGCTCGTGGGCTTGTTCGTGGGAATGATCCTCTCCCTCCAGATGGGCATCGAGTTGGCCCGCTACGGACAGCAGGATCAGATCGGGGTCATCGTGGCCGCCTCCATGGCGCGGGAGATGGGCCCTTTCATCACCGCGGTCATCCTCGCCGCGACCGTGGGCAGCGCACTGGCTGCTGAGATCGGCACGATGAGCGTGGCCGATGAACTCTCGGCCCTCGAGGTCTTGTCCGTGGATAAAGTGTCTTTCCTGGTGCTTCCCAGGGTCGTGGCTCTGGCGATCATCGCTCCGTTCCTGACTGTTCTCTGCAACACGATCGGCATCCTTGGAGGAGGCTTCGTGGCCGGCTCGCAACTGCACGTGGGCTGGGGCCTCTACATGGACTCCGCCATTCAAGCCCTTCGTACGACAGGTGAGGTCATCCAGCTTCCCAAGGATGTCTTTGCGGGCCTGTTCAAGGCCAGCGTCTTTGGAGGGATCGTGGCGATCATCTCATGTTCGTGCGGATTGAAGGCCAAGGGTGGCGCCCTAGGTGTCGGCCGGGCCACGTCCCACGCCGTGCGCGACTCCATCATCGCAGTCATCGTGGCCAACTACTTCCTGACCTGGATTCTCTATCAGAACTGACCATGCCCAGTGACGCTGACACACTGATCAGGCTGGAAGGGGTGCACAAGTCCTTCGGGGACCAGCACATCCTGCGCGGGCTCAGCTTCGACGTGCGTCGTGGCCAGTGTCTGGGGGTGATGGGTGGCTCCGGCTCGGGCAAGTCCGTCACCCTCCGGCACGTGATCGGCCTGCTGCAGCCCGACGCCGGTCGCGTCGTGGTGGACGGGCAGGACATGGCCCAGACCAGCGAGGCCGACTTGGCCGCCCTGCGCAGGCGCATGGGCTACGTCTTCCAGGAGAGCGCCCTGATCAACTGGCTCACGGTGGCCGAGAACCTGGCCCTGCCCCTGGAGGAGACGACCGACCTGAAGCCCGCTGAGATCAGCGACCGGGTCGCGCACACCCTGGGCCTGGTGCACATTCCCGACGCCGCCGACAAATTCCCTAACGAGATTTCAGGGGGCATGAAGAAGAGGGTGGGGTTGGCGCGAGCCTTGATCACCCAACCTGAAATCGTTCTGTACGACGAACCCAACGCGGGGCTGGACCCGCGTATTTCTCGCTCCATCAACGCGCTCATTCGCGAACTCTCCGACACCCTTGAAGTCACTTCGCTGGTCGTCGAGCACCGCATCGACTGCCTCAAGGCGGTGGCCGACGAGGTCATTTTTATGCACGCAGGTGTCGCCCTCGTGCGCGAGCCTATCGAGACGTTCTTCGATCCCGACGAACCCAAACTGAAGGAGTTCCTTGGCGTCTAGCGCCCGGGAGACATCACCATGCACACCAACCGTCACGTTCTCCTGGGTATCTTCTTCGTCTCCATCATCGCCCTGCTGGCGTGGTTCACCCTGTTCAAGACCGACTTCTCCTTGCTCGCCGAGCGTAAGCAGTGGAGCGTGCGCTTCGCTGAAGCAGGTGGACTGCGCAAGGGAGATTCGGTCCTAGTGGCAGGCATGCGCTGGGGCCGGGTCGAGGCCCTTACCTTCGACTCGAGCGCCGGGCCGGAAGAGCGCGTGGTGGTGAACCTCTCGCTGGACCGACCGGTAGACCTCTACCCCGATTATGCCATTCGAATCGAGAGCGCCACCGTTCTGGGAGGCATGCAGCTATCCATCGAACCGGGCACCTTCCAGAGCGACACCATGGCAAAAGGTGCAAAACTGAATGGTGAGGTCGTCCCCGACGTGCTCAAAGCTATGGGCGGAGTGGTCTCCGAAAACCGCGAGACCCTGACGAACATGATTGCGGGGTTGGATCAGATCGTGAACGAGGTGCGCGGCGGCAAGGGCATCCTCTCGCGCCTGCTCTACGACGAGAACCTGGGAGAAGACCTCTCCAGAACCGTCAACAGCCTGAATGAGACCTTCATCAATTTAACCGCCATCAGCGCGGATCTCCGCGATGGCAAAGGCACCCTCGGGCGCCTCCTGAAGGACGACGAGCTCTATCGCTCGATCCAGACGCTCGCCACCGAGATCACTGCGGTGGTCGATGACGTGCGCGAGGGCAAGGGGACGGTCGGTGCCCTGCTGTACGACGAGAACCTCGCCAGTGATTTCAAATCGGGCGTGGCTGACCTCTCGGACATCGTCCAACGCATCAATGCTGGCGAAGGCACCCTAGGCCTCCTCATCCGCGACGAGAAGATTGGTCAGAACCTTGAACGCATCACAACGGATCTGGCCGAGGGTCGCGGCACCCTGGGCAAGCTGCTCTCCGACGAGGAGATCTACACCAACTTGCGTGTGATTTCCGAGGACCTGTCCGTGGCATCCGCCGCCCTGCGTGAGGGTCGCGGCACGATGAGCCGTCTGCTCTACGAGGACGAGCTGTACTCGGAGATGGAACGCGCCCTACACACCCTGACGGGTACCCTCGAGGAGGCGCGCGAGGCAGCCCCCATCAACACCTTCCTGAACACGCTCTTCCTGGGCTTCTAGCGATCGGTGCGCGCAAGGCGCTCGATCCACTTGCCGATCATGTCGGCTTCCACGTTGACCGGCGTGCCGACTTCGGCCGCGCCCAGGTTGGTGAGCTCCAGGGTCAATGGAATCAGCGCCACGTCAAACTGCCGGCCCTTGGGCCGGACAACGGTCAGGCTCACTCCATCCAAGCTGATGGAACCCTTGTCCACGAGGTAGCGCTCAAGCCCTGGATCCACCTCGAAGGTGATGACTCGGCCGCCATCCCCCACATCCTGGATGGCCGTGACGCGCCCAGACCCGTCCACGTGGCCACTGACCATGTGCCCATCGAGTCGATCCCCCAGACACAGGGCGCGCTCCAGGTTGACCATGCGACCAGCCTCCAACGCCCCGAACCAGGTGCGCTCCAACGTCTCCCTGGATAGGTGGAAGACGAGGTCATGGGGTGCCTCGGATTCTCCGGGGGACACCGGACGGCGGTCTGCCACGGTCAGGCACACGCCGCAGATGGCGATGCTCTGGCCGGTCTCCACGGGCCAGGGGGCAGAGCCATCTGAGGGCAGGGGCAAAACGAGCTCTGCCCCCTCGCCCAGGGGCTCAAAAGCGCACACGGGGACGCAGGATTCGATGATTCCGGTGAACATGGGGACGGCTCGGGTGCTGGCAGGGTAGCGTGGCAGGGCTGCAAGGCTAGGGGGGCCGCCGTGAACCCCACCTGGGAGTTCCCCGGCCCCCTGGAATGCCCCTTCCTGGGGTTGTCAGGCTTGACGCCCCCTATCCCCCCGACTACCCTTCCGGGCCCTTTTCCGGAGCCATGGTCTCCCCGCTCTTTACGATTTTAACGCTCTTCCCGGAGGCGCTTCGTCCTTATCTTGAGGTCGGCGTCCTGGGCAACGCCCTCGACAAGGGTTTGGCCCGTGTCGAGTTGGTGGATTTTCGCGACTGGACTCGCGATCGCCATCGCTCCGTCGACGACCGCCCCTTTGGCGGCGGCCCGGGCATGGTGCTCACGCCAGAACCCATCGCCGAGTGCATCGAGTGGGTGGAAGCCAAGCACGGTCCGCACCGACGCTTTGTTCTGGACCCCTCAGGCTCCACCTTCAACCAAGCCCGCGCTGCCCAGTTTTCGAGTACGCCACGCAGCCTACTGCTGTGCGGCCGCTACGAGGGCATCGATCAACGCTTGATCGACGTCTTCGATCTCGAGCCCATCTCCATGGGTAACTACGTGCTCTCCGGCGGTGAACTGCCCGCCCTGTCCATCGTGGACGCCGCCGTGCGACTCCTTCCAGGAGCCCTGGGCGACGAACGGTCGGCCAGCCTGGACTCCTTCCAGCAAGACTCCTGCAACTCGGGGTCAGACCCTGGAGACCGCCCGCAGCTCGATCACCCGCACTGGACGCGACCCGCCTCCTGGCGCGGTCACGAAGTTCCGGCCGTCCTACGCACCGGCGACCACGCGGCCATCGAGACCTTCCGCAAGAGCCAGGCCCAGGAGCGCAGCGAACGCAAGCTCGCCCTGGAGAACGCCCCCATTGAACACGCCCTGGATTCTTCCGGGGCGCAGATTTCGAACAAGCCGAATCCGAACAAGCAGCTTCCAAACAACACGAACTGACGGGCAGACGCGACGGCGCGGCTAGCCCATTCCCTCGAGACCTCCACCCCTTGGGTGTCCAGCACACCCACGCATCCGATGCAACTGATTCAAACCATTGAGAACGAGCTGAAGAAGCCCGCGGGCGCCCTTCCCGCAGTCCACGTGGGAGACACTGTGGAGGTCCACTACCTCATCCGCGAAGGCGACAAGGAACGCGTGCAGATCTTCACCGGCACCATCCTGGCCCTGAAAGGCCGTGGCATCCGTCGCTCAATCACCGTTCGGCGCATCGTGCAGGGCGAAGGGGTGGAGCGCATCTTCCCCTTGCACAGCCCGCGCGTCATTGACATCCAGGTCACGCGCCGTGGCGACGTGCGCCGCTCCAAGCTCTACTACCTGCGCGATCGCGTGGGCAAGAAGACGCGCGTGAAGGAGTTGTTGGGCGAGAAGGTCCGCCAGGGTCGAGCCGCAGAGAAGGCCCGACGCGAGAACCAGGCTGCCCAAGCCAACCAGGCGGCCGAGGCCGCCGACATAGATCAGGGTGCCGACCAGGAGGCCGTGGAGGCTTAGGCCTCCCCCACCGCTCGACCCGCGGCCCAGTGCACCTGCTTCCCCGCAGGACTCTGCAACGAGGCCAACCCTCACCCCATCCCCACCCCACGCGCCTCGTGCGCGGACCCGACAGGCCATACGGTCACGGGCCAACGAAAGCACCGCGCACAAGCGAATGGTCGAAAACCTCGGACGCAAAGTCACTCTGATCTTCTCTCTCATGGCCTTGGCCGTCACGGCCTTGTACTTCGGGGGATTTCGCCTGGGCCTCGACCTGGAGGGCGGTACGCGCCTGGTCTACTCCGTAGACTTCGAGCGGGCCGCAGCCGATGGTCTAATTCAGGAGCGCGAACTCCAGAACAAGGATCAACTCTTCAATGAGATGCGCGAGATCTGGCAGCAGCGCCTTGACCCAACCGGCGTGCGTGAGATCCCTATCCGGCGTGAGGGCGAAAACCGCATCGTGATCGAGCTGCCCGGCAGCGCCGCGCAGATGAACAAGGAGGTCAGCGGAACCCTGGGAGCCGACCTCAATCTGACGGGCATCACCCTGCGCCTGGCCGGCGAGAGTGCCCAATGGGATGACTTCCCCTCAAGCGGAGGTGAGCTGCAAATCGACAACGAACGCGTTCGCTATTCCAAGCGTGTGGCTAACCAATTGATAGGGTTGGAACGCAACTACGGCAACGAAGGCGCGCCCAGTGCCCACACCAATGGAACCAGTGTCAGCCTGGTGGCCATCGACCCCTGGCGGCGCCTGATCGAGGACGTGGGCTCGATGTCATTCTTCATCGAAGCTAGCCGAGACACCCTGGGTGCCGTGGGCGACGTCGCCAGCGAATTGGTCGTTGCCCAACAGTGGAAGCGCGACAACCCCGAGTTGTCCATTACCGAATACAACGCCAGCCTGGCCCGTGAGGAAGGCCCGCGCAGCCGACTGCGCTTCCTCCCCATGGCCCTCGACGAAGGCACCCTGGAGACCGCTGAAGCGGATCGCCTGCAGGCCCTAGTGGTCGATGAGAACCCCAATTGGCAGTTCTCCGGCTCTCAGGTTCAGTCGGTCTTCCAGTCCCAGGACCAAATGGGCATGCCGGCGGTGGGCTTCGAGATGAAATCCTTCGCCAAGTCAGACTTTGGCGATTTCACTGAAGACAACGAGGGCCGACGGATGGCCATCGCCATCAATGACGAGATAGTCACCTTCCCCAACATCGAAGAGGCTCTGCCCGGCTCGGGGATCATTCGCGGCAACTTCACAAACGAAGAGGTGCTCGACCTCGTCAAGATTCTGCGCTCGGGTTCTCTCCGGATCCGACCCAGCTTCGAAGGCCAGGAAACCGTTGGCGCCACCCTGGGTGACGACTACGTCCGGCGCGGGTTCATGGGCGTGGGCCTGGGGCTGGGCGTCGTGCTGCTCTTCATGATGGCCTACTACCGCCGCCTGGGCATGGTGGCCGCCGTCAGCCTCATCTACAACCTGGTGCTCCTGGCGGGCGCCCTGGCGTTCTTCCAGGCCACCCTGACCCTACCGGGAGTGGCGGGCATCATCCTCACCGTCGGCATGGCCGTGGATGCCAACATCCTGATCTACGAACGGATTCGGGAAGAGGCTGAGAAAGGACGCAAGGCCCTGCAATCGGCCAAGGACGGGTTTGGCAACGCCCTCTCCACCATCGTCGACGCCAACCTGACGACACTGATCACCGGCGTCATCCTCTACAAGTTCGGAACCGGTCCCGTGCGCGGTTTCGCCACGACGCTCTCGGTGGGCATCCTGACGTCGATGTTCTCCGCCCTGGTGGTCACGCGCGTGCTGGTCAACCGCCAGATCGAAGGTGGCCTTGAGCAGTTCAATATGACCCGCTGGGTGCACGCCACCAAGATCCGCTTCATGGCCAAGGCGCGCATGGCCATGGCCATTTCGGTGGTCCTGATGATCGCTGGCGTCAGCTTCTTCACCTTCGGTGTGGACGACCAGGACAAGCTAGGCATCGACTTCCTCGGCGGCATGACCATGACCGTGCGCATGGAGGAGCCTCACCAAAAATCAGAGGTGGTCGATATGGTGCAAGGTATCGGCGGCATTATCGGCTCCTCGGCCGAGGTCAAGGAGATCCTGAACTCCGCAGCAGGGGACGGCTTCACCCGCTTTCGCATCACCGCCAAGGGCCAGGCTGGCGAGGCCGTTGCCGCAGGCGGCGATGCCTTGCAAGAATTCCGCAGCCAGATAATGTCTGCACTGCGCGAAGTCCTCCAGCTGGGCCCCATCGAAGAGCTGACCCTTGCGGACGGCAAGGCGAGCGGCGTGCTCTACCTGGAACGCACACACTCCACGGCAGACTTGGCCGCTCGATTGGCCGAATCCCCCGTGGCGCTACAGAACGCCGTGGTCACGCAGGTGTCTGCTGAGGGCGCCTCTGTCAATCGCATGCGCTTCGAGGGCCGTGTCAGCGACACCAAGACCCTGGGTTCCCTGCAAGATCAACTTCTCCAGGCCTCCCAGGGCTGGCAGGATTCGAACCTGGTTCCGATATCCTTGGCCTCCCCCGTGGACGAGGTCAACGCGGTGGGCGCGCAGGTCGTGAGCGAGCTACGCGACAAGGCAATCTTTGCCATCCTCTTGTCTCTCTTCGCCGCCGTGATGTACATCCGCGTTCGTTTCGCCGAGTACTCCTTCGGGTTTGCAGCCGTGGCGGCTCTGACCCACGACGTGCTCATCACCCTTGGTGCCTTGGCCGTTGCGGACCGCTTCATCCCCTTCATCGATACCGAGATCAACCTACCCATGATCGCGGCGTTCCTGACGATCATCGGCTACTCCCTCAACGACACGATTGTCGTGTTCGACCGCGTGCGGGAGAACCTGCCGCGCATGGAGGGCAGTCTGTCGAACATCATCGACCGCTCCATCAACCAGTGCCTGTCTCGTACCCTGCTCACGTCCCTGACGACGATGATCTCGGTGGTGCTGCTGCTGGCCTTCAACCTGGGCACAGGCAACGTCATCGAGGGCTTCGCCTTCGCGCTGCTTGTGGGTGTATTGGTCGGAACCTACTCCTCGATGTTCATCGCCAGCCCCGTGCTCCTGTGGCTTGAGAGTCGCCGCCAGCACGGCCTGAGCGCCGACGACCCCACCAAGAAGGGCAGCAAGGCTGCCACCGCCTAGGCCGGGCTCGTAACCTGTGCCGCCACGATGCGCGTCGCCCTGGTCCTGACGCTCCTGGTGGGAGCCCTGCTCCTGGCAGCGGCCTGGCAGCGTGAGTCCGGACCGGAAGAACAGGGACCTGTCCCGGGCCAGGAGCCGGGGGCGGACGATGGTTGGAGCCACCTGATCCTGGGCGAACCCAGTGGTGCCCCGGCCCTGGCCGTGGATCCCCCACCGGCAGCCCGGACACCTCTCCCGGGGAATGGGCTGCCCGTGCCCCCAGCGGATGTGCCCACCCCACCAACCGAGGCCATCGGCTTCACCTATGTGGTGCAGCCCGGGGACACGCTCTCCCAGATCTGCAGCCGGTTCTACGAGGACCGCATGGGTCGCTCCCTGACGGAGTTGTCCCACTTGGTTGCAGAGCACAATGGGCTCTCCAGTGTGAATGCGATTCGGGCTGGAGACCTCTTGGTACTGCCATCCCTTCTCGGGGACCAAGCGCCCTAGGGCTGGGCGCGCGGGCTGCGAGCGGGCTCGAGCACTTGGATCTCAGCGCGGCCCTCGGCGGAGCGCTGGAGGTTTCCCAGAGCCGTCTCGGAGACCCTCAGACGCAGGCGCAGGATGCTGTCCTCAACATACTCCTCTTCGATGATCCCTCCGCCCGCGCGTAGCTGAGCCACGAGCTTGCCCTCGCCGGCCGAGACGTCGATCTGGATCAAGTTGGAGCGTTGATCGAGGCGGCGCGTGACGCATTCGATCAGACGCTCGATTCCCTGCCCCGTGTGAGCGCTTGTGTGCACAACGTCTGCGGCAGAGTGGTTACCCAGCAAGAGGTGTAAGTGGATGGGGTCGGGCACCCGGTCCACCTTGTTGAACACGATGACGTGCGCCTCGAGTCCAGGGGCCACATCGGCCAGGACCTCGTCCACGGCCTTCATCTGGGTGGCGGCATCGGGGTGCGAGGCGTCCACCACGTGCAGCAGCAGGTCCGCGTGGATGGTCTCCTCCAGCGTGGCGTGGAAGGAAGCCACAAGGTGGTGCGGCAGGCGTTGGAGAAAGCCCACCGTGTCCGATAGCAACACCGTACGCCGGTCGGGGAGGATCCACTTGCGCGTCCGGGTATCGAGGGTGGCGAAGGGCATGTCCTCCACCAGCTCGTTGGAGCCCGTAAGCCGGTTGAGCAGGGTCGACTTGCCCGCGTTGGTGTACCCCACGAGTCCCACCTTGAACTCCTCGCTGCGCGTGTCAAGTTGGCGTCGCTTGCGCTTCTCGATCTCCTTGAGCTGGGCCCTCAGGTCGGAGATGCGCCGATTGAGCAGACGCCGGTCGGTCTCGAGCTGGGTCTCCCCGGGTCCGCGGGTACCGATGGCGCCCTCCATCCGCTCCAAGTGCGTCCACATGCGGAGCAACCGCGGCAGGAGGTACTCGTTCTGGGCCAGCTCGACCTGTAGGCGGGCCTGTCGGGTCTGGGCCCGATTGGCAAAGAGGTCGAGGATCAACTCCGAACGATCCACGACCCGCAGCTCCCAGGCTTTCTCCAGGTTTCGTATGTGTGCGGGGCTCAGATCGTTGTCCACCACGACCACATCCGGCTTGAGGGACTGGACCTCCTCCCAGATCTCCTCCACCTTGCCCTTGCCCATGAGGGTGGCGGGATGGGGGGTGTGCCGTTTCTGAGTGACGCCCACGCCCACGACTTCCGCGCCAGCGGCGTGCACTAGGGCCGAGATCTCCGAGAGTTCGCCGTCGAATTCGGGCGGAAACTCCGGAAAGAGGACGCCACAAACGAGAGCGCGCTCGCGCTCGGCTTGGTTGGACTGCGGCTCGGAGCTCATGAACTAGAGAGCGCACTCGCCAAGGACCGTCGCTCGATACCTACGCTCTCGATCATCGCCTCATTGCCCTGGGGCGTCAGCTCGGTATGCGCCAGCCACTCGGGCCGTGCGCCTTCGAAGTCTGAACGGTGATGCACGCCGCGCGACTCTTCCCGGGCCAGAGCACTCAGCGTGATCAGCTGCGCGACCTCGAGCATGTTCGAGAACTCCCAGGCGCGCGGGTCCTCGAGAGGCATGGCCCGCACAGCCCGTGACCAAAAGCGCATCTTGTCCAGCGCCTCGTTCATGCCGGTTCCCGTGCGCCGCACTCCCAGCTCGCGCCACATGAGCGACTTCAAGGAGTAGACGAGGTCGTCCACGTTGACCCTCACGGGAGGGGTCTTGGGCCCTTGCTCCCGAACCGTGAAGCTGGGAAGGCTGCGGCTGACGTCCGCCTGGACGGTCTGCCCGACGGCCGCACCCGTGGCGGCCCCCAGAACCAGAGCCTCGAGCAGGGAATTGGATCCCATGCGGTTGGCCCCGTGCAGCCCAGAGCTTGCCACCTCCCCCACCGCCCACAGTCCGGGCACCGAGGTGTGTCCCTCGCGGTCCACCTTGAGGCCGCCTACCTGGTAATGGCAGCCCGGGCGCACTGGAATCGGATCGGTTGCGATGTCGATGCCGAAGAACTCGCAGATGGAGGACAGTCCGCTGAAGGCCTGGTGTGGATCTCGATCAAGTCCGGACAGGTCCAGGTAGGCGCTGGTGTCGTCCGTGGCCAGCATGCTGTCGAAGACGGCGCGGCTGACAACGTCCCGGGGAGCAAGCTCCGCGGCGGGGTGAGATTCCGGCATGAACCTCAGACCATTGCGGTCACGCAGAACACCTCCCGCCCCGCGCACGACCTCAGAGATCAGGACCCGGGCCGCCCCGGCGATGTAGAGACAGGTCGGATGGAACTGGATGAACTCCATGTCGCGCACGACGGCGCCGGCACGCACGGCCATGGCCACGCCATCGGCGGTCGCGATAACGGGATTGGTTGTCTCGCGGTAGATCTGGCCCGCGCCACCGGTCGCCAGGATGATCTGTGGCGCCTGGAAGACGACAAGTTCGCGCCGTTCGGTGGAGCACAGCACTCCGGCCACTCTCCCCTCAGGTGTGGAGAGCAGGTCAATGGCGAACACGTGTTCAAATGAGGAGATCCGTTCCGTGGCTCGTACGCTGCGAACGAGGCTGCTCTGGATGGCCTTGCCCGTGGCATCCACACCCGCGTGCACGATTCGTGGTTGGGAATGCCCCCCCTCCTTGGAGAGTTCCAGGGCGCCCGACTCGTCGCGGTCCAGCTCGGCGCCCATGGACAGCAGGGCCTGCACCGCAGCGGGTCCGCAGGAGACCACGTCCTCGACCACCTTCGGGTCGGCCAGGTCACACCCCACCCGCAGGGTATCCTGCACGTGAGCGGCGATGCTATCCCCCTCTCCCAAGACGGCCGCCATCCCCCCCTTCGCGAGCAGGGTGTTCGAACTCTCCAGGGCGGCCTTGGAAAGCAAGGCAACGGAGGAGCCCGCTCGAGCAGCCTCCAAGGCGGCCGTGCTGCCTCCAGCCCCGCTGCCCACCACCACCGCATCGAAGCGATACTGGGGAACGTTGCGCAGATCCAGGGGGATCAGGTAGCGGGGTGAATGAAGGGGCGCAGAACTGTCCAAGGAATCGATCCGATTGAGGAAAGAGGGCCCGGATTCTAGCAAGCATGGGAACCAAGGGCCTCTCCAGGCCCCCTGAAGGCAGAATCCGGCACAAACCAAGACCCGAACATACCCCTAACTTCTGTACTGGCCACGACTTGGGAATCCCGACCCGAGAAACCCTTTGTTTGGGTCTTGTTCGGGTAGGAAAAGCCGATAGATTAGGGCCTTGTTAGGTCTTCTACCCCGGGGCGGGATGCCTGTCCTACCCCGGGGCAACTCCAAGGCCCGCGGCAAGCTTCGCACCCATAAGACCCCCCCCCCGGAACGCAGACCTCACCCGCACACCTCACCCGCACACCTCACCCGCACACCTCACCCGCACACCTCACCCGGGACCCACACTCCACCGACCACCCCTCCCAGGTCGGTCGGTCCCCGGGGGAGGCCTTCCCAACCTGACCCTCTAAACGGAACACCCTCAACCATGACTGCAATCATCCTCCGCGCCCGCAACGACGGCCCCTCCTATATCTTCTTCGCGGCCCTCCTCGGGGCCACCTTCCTGGTCTGAACGCTGTCGGGGGGACCTTCCCGGACCAGCAATAGTTAGAGACTGGTGCGGATCCGGGTCAAGCCGCACGAAAGTACTACTGGCACCCTCCCTGACTTCAACCACCTCACCGCGCTCCACTCCTCGAACCGAGTCACTCACCATGAGCAGCGTCCCCCTCACCCGCCGGCAGCGTCAGATAGTCGACTTCTTCCAGGAGTACACCCACGACAATGGTCTGAGCCCCACCTATGAGGAAATCGCAGAGCACTTCGGAGTGAATAAGGTGACCATCTTTGGCCATGTGTCCGAGCTGGAGCGCAAGGGCGTCCTACGCCGCAACAAGCGCGGCACCAGCCGCAACGTCCAACTGGTCGAGCCCGAGTCCGCAGCCCCCGGTTCTTCCACATCACAGCTCTCGATCCTGGGCAGCATCGCGGCCGGTTGTCCCATCGAGGCCCTCGAAGAACCTGAGACCCTCGACCTGGCCTCTTTGATGCCCGATGACAAGGACGTCTACGCCCTGCGGGTGGCGGGAGACTCGATGATCGACGACGCCATTGCCGATGGGGACGTTGTCCTGGTTGAGCGCAGGGAGGACGCCCGCGATGGCGAGACCGTGGTGGCTGTCCTGCCCGATGAGACGTGCACGCTCAAGCGCATCTACCGCGAAGAAAACCGTGTGCGCCTGCAACCTGCCAACGAGAACATGGATCCCATCTACGTGGACGACGTC
>DUDB01000070.1:0-1092 GCA_012959525.1 Planctomycetota bacterium
TGCTGGTGATGTTGCATACTTTGATGGTGCCGCTTGGCAACGATTAGCAATAGGTGAAGTTGGACAAGTATTAACTATGAATCCAGCTGGATTTCCAAATTGGGGTAATGCTCCATCATATCAAGGAAGAACTTTTGGTTATGATGCTGGTGGCAGAACAACTAGTACTGTTAAATCTGATGTTATACAAAAATATAGTTTTTCAACAAACGGAAATGCTACTGATGTTTCTGATTTGACTGTTGCGAGAGATAAGGTTACTTCATCAGCATCTGCAACTCATGGTTATTATACTGGAGGTTCTAATTTTGGTAATACAGTTAGAAACACTATGGATAAGCAACAATTTTCTACATCAAGTAATGCAACTGATGTAGGAGATTTATTAGGCACAACGGCCGAGGGAGCTGGATTGGCTGCACCTTCTAATTCTCAAACTTATGGTTATATAGCTGGTGGGGCACACGCAACCACCGATGCAGGTATTAATACTATACAGAAATATAGTTTTGCAACAGATGGAAATTCTACCGATGTAGCTGATTCAACTACTGCTCATTTTCAGGGATCAGGTCATAGTGATTGGACTGGTGGTTATGGTTATAAGGCAGGTGGATATAGTACTGCACATGGTGGAAGATTAAATATAATTGAACGATATCCATTTGCATCAGATACAAATGCTACTGATGTCGGAGATTTATTTACGTTTACTAGTGATATTTCTGGTACATCTTCACTTACACATGCTTATACACAAGGTGGTAATAGTTCAGTAGCAATTTTCGATCATATACAAAAATTTGCATTTGCTGCGACTAGTAATTCGACTGATATAGGGAATTTAACTATACCACGTTATCATGTATCAGAGGCTTCTTCTACAACACATGGTTATGCTTGTACTGGGAATGATGATTGGTCTGTGAATTATAATGTAACAATTGATAGATACACTTTTAGTAGTGATGCAGATGCGACTGATGTGGGTGATGTTTTAGTAGCTCATACTGCGGCCGCAGGAACACAGGTATAAAAATGGCTATACAAAAAATATCAGGTGTTACAATAGAGTTGACTAGTCAAGCATCA
>DUDB01000070.1:1130-2148 GCA_012959525.1 Planctomycetota bacterium
GACTTGCAAAAGGAGAAGCAGGACAAGTTCTTACTATGAATGAATCTGTAACTGCACCTGAGTGGGGAACATCTTGGACATTCCCGGGAACAGTCAAAGGATATTGTGCTTCTGGTAATACAAATCCAACTGGTTTCGGAGAAGGACCGAGAGCAATTGATAGATGGAGTTTTACATCAGATGTAAATAGTACTGATGTTGGAGATGTAACACTTGGTAGGCATCATCAATCTGGACAATCATCAGATACAGATGGTTATATTTCTGGTAGTGCAGCGAATGGACCTGTAACATTAGCAATTGATAGGTGGAGTTTTGCTTCAGAAGGAAATGCTGTAGATCATGGTGATTTAGCAATACAGTCAGGACAAGGTACAGGACAGTCATCTGAAACTCATGGTTATCATACGGGTGGTGGAGTTAACGCCGTGGTGGGTAATCATATACAAAAGTTTTTGTTTGCAACTAGTGGTACAAATAATGCAACAGATATTGCAGATTTAACAGTAGCAAGAAATCCAACAGCAGGAGCATCATCATCTACACATGGATATTCTGCTGGAGGAGGTGAAATTCCCGGTAATCCGACGGGGAGTACAATTGATAAATTTCCGTTTGCTACAGATTCAAATGCTACAGATGTAGGTGATTGTGATATTCCTAGTAGTTCTCATGCCGGTACATCATCTTTAACACATGGATATATAACTGGTGGTACTATTGGTAACAATGGAGGTAACATTCGTAAATATTCTTTTACAACAGATGGTAATTCGACTAGTATTGCAGATTTATCAGGAGCTCGTCATGCACATACGGGATGTTCATCAGAAACTTTTGGTTATTCTGCTGCTGGTCATCAGGGTGGTGGTTCTACAAACATAATAGAAAAATATAGTGTGACTACAGATTCAAATGCTACAGATGTAGGCGATTTAGTTGGTGCAAAATGGTATTCGAGTCCAGTAGGTTCACAGGTTTAATGTATAAATACTAGAAAAATTGGAGAATTAAACAA